>NZ_JAIUKE010000616.1 GCF_020176795.1 Streptomyces sp. 8L
CCCTAAAATATCTCTGCCGCCCTCAGTTTGGTGGCGTCCCCGTTGGTGGGCCAAAGCCCCCCCCAGAAACTCTACCCCCCCGCCCGGCGCCCCCCCCCGTGGGGGGGGGGGGGCGCCCCCCCCCAGCCCCCTTTCTATGAGGTAGCCGTACATGCCACTGCAATACGAGTCCTGCACCTTCAGCTACAGCCGCCGTGGTCGCCCCGTCCTCAACGGGCTCGACGTGAGCTTCGCGTCCGGGCACACGGTACTGCTGGGGCCCAACGGTGCAGGAAAGAGCACGCTCCTCGCCCTGGGAGCGAGCGCCTATCGTCCCCAAGACGGAGTTGTCCGCCTGGGGCGACTCAGTCCCGTGGGGAGGACGGCCTTGCGCTCCTACCGGCGCAAGGTCTCGTGGCTGCCTCAAAACCCGCAGTTCCTGTCAGGCATGACTTGCCGGGAGCACATCGCTTACGTCGGCTGGCTCAAAGGGATGAGCGAGCGGGAGGCATGGCGGGCAGTACCGCAGGCCATCGAGCGAGTCGGCCTCACAGAGAAGAGGAAGGACAAGGTCGGCACGCTGTCCGGCGGGCAACGCCAACGACTCGCGATAGCGCAGGCCCTTGTGCACGATGCGCAGTTGCTGCTCCTAGACGAGCCAACCGTCGGCCTGGACCCCATGCAACGACGCCGCTTTCTAGATCTGCTCGACGAGCTGCGCGGTTCTGTCAGCGTGATCGTCTCCACACACGACATCACCGACTTGGATCAAGCCTTCGACGAGGTCGTGGTCCTGGAAAACGGCACCCTTCGTTTCCAAGGCACAGTGGCGCAGTTCGAGAGCCACGCTGACTACAACTGTGCTCCAGGTCGACGGCTGGAGAGCGCATACACGACCCTACTGAGGACGGGGGAACTGTGATCTCCCTGGCCAATTTGCGTGCCTCAGCTACCCCTTGGCTGTTCCTGCCGGCGCTTCTGTACATGAGCGCCATCATCAGCGGTGCCGTCTTCGGTGGATTCTCTGACTACGGAGTGACGTCGGGAGAACAAGCAGCATTGGGCGTCACCGTCATCGCTCCGGCTGTAGCGGGGGCAGCCGCGTGGGAAGCTGGACGCCAACGTCGCAGCGGCCCACTTGCCGCAGTATCCGTACGCGGCCGGGTGCACAGGTTCCTGTGGGCCACCACACCGGTCATCGTCCTTCAAATCCTCCTGGTAATTGGCGCTTTGATCATCGCCAGGACTCAGAACGGCGCGTGGCCCGACGGACGCGGACTGCTCGCAATTGCGCATCTGCTGATACTGCCCTGGGGGTGGGCGGTCGTAGGCTGGGCGCTGGGAAAGGTGTGCCCGCGTGCGGTGGCCGCACCTCTTGCGGCAGTCGCCTGCTGGGCCTTCATCGCCATCCCACAGTCGATAAGCAGCCCAGCTTGGCGGCATCTCGGGGGCTTGCTGACCGAAAGCTCCACACTCACTGACCTGCTCGATCCACGCGTCTACCTCATTCCTTGGGTGGTGGTGGCCGGGTTTGCCCTTGCCGCGCTTTTGCTCACAGGGGTGCGCCGCCGTCCTTGGCTGCTCGCTGTGAGCGCCATCCTGGCCGTTGGTGTCGTGTTCGTCGGCCGAAGCTTCGTGCTCGGTTGGGGATTCGATCCGCTGACGGACCCCCGGACCGGCCACACAGTTTGTACCGGGATCTCGCCTTCCATCTGCCTGCCGTCGGAATACTCGAACCAGGCTGATCAGATGCGACAGGCCGTCTTGCCGAGGCTTCAGGCATTGCACACGGTAGGGCTCCCGTCTCCCCGCGCCCTGGAAATGACTTCGCCGGATCTCCCTTTGAGATCCAGCACCTGGCCGCTTCAATGGTCTCCCGACATGTCATCGGAGAAACTCGACTACGCGCTCGCCCAGTCCGCTGTAGCCGGGATCGCCACACTCCACGGCGTTCACGATTGCGGACAGCCCTCCATTGCCGACACTTGGGCCATGCTCGTGATGGGAGTTGATGAGGAGCAAGCCCACGCCACACTCACCGACCAGGGTTGGGCACAGCTGCAGCAGATCAGGGCGCTCTCCGCCTCAAAACAGTCCGCATGGTTCACTCAGGCCATCCGCAGCCAGCGCTTCTGCACACCGGAGACCTCGTGAAGCTCTATCTGACCACCGTGAGACGCTGGTGGGTGGTCCCCGTCGCGATCGTCGTGCTGGTTTTGGCCTGCCAGGGAGTCGGCGAAAGGTCCGTTCCGCTGCCCGACCTTGGGGGTCACTTCTCTGGCATCGCAACTCGCTACTTCACACCACTGATCGTGGTCCTCCCCATGCTGTACTGCCTGGAGCGCCAGATAGTCGCTGCTGAAGTCACAGCAGCTGTAGCTGTGAGCCGCTGGGATGGACTCGTTATCGTCGCCACGGCAGCGCTCGGCCATGTGGTTGGGCTCATGGTGGGCATCGACGTCGCCCGCAACCTCATGCTCCTACTGGCCGCAGCCCTGATCGTGCGACGCTTCGGTAATGAGGCAGCGGCCGGCGGCGTCTGTTTGCTGATCATGCTTGTCACCGCGAGCTTGGGCCGCGCCTACGGTGCGGTAGGGCATGCTGTCCCCCGGTGGTGGGCCATCCCTCTTTATCCAGCGGCCAGCCCAGGTGCCTGGGGAGTCACTGTCATCTTGTTTGCCTTCGGTCTTCGCCTGTATATGCAGCCGCGGTACCGCCGCAACATGCAATAGCGCTAAAATCCGTCCGGTCCCTTACTGATCGCTTCATAATGAGGTTCGCAGGCGGCGGAGGCACATGAAACTGCAGGCCAGTTCAAGCAGGGCCTGGTGAAGGTCGGGCGCATCGCCCGTAGCGGATGCGGAGTCGTTTGAACTGCTGCGACCAGGCGAAGGCGCGCTCGACCGACCACCGAACCTTGCCATCGCGGCGAGGTACACGCGGGACCCCAACGGCTCGACGTAGAGCCGAACCAGGAGGGGCCCGCACCAGCTGGATGGCCAGGGACCTTGAACTGAGTGCAGCGGTGCGGTGTTCAGTCCGAAACAGCACCCGCAGAGCCGTCGTCGGTGTCAGCCCCACTGAGCCAGGAGTCCGCCGCTTCCGCCACCTGGTCGTCGCGACCGGCAACCGGCCGGGCGTAATGCCGCGTGGTGACGCTTGCGTTCGAGTGGCCGAGACGATGCGCTGCGGTCATGACGCCGTATCGGTCGGCGACCCATGTGCCGTGCGAGGCCCGGAGGTCGTGCGGAGTGACGTCCGTCAGCCCGGCCGCCGAGACCGCCGGGTCGAAGTACGCCTTGCGCCATTGGTTGTAGCGCAGCGGCATACCGGCCGGAGTGGTGAACAACAGGCAGTCCTCCCCCGCGGGCAACGTCTCCAGGTGCCGGCCCAACCGCTCCGCCAGCGAAGGCCCGACTCGTAGCCACCGCTTCTGATGCGTCTTGGGAGTATCGAAGACCAACTTGCCGTTCGCCTCAGCCAAGTTCTCGTCGACCAGGACGAAGCCGCCCGCGACGTCGATGTCCGCCCGCCGCAGTACGAACGCTTCCCCGACCCGCAGTCCCGCGTACGCGGGGACCGTTTTGCGTACGACCGCCCAGAGGGTGCGGCCGTTCATGCTGGTAGCGAGGAGCCCGAATCGATCGGCCTCGGCCACCACGTCCACGACCCGCTGCCATGTCTCGGCGGAGAGCTCTTCTAAGAAGTCATCTCATTTGGTTGGGTAGTCTGGGCTCGTGGGGATAGTGGAGCGTCTCGTGCCTGATGAGTTGTGGGA
>NZ_JAIUKE010000617.1 GCF_020176795.1 Streptomyces sp. 8L
GTCCCGCTCCCGCCCCCGGCCGCCATCGCCCGGCGACGGCGGTACTTCGCAGCGCCGGCCCGGTAGTTCTCGTGTTCCTTGGCGTGGTCCGGGGGAAGGTGCGGGGCGTCGGCGGACGTGGTGGCGAAGAAGTGCCTGAGGGCGTTGTTCGACGCGGCGGCCAGAGGGCCGGACCGGGTGAACATCGTCGACTCGTAGCGCCTGACGGCCTCGTCGAGCTTGTCGGGGGCGAACCGTCCTGCGACCTCGTGCGCGAGTTCGGCGGCGTCGAGGAGGGCCAGGTTCGTCCCGTGCCCGCCGAAGGGCGCCATCAGGTGGGCGGCGTCGCCGCAGAGAGTGACGCCGGGACGGTGCGCCCAGGTCAGGGGAGCGGGCAGGGCCTCGAACGTACGGGGGATGTAGGGGCCGTCGTTGTCGGTGAGCAGCGGGCGCATGGACGCCGACCAGCCGCTGAACTCCCGTAGCAGGAAGGCGCGGACGGCGTCGGTGTCGCCGGGGTCCACACCGGCGTCGGCGGGCCGGTCGGCCGCGGAGCGGAAGGCGATGTAGCCGCGGACCACGTTGTTGCTGTTGCGCTGGACGATCACCGCACGGCCGTCGTTGTCGTTGGCGAACAGGTGGCCTTCACCGACCAGCGCGGCGATCCCGGGGTGGCGGGTCTCGACGTCGTCGAACCGTACGTCGAGGAAGCGGACGCCCAGGTACTCCGGTGCCGCGTCGGTGAGCAGGGGGCGGACTCGCGACCGGGCTCCGTCCGCCCCGACGACCAGGTCGGCGTGGACGGGGGCGCCGCCCGCGAACTCCAGGCGGTGCGTCCCGTCGCCGGCCGGGACGGCGCGGAGCAGCCGGTGCCCCCAGCGGACGGTGCCGGGTGCCAGGTGCTCGTAGAGCATCGCGCGCAACTGGCCGCGGTCGATCTCGGGGGCCGCCGTGTCGTCTCCGTCGGGGATGTACTCCGCGAGGACGGTGCCGTGGTGGTCCCTGCGGGTCTTGGCCTGGCCCTCGACGCGGGCCAGCGCCATGAAGGCGTCCATCAGCCCGGCGTCCTCCAGGGCGATCTGGCCGGCGTCGGCGTGCAGGTCGAGCGTGCCGCCGGGATCGCGGGAGTCGACGGTGGCGTCGGCGTCGTAGACGGCCGGGTCCAGGCCGTGCTGTTGCAGGATGCGGGCGCACATCAGCCCGGCGGGTCCGCCGCCGATGATCGCGACGCGGGGTGCGGTGGTGGTCATGGGTCAGATCCCTCTTCTGGGTGGTCGGCATCTGGGTGGCCGGCGTCGCCCCCCGGTCGTTCTCAGCGGGCGGCGTCGCCGGCGTGGTCGTCGGCGCCCTCGGCCGGACGATCGGGCCGCCGGGCACCACCAACGTAAGTGCATCCATTAAAAAAATGCAACCGATAAACTTATGTAGTGAGTACGCTACTGTGGTGCCATGACCGAGATGGGGCGCCGCGAACGCAAGAAGGCCGCGACCCGCCAGGCGCTGGCGGACGCGGCTCTGGAACTGTTCCTCGAGCGGGGCTACGACGCGGTCGGCGTGCGGGACGTGGCCGAGGCGGCGGACGTCTCGGTGACCACGCTGTTCAAGCACTTCCCCGACGGCAAGGAGGCGCTGGTCTTCGACGAGGACACGGACCGTGAGGCTGCCCTCGTCGCCGCGGTGCGCGAACGCCCCGCGGGCACGACCGTCCCGCAGGCGCTGCGCGGGCTGCTGCGCGAGGAGCGCTCACGGCGGGTCCGCGCCGACCCCCGCTTCGGTGACTTCCTCCGGCTCATCGACACCACGCCGCCGCTTCGCGAGTACGGCCGGCGCATGGCGCTGCGCCACGAGACCTCCCTCGCGGCGGCCATCGCCGCCGAGGCCGGCCTCTCCGCCGACGACGTCGGCTGCCAGGCGCTGGCCCACTTCGCCCTCGACGCGGTCTCGCTCGTCCACGGGCGTCAGGACGCCGAAGCCGCCCTCGACCGGATCTTCGCGCTGCTCGACGGCGGCTGGAGCGCCATGACGGACCCGGTCGGCCCGGGCCACTGACGGGCACGCCGCGACGGCGAGGGCGGACCACGGAAGCGTGCCGTGGGGCATGCCGGTAAGCGTGCCGGGGGACGGGCAGTGGAACGCGGGCCGTGGAAGGGCGGCGGCCGGGGCGGACTCAGGTCACCCGGACTCCGCGGCGGACGCCACCGACGGTTCTGCTCCCTGGTCCGGCACCGCCGCGCCCGTCCCGTACTTCGCCACGTACTCCCGTGCCGCCCGCAGCTCCTCGCTGTGCAGCGCCTCGCCCGCCGCCAGTACGCGGGGCAGCAGCCGGCGCTCCAACGTCGACGCGCGGAAGGCCAGTTGCACGGTGACGTCGTGCGCGGGGCGGTGGATCACCTCGATCGGGTCGCCGGAGCGCGCCTCGCCCGGCACGAGCACCCGCAGGTAGGCGCCGGTCTCCCCGCGCCGCATGAAGCGCCGGACCCAGTCCTCCTCACCGAGCCAGGCCTGGAACGTCCGGCAGGGGATGCGGCCGCTCGTGATCTCCAGCACCAGTTCCCGGCCGATCCGCCAGCGCTCGCCGATCTTCGCGTGCGTCAGGTCGATGCCGTACGTGGTGAAGTTCTCGCCGAACGCCCCGTTGCCCAGCGGGTGGCCCATCTCGCGCTCCCACCGGTCGAGGTCCTCGCGCGCGAACGCGTACACCGCCTGGTCGCTCCCGCCGTGGTGGCGTGTGTCGCACACGGCGTCGCCCGCGAGACCGCTGGCGCCGACGCCCTTCGGGCCGGGGTCCGAGATCATGACCGGGCCCGGGACTGGCCGCTTGTCGATGCCTGTGACACCTCCGGGCCCGTCCGTGTACGCGACGGGCTTCGGTCGCCCCACGTTCACCGTCAGCAGTCTCATGACGGCCACGGTAGCGGGGGAGGGGACGAATCGTCCAAAGGGTTTTACGTCGTTATCCCCAACAAATAAAAGGGTGTCTTATGCGTCGCGTAGACTGGGCGCGTGATCGAAGCACGCCACCTGCGCGTCCTGCGCGCCGTCGCCGCCACCGGGTCCTTCTCCGGGGCCGCGCGTGAGCTCGGCTGCACGCAGCCGGCCGTCAGCCAGCAGATGAAGTCCCTGGAGACCTCGGCCGGTACGCGCCTGATCGTGCGCACGGGCCGTGAGACGCGCCTGACGCAGGCGGGCGAGGTTCTCGTGCGGCATGCGGCGGGCATCCTCTCCGGGCTCACCGCCGCCGAGGAGGAGATCGCGGCGATCGTCGGGCTGCGCGCCGGACGCGTACGGCTCGTGTCGTTCCCGAGCGGCAGTTCCACGCTCGTGCCCGCCGCCCTCGCCGCGCTGCGTGCCGCCCATCCGGGCACCCGCGTCTCGCTGGTGGAGGCCGAGCCGCCGCACTCGGTCGCGATGCTGCGGGACGGGGACTGCGACGTGGCGCTCGCGTTCCGGTACGACGGCGCGGGCGGCGGGCCGGGCGAGTGGGAGGACCTGACGGTGCGCCCGCTCCTCGTGGACCGGCTGGTCGGCCTCGTCCCGGACACCCACCCGCTGGCCGACGCGCGCGAGGTCGCCATGGCGGACTTCGCGGACGAGCCCTGGATAGCGGGCTGCCCGCGCTGTCGCACGCAGTTGGTGGACGTGTGCGGGGCGGCCGGGTTCGAGCCGCGGATCGACTTCGCGACGGACGACTGCCCGGCCGTGATCAGCCTGGTCGCGGCGGGCCTCGGGGTGGCCATGCTGCCCGAACTTGCGCTCGCCTCGGTCCGCACGGACGGGGTCAGGAGGCTCACGATCGAGCCCGCGGTCTCCCGCGAAGTCGTCGCGCTCACCCTTCCCGACCTGGCCCGCGTGCCCGCGGTCGCGGCCACCCTCGACAAGCTGTCGGCGGCAGCGGCCGCCTGACGGGCCCCCGCCAGGCGCGATCCGGCTTGAACCGGACCGGGGCGGGCCGTCCTCTTCCCTTGCCCGGCCGCCGCCCGAAGGGTCGGCGCAGGAACGCGACCAGCGCAGGAACGTTTCTTCGATATATCGTGATCGGTCGGCGCCTAGTCGTCCACCGTGTCATTGTCATCGGCTTCACTCTGCCCCGCGGAGGCCGAGACCGACGCCGGTACGAGGCGGGTGCGCGCCCGTCCCATCAGCTCCTCGCGCTCGTCCTCCGTCAGGCCGCCCCACACGCCGTACGGCTCCCGCACCGCGAGGGCGTGCGCCGCGCACTCGGCCCGGACCGGGCACCGCATGCACACCTCTTTCGCCGAGTTCTCTCGCGCGCTCCGTGCCGCACCCCTCTCGCCCTCGGGGTGGAAGAACAGCGAACTGTCCACGCCACGACAGGCCGCGAGGAGCTGCCAATCCCACAGATCCGCGTTGGGTCCGGGAAGGCGGGAGAAATCTGCCATTGCTCATGTCCCCTTGAAACCTGGACGGCATCGGATGCTCATGATGCTCATGACGGTACATCTCTTGTGTAAGTAGATGTAAATATGACTCTTTGCGAATCTAGCCTCAGACACCACTAGAAGCGAAGAAAAGCCACTAAATGGGGCATAGCTCTGCGTGAGGGACCCGTAACTCTTTCGGGTGACCATCGTTGATGAGGTCAGGCGGTTGAGAGATGGAGCGATCGGGCACATGTCCGAGAGCGTCAACCGCGGAGATGACGACTTGTACTGCCTGGAGGCTCAAGGTGACGCGCATCAGCTGCGGAGGACGGTCATGACATCCGTGCTCGTCTGCGACGACTCCCCGCTTGCCCGAGAGGCGCTCCGCCGCGCGGTCGCGACCGTGCCCGGTGTCGAGCGCGTGACCACCGCGGCCAACGGCGAGGAGGTGCTCCGCCGCTGGGGCGCCGACCGCTCGGACCTGATTCTGATGGACGTACGGATGCCCGGTCTCGGCGGCGTCGAGACCGTCCGCCGGCTGCTGTCGGCCGATCCGGGGGCCCGGATCATCATGCTCACGGTCGCGGAGGACCTGGACGGCGTCGCGCTCGCGGTCGCCGCAGGCGCCCGCGGCTATCTGCACAAGGACGCGTCCCGCGCCGAGCTGCGCGCGACCGTCACCCAGGCGCTCGCCGACCCGACCTGGCGGCTCGCCCCGCGGCGGCTGCGCTCGGCCGAGATGGGCGCCGCGCCCACGCTCACCGCGCGGGAGATCCAGGTGCTGGAGGGCATGAGCCACGGCAGGTCCAACGCCGAGATCGGCCGGGAGCTGTTCCTGTCGGAGGACACGGTCAAGACGCACGCGCGGCGCCTCTTCAAGAAGCTCGGCGCCTCCGACCGGGCGCACGCGGTGGCGCTCGGCTTCCGCTGGGGCCTGGTGCGCTGACGCGCCGAGCCCCGTGCCCGCCCGCTCGTCGCGTGCGGCACGCGCACGGGTCTCCCGTACGGAGGACGCCCCGGCGGATGGTGTTCCCGGTTCCGCCGGAGCCTCCCGGACGGACGAGCGCCCCCGGGGGAGCCGTACGAGCACGGGCGAGGCCCGACGGACCCCGGCGGCACCCGGCCCGGCGAGGCGTGCCTGCGGCACCCGGCTGGGCGAGGACCGGCCCGGAAGCAACGGAATGTGCCGCGACGACGACCCGCCGGCCTGCCCCGCCACCCCTGCCCGGGGCAGCCGCGTCGGCCCCGGCTCCGGGACGAGTGCGAGTCCGAGC
>NZ_JAIUKE010000618.1 GCF_020176795.1 Streptomyces sp. 8L
TACCAGCAGCAACTCCAGCACCAAGGACAACCCCAACAGCCGCAACCCCAGCCCCAGTCCCAACCACAACCACAACCACAACCACAACCACAACCACAGTCTCAGCCCCAACCCCAGTCTCAGCCCCAACCGCAGCCGCAGCCGGGCCCCCAGCCCGGCTACGGCTATCCGCCGGGGAACGGCACCGGGACCGTCCTGCCTCCGCAGCCGCCCGGACCCGGCCAGGCTCTCTTCGCCACCGGCCACGGCCACGGCTCCGACGCCGGCTCCGGCCGGGACGACGCCGCGCCGTCCGGACGCAGCAAGCGCGGCACGATCGCGCTGATCGCCGTCGCGCTCATCGTGGCGATCGGCGCGGGCGGCGCCGTGTACGCGGTCATGGGCAGCGGCCCCGACGACGACAAGGCCGGGGGCGGCGCCTCCGCGCACTCCCACGGGGCGCCGCTCCCGCAGGGCGGCGACGGGTCGTCCGCCGGCGCCGCGCCCTCCGGCGCACCGTCCACGTCGCCGTCACCGTCGTCTTCGCCCTCGCCCTCCGCGAAGGGCGACGTGCCGCAGGAGTTCCTCGGCACGTGGAGCGGCGGAGTGCGGACCAAGGACGGCGTGAGCCCCCGGACGCTGGTGATCAGCCAGGGCAGGGCGGGGGATCAGGTCCTGGTCCTCACCGCGGACGGCGCCCCCGGCGGGAAGGGCGGCTACCACTGCGAGTTCACCGCCCCGCTGCTCAGCGCACCGAGCGCGAAGGGGGGCCCGCTCAAGATCGGCCCCTCTTCGGTGAAGGTCGCACAGCCGAAGACGTCGTGCGCACCGGGCTCGGCCACCACGCTGACGATCCAGCCGGACGGCGGCCTGCGCCGGACGACACCCACGGGCGCGGCGGTGACGTACAAGCGCAAGTGAGCGCCGGCCGCTGGGCCCCGGGGGCTTCCGGGAACTCCCGTACGCGCCCGGTCGACGACCGTACGGGACGACGGCGGGAGGGGCACGGACGATGGACGTGACACGGGCGGGAGAGGCCGAGGCCCTGGCGGTCGGCGCCCTCGACTGGCTTCTCGGCACCGCGCGCGAGACGCGGACCGCCTCCGGCGCGGGGCCCGGTCTCGCCTGGACGACCCGGCCGTCCGACGACGAGCTCAACCCCATGCTCTACAACGGCACTTCGGGCATCGTCATGACCCTCCTGGAGGCCTGGGCCCACTTCAGGGACGACCGGTACGCCGACGCCGCCGTACGCGCCGCGCGCGGCCTCGCCGTCGCGGCCGAGGAGTGGGACCACAGCTCGCTCTACTTCGGCCGGGCGGGGATCGCCGTCGCCCTGCACGCCGTCGGCGAGGTGCTGGGGGACGCGTCCGCCCGTACGGCAGCGGGCCGTTCACTCGATCTCGTCCGCGCACGCTTCGACGGGACGCGCTGGGGCGAGCAGTTCGAGTTGCTGGGCGGCAACGCCGGTATCGCGCTGGGGGCGTTGGCGTGCGGTGACACCGGCCTCGCGGTGCTCGCCGCCGAGCCGTACCTCCGTACGGCCGAGGCGACGCCCCACGGTGTGCGGTGGGAGGGACGGCGGGGGCGGGCGTCCCGGCTCAACCACATCTCGCACGGCACCCTCGGTGTCGTCCAGGCGCTGGCGGCGGTCGGCCGCGCCGCGCACCGCGCCGACCTGGCCGAGCTCGCACGCGCGGGCGCCGCGGACGTCACGGCACGGGACGAGGCGGGTCCCGACGGCTTCCTCGTGCCGCACTCGGACCCGCACCTGCCCGACAAGGGTGTCGAGCGGATCAGCTACGGCTGGTGCAACGGCCCCACCGGCGACGCCCAGGTGTTCCGGATGCTGCGCGACACGACCGGAGATCCCGCGTGGGCGGCGCTCGCCGACCGCTGCTGGCACACCGTCACCCACTCCGGCCTGCCGCGCCGTACGCGCCCCGGCTTCTGGGACAACAACGGCCACTGCTGCGGTACGGCGGGCGTGCTGGCCCTCGCCTGCGACCGGTCCGTCGAAGCGGGCGAGAGCCCGGGCCTTGCCGACGCCCTCGTCACAGCACCGGGCCCCGCCGACACCCCCGTCAGGGCCCCGGGCCCCGCCGACACTCGCGTCACGGGCCCGGAGCCCGCCAACACCCCTGCCATGGAACCGGCATGGGCCGATACGCCCGTCACGGGCCTCGCCTTCGCCGGCATCCTCGTCGCGGACCTGGTCGGCGACGCCACCGTCGACGCGGACGGCGTCCGTTGGAGCAACACCGAGCACCGTGCCACCCCGAGCATCCTGGAGCCCGACTCCGGCTGGGCGATGGGCGCCGCGGGCATCGCCCGCGAACTGCTGCGCTACGCGCGCCTGTCGGCGGGCCGGGACCCGGCGTACGCCTTCGACTGGCCGGACCAGCCGCCCGCGCGCCGTCAGAGGCCGATCAGCCCCGCGTCCGTCGGCCGGAAGCCGCAGGCCTCGAAGTAGAACGGGCGCAGGTGCTCCTCGAAGTCCACATGGAGCCACTCGCAGTGCGCGGCGCGCGCCTCCCGCGCCGCGGTGGCGATCAGTTCGGCGCCGACCCCCCGGGACCTCAGGCGCCGGGCCACCACGGTGTCCAGGACGAAGACGTGGACTCCCCCGTCCCAGGCGACGTTGACGAAGCCGACGAGGGCGCCGTCCGCCCACGCGCAGACCCAGCCGAGGCTGTGCCGCTCCACCTGCGTCCGCCAGTCGGTGTCCTCGGCCGGGTGCCCGAACCCCTCGGCGTGCAGGGCGTTGAGGGCGGTGTTGTCGAACGTGCCGCGCCACTCGTACGTCACCTCGTACCCCTCCGTCATGCCGCACCGCCGATCTCGCCGCCGACGAGGTCGAGCGAGACCGTCCACAACTGCCGTGCGGTGGCCGGGTCGAGGGCCCACTCCTTGACGCCGTGGCTGTTGCCGAACAGCTCGGCGTCGTTTGGCACGGTGTGCGCCTCGCGGCAGTCGTCCAGGTAGTGGCCGCCGGTACGGGCGAGTTCGGAGGCGGTCGCCGCGACGAGGGTGGTGGCGGCGCCCTGGCCCGCGGTCTTGTAGGTGAAGACGCCCGCCGCCTCCGCCTCGGCCAGGTAGTCCTTCTGCCTCTGGGTGAAGTGCCGTTGCAGTCCGGTGGCGACGCCGCCGGGGTTGACGGCGTTGGCGACGATGCCGTCGCCCGCCCAGCGGCGGGTGGCCTCGACGGCGAACAGCGCGTTCGCGGTCTTGGACTGGGCGTAGGCCTCCTGCGGGTCGTACGCGCGCCGTTCGAAGTGGAGGTCGTCGAACACGACGGGCGAGCGCATGTGGGCCGTCGAGCTGACCGAGACGATCCGCGCCCCGCCGCGTTCGCGGGCACCCGCGGCGAGGGCGTCGCGCAGGCCGAGGCTCAGCGCGAAGTGGCCGAGGTGGTTGGTCGCGAACTGCAGCTCCCAGCCCTCGGCGGTCCTGGCGGGCCCGGGCGTGATGACGCCCGCGTTGTTGACCAGCAGGTGCAGGGGGCCGGCCCAGTCCTGGACGAAGCGGGCCACCGCGGCGCGATCCGCGAGGTCCAGGGCGGCCACGCGGACACCGCCCCGGCCGGTCGAGCGCGCGATGTCCTCGGCGGCCCTGTGCCCGGCGCCGGTGTCGCGGACGGCCAGCACGACGTCCCCGCCGGCGCGGGCCAGCGAGCGCGCCGTCTCCAGACCGATGCCGGACGAGCCTCCGGTGACCACCGCGCGGACGCCGCCGAGGTCGAGGCCCGCGACGACGTCGTCGGCCGTGCTCGCGGCGTCGAAGCGCGTGGTGATGAGCGGGCGGTGCGTGGGCATGGGGGCCTCCTGGAGACGACGGCGGCACGGAGCGACCGCCATCGGACTATACAAAACGCACTATACAAAACAAGCCTACGCTGTCTAGTAAGCCTCCTCGCCGGGTACGCTCTCCCGCGTGAGCTCCGACGCATCCGGCACCGCCGCCGCCCGCGCTGCCGCCGTGGGCGGCAACGGCTCCGCCATCCGCGCTGCCGGCAAGGAGGGCGAGCCCGGCCGGCGCGAGCACGTCCTGGACGCGGCGCTGCTGACCTTCGCCCGCTACGGCTACCGCAAGGCGTCGATGGACGATGTCGCCCGGGCCGCCGACATCTCCAGGCCCGGCCTGTACTTCCTCTTCTCCTCGAAGCGCGAGCTGTTCCGGGCCGCCGCCGTCCACGCGCTCGACAGCGACGTCGCAGCCGCGGAACGGGCGCTCGCCGACACCGGCCGCCCGCTCCACGACCGGCTGATCGAGGCCTTCGACCACTGGACAGGGCGGTACGTCGGTCCGCCGGTCAGGGAGGTGGCCGTCGTGATCGAGAGCAATCCGGAGCTGCTCGGACCGCTGGCCGCGGAGTACTCCACGCGCTTCGCCGGGCTGGTCACCGACGCCCTCACCGCCTCCGCGCCCGCCGGCCGCGAAGGCGTGGCGGACGACGTGGCGCAGACACTCCTGAGCACCGCGACCGGCATCAAGTACCGGGCGGCAGGCCGCGAGGAGTTCCTCGCCCGCATGACCACCGCCGTCGGCCTGCTGCTCCCGGCCCTGAAGCGGGCTCCGGGCCCCCGCGCCACTCGATGAGGTGACCGCTAGGACCGCGTGACCCCCGTTCACCCGCCCCGGCGGGCGTCGCGTTCGCGCTGACGACGGCCCTGACCCTCGTCGCGCCCCTCCGCCGCCACACCCCGTCCACCCGAGGCCGGGGCCGTACCCCCAGCGGGGCCCGGGGCCGTACCCGCGCGGTCGAAGACGACGAGGTCCCCGTACGCGACGGATTCCCGCACCACGGACGTCACCTCCGGGTGCAGCGGCACATACGCGCGCGGCAGTCCGAGGGTGTCGGGGAGCGGTGAAACGGGCACGGCGGCGCCGGCCAGTACGGCGTCCCAGTCCAGTTCCGCGGTGGTGCCCGCGCGGTCCAGGACGAAACCGAGGGTGCCCGCGCGATGCGAGCCGACGACGCGCAGGAGCGCGGCGGCCGTCCGCTCCAACTCGCCGTCCGCCAGGCCGTCCAGGCCGAATTCCAGCACCACGGTCGCCACCCCGACTTCCGGGCTGCGCACCCGGGTGAACACGTCCGTGTCGGCTGAGACCCACAGCTGGAAGTTGACCTCACCGTCCACAAAAGCGACCTGTTCCACCAACCCGCACGCCGTGGTGGCGACTTGCTCACCCCAGCTGTCCGGGCCGCCGGTGATCAGGGAGACCCGGCCGTCGCCCGGGTTCGCGCGGCGCACCCCGTTGGCGTCCAGGGCCGCGAGTACGGCCCGCGCGTCGGCCCGGCTCCAGCGGTCGCGGTACCAGTGGAAGAACCCGTCACCCATCAGGCCACCCACCACCTTCCTGGCCCGTCCACGAACCCCGCCGCTTTCCAGCGCCGCGTCCGCGCCACCCTTTTGCGGCGTCCTCCGCCCCACCCTATCGGGACCAGAGTTCCTTTATCGAGTCCCGCCGTGCTACGTTTCTCGACGTAACGGAACAGCGAACCCGTTAAGGCGGACCCTGTCTCCGGCCGCTCCGCCCTGTCCACGGCGCGCAGGCGCCCCCCCCCTTCCCGCTCCTCGCGGTGAAGCCGAAAGGGAGTCTCTGTCATGTCCACATCTGAATCGACGGCGTGCCCGACCCCGCGC
>NZ_JAIUKE010000619.1 GCF_020176795.1 Streptomyces sp. 8L
TGATCCTCGTACGAACCGGACACCGGGCGCCGGGTGCGGGATGTGTCACATGCCGCCACGGCCCGCCGCCGGGCGCGCCGCCACGGTACGAGGGCCCCGGCGCGGGCCCCGGCCCTGGAGCCTGTGACGTACTCGACGCGAGCGTGCGGCTGCGGACCCGGTACAGGCCGGTGTCGAGGTCGTCGGCCTTCTCCAGGTGGACCCTGATGGGCCCCATGAAGGTGTAGCGCTGCTGCTTCGCGTAGTCCCTGACCAGTCCGGCCAGTTCATCGCCGAGCTGCCCCGAGTAGGGGCTCAGGCGCTCGTGGTCCGGCGTGCTCAACTCGACGATGAAGTCGTTGGGCACGACGGTCCGCTCGCGGTTCCAGATCGTCGCGTTGTTGTCGCACTCGCGCTGAAGGGCGCCGGCGATCTCGACGGGCTGGACCTCGGACTTGAACACCTTCGCGAAGGTGCCGTTGACCAAACCTTCGAGGCGCTGCTCGAACTTTTTCAGGACTCCCATGAGGCACCTCCTCCGTAGTCGTTGCCGTGTTCGTTGCCGTGGCTGCTGCGTCCGCTGCCGTGGACGGTGTACCGCTCCTGCTGATCCTCGTACTTCTGCCTGTGCGTGCCGCGGCGGCCAGGACGCCCGTACCCGCCGCCGCGGACGCCGCCGCGGTGTCCTTCCGCCGCGGTGGCCGCGTGGTTCCGGCAGTGCCGGGCGCTCCCGCCGGTTCCGCCCCTCCGGCCGGGCGGGGCGTACCGCTCGCACTGCTTCTCGTACTGCTTACTGATCGTATCCACGCGTCGGGAAATCGGCTGGTTCCCCTTGTCTGCCCGGTCGATGGGTGTCGCCTCTCACACGGATCGTAGAGGGGGACCTCTGACAGTGTCCCGCACTCGGCGCCCTCCCCTGAGGAGCGGGTGCCGCGCTCGTCCGTTCCCTGTCCGCCCGCCGCGGCGTCCGGAACCGGCCGTGGCAGGGGCTCGGGGGCGCTCGGCGGTCGCGCTCCTTCCCCTGCCGCGGTGGGCGGAAACGGATGTGAAGCCACCCTGTTCACCGTGCTAATCTTCAGATGTCGCCAGGCGGACGCAGCAGCCGAAACCACGGTGACACACCCAATTGCGCGGGTGGCGGAATAGGCAGACGCGCTGGATTCAGGTTCCAGTGCCCGAAAGGGCGTGGGGGTTCAACTCCCCCCTCGCGCACAGAGCGATACCGAGACGGGCCCCTCACAGTGACGAAAGTCCTGTGGGGGGCCCGTTTCTTGTTGACGGAAGCTTCCGGGCCGCTCGTTCAGGCCCAGGGTTCGGGTATCCGAACGTGACTCGGCTCGCACAGTGGCGAAGGTCACGGTGCGGGCGGAGGTCTTTCGTTCCGACGCCGGCCGGTCTGGTCCCGGTCGGCGGGGGTCCACTCGGGCGTCCGGGGCTGGGGACGCTCAGGACAGCAGTTGCCGGGCCGGCTCTCCGGCCTCCGCGCGCCACGTGAGGACCTGCTCGCGCGTGGGGCCCATCTCGTAGCAGTGGCAGCCGAGGCACAGGTGTGACCAGACCGTCTTGGTGTGACGAGCCGTGTCCGCGGCGACGTAGCAGCCGAGGCAAAGCGGTTTGGCCCTGTTCGTGGTCGGGGAGGGCCCGGGAACGGGCGGGGCCGAGCACGTGGTCGACGCAGGTCTCCAGGGCGGTCCGCAGGCGAGGGAGGCACCGTGGTGCCAGCCGGTCGCGGTGGCGCCCACGAGGTCGCCCGCGAGTAGCCGGTCGGCCGTCAGCAGAAGGCCGTCCACACGAGCCGGGGTAGTGGGGCAGGTACTCATCGCCCTGCCTCCTGGGGCTTGCGCACCCGCTGCGCCAGGGTGCCGACCTCGTCCATGAAGGCAAGCGCGTCGGCGATCCGCGCGCCTGTGGAGTGAGCACCGCTCCGGCACTGCCTGATGAGGTGGGCGGCCCGAGCCTCGTACCAGGCCCTCACCTCCTCGCCGATCTCCTTGACCCGCCTGATGCCACCGAAGAGGGCGAGCGCCTGGACCTTCGCGAGCTTCTCGGCACCGTCCACGGCAGCGTGCAGATCGCCGATCCGCCGTAGCGGTGGTGCCAGATCCAGGCGCACTTCAGGAAGGCGTTCTCCAGGGCGCTATGGAGCACTTCGCGAATGAGTGGTCCACGAACGGTGGCCACGGACTGACGTCAGCGATCGCGGAGAGGGCCGCTGTCCAGTCGGCCGTTCGGGATCGACCGCTGGCAGGCGGACCCGTAGGTACGCGGTTGGACGGGGCACTGGCCTTGCCGGCCCTGGCGAGCCGTTCGCGCCTCCCCGGGGCGCCGCCCCGGATGCCGGGACGGACCACTTCGCTCGACGTGGTCGTGCGTTCATGCCGTGGAAAGCCCCGTTCCAGGCACGTACCCACCGGCACCGTCCGCTGCACGTGGGGTCTGTTCGCCTGCGCCCGTGTGTCGCTCGGGGGCGCGCTCGTCGGCTGCCCGCAGTGCACTGACGCCGCACCGCGAAGCACCGAACCCCTTGCTCCTCTGCCGAGTCGATGTGAGGCTTGCCGCCGTCATCGGCGGGCAGGGGGCAAAGTCATGCGGTGCGGAGAAGCTGACGTCAGCGCTTGGCCGCCGAAGACGGCCGGGCGCGTCGCGGAAGGGTGCGGAGGGTGACGCACCCGGGCAACGGTGATGACGGTCAGTCGATCGACCTCTACCCGGACGACCTCAACTCCGTCGCCGGGAAGTTCGCCACCGGACAGACCAACCTCGACACGGCCGCGACCTCGCTGAACACGGCGTTGCAGAGCGCGGCCGGAATGGCCGGGAACGACGACTACGGGCAGCACTTCGCCCGGAAGTACGATCCTGCCGCCAAGGCCCTCTTCCACACTCTGTCCGCTGCCGTCCGCGCCATCGGGCAGGCCTCGAACGCCCTGGTGACTACGGCCAACAACTACCTCAAGGCCGACCACCACTCCAACGCCAAGAAGGGCAAGGGCGCACCGAAGCTGTATGCGTCGCCCCCGGTGTTCACGGACGTCATGTATCCGGACCCGGACTCGGCGGTCGGGCCCGGGCATTCGTCAGTGCCGTCGGTCATCGCGAAGTACTGGCCCAACGGACACCAGGACAAGCTGCGGGACGCCGCCTCCGCCTACCGGACAGCCTCCACCGCGTTCCAGGGGATCGGCCGCACCCTGCACACACAGGTGCAGTCGCTGACCGACAACAACTCCGACGAGTCCGTGTCCGCCATGGCAGCCTTCTGGGCCACCATCTGGCAGGACGGCGGAAACGCCCACAAGGCACCTCTGTCCGCCGCCCATGACGCCTGTAGCAAACTCGCCACCGCGTGCGACAAGTTCGCCCATGCCATCGATGAAGCGCACAGCAGCACCGAGCACAAACTCGCGGAGGCCGGCGTCGTTGTCGGCCTGACCACCGCGGTCGGTGTCGTCCTCACCATCTTCACCGCGGGTGGCTCCGACGCGGGCGCCGCCGCCCTCGACGGTGCGGAAGCCGGAGCGATCCTCGGGGGTGTCGAAGCCGCCGCGGATGCCGCGGTCACTGAGATCGACACCGCCGTCATCGCTGAGATCGGTACCGCTGCATGAGCGCCTCGGGGAGCCCACCGTCAAGACCGCAACACTGAGGACATGAGCATGCCGACAGACGAGCAGTACAGAGAGGAACTCCTCTACCTGACCGAGTACGTGCACGACGACTGGCTCGGGTTCTCGGTAATTGTGGGAGCGGTCGGAACGCTGCTCGGCAAGGGGCGGCTCCTTGAGGAGCGGACGACGCTGCTGCTGCGGATCGTCGGCGATCTACTGGACCAGGGCGCCGAGGCGGGAGACCTGACCGACGATCCCGGCCGGCCCTTCAAGGCGTGGGGAACCGGCAAGGACGAGACGATCTCCCGGATCAGGTCGGCCATCGACGAACTCGGCCATCTGCCGGACTCCGGGGACATCTGCTGGTTCACGGTCGACGACTGACGGTGATGTTGGGCGTGGTGATGCCACAAAGACGGCAGTCGGATGAGCCTGACGCTGCGCGGTGACACTCCGCGATCCTTGTGGCTTCACACACGTCCGGGCGGGGGCACTCGGCCGACGGGCCGGGTGCTGTTGATCCAGGCGCTCTCTGGGATCAGGCGGCGAGGCGGGTGGCCAGTTCCTTGCCCTTCGCCGCGGCCTGCTCGTGCGCCTGGGTGCGGGACTCCTCGGCGAGCGGGCGCAGCGCGGCCATCTCCTCCTTGACCGGGGCCAGGGTCAGCTCCGGAACGATGAACTGGATGTCGGTCGCGCCGAACATGCCCTCAAGGAGCTTCCGCAGGTAGTTCTGGACGAACTCGAAGTCCTCGCGCGGGGTTCCGGGGGCGTACGAGCCGCCGCGGCTGGCCACGATCGTGAAGGGCTTCTTGCCGGTGGCGGAGTCCGGGGTGGCGTTGTGGCCCGCGATGATCGCGTGGTCGAACCAGGCCTTCAGCGTCGACGGGATCGAGAAGTTGTACATCGGGGCGCCGATGAGGATCGCGTCCGCGGCGTCCAGCTCGGCGGCCAGTTCGGCGCGGAGCGCGTGGTCGGGGCCCGCGATCGCCGCGGCGCTGTCGAGGTGCGGGAGCGGCTGCGCGGCGAGGTCGCGGTAGATGACGGTGCCGGCCGGGTGCTGCTCCTTCCATGCCTCGACGAACTTCGCGGTCACCTCGCGCGAGGCGGAGCCCTCGGGGAAGAGGGACGAGTCGATGTGCAGAAGCGTGGCCATGGGGTGTTCTCCATCGGGATGGGACATCGGGATCGGACGTCGGGTCCGATGTCGAGGTCGGACGTCGGGCCGATGTCGGGAAGGGGGAGCTAGGGCATCGAGAGAGAAGGAGGCAAGGGGACAGGGGCGCGGCGGTGGGGCGCGTCGCCGTACTGCCGGTTCCCGGTTCCTCATTTCCTTCGTACCTATGGATAACACAGGTACTTACTTTTTTTCATCCCCTGAAGGGGGAAGGGCGGGCCCAGTAGGCTGTGAGGCATGGCGCAGCCCAGGGAAGAGCGGCACCGGGAAGAGGTGTGCAAGACGGTCGACGTGGGGATCACCCGCGTCTTCGAGCTGCTCGGCAAGCGCTGGACCGGGCCGATCATCTCCGTGCTGATGGCGCAGCCGGTGCACTTCGCCGAGCTCAGGAGAGCCATCCCGGGTATCAGCGAGCGCATGCTGTCGGACCGCCTGAGCGAACTCGGCTCCGCGGGCCTGGTCGTGCGCGAGGTGGACGAGGGTCCCCCGCTGCGGGTCGCCTACCGGCTCACGGAGAGCGGCGCGGCGATGGGACCCGCGCTCGACGAACTGCTCAAGTGGGCCGAGGCGCACATGGGTGTGCGGAAGGGGAGTTGCTAGCGGGTTCCGGTGGGCCGGCGGGTCGGCTGCTGCGGGAGTCCCCAGGTGGGCGCCGGGCGGGGACGCCGACGGCCGGTGACGGTTGTACGGTGCGGGCCAAGGAAGTTGATGTCGCGCGCGTACGTGGGCGCGGAGATGCGCGGGGGGCGGCGCGGGTGACTGACATCGTGAACGGCCCGGCCGAAGCGGCCGAATCGGCCGAATCGGCTGGACCGGCCGGGGGTCTTCG
>NZ_JAIUKE010000620.1:0-2073 GCF_020176795.1 Streptomyces sp. 8L
GACCTCTGCTTCCTCGCCGCCCGCTCCTCCCCCGCTCCCGGTCCTCCTCGACAGCGTCAGCCTCCATCGGCCGTTCTCGGCCAACATCCGCCCCGGGCAGAAAGGGTCAGCGCATGAGCGCCAACGGTGCCGGCGGCACCAAGGGCAAGGCCTGGGGGCTCGCCACGGCGGCCTGTGCCGGCATCTGGCTCGTACAGACGGGGCTCCGGCCCGTGACTCCTCCGGCGCCTGCGGCGGCACAGGCGTTCGCGGATACGGCGGCGGCCGGCGGCCCCGACCGCACGGCGCCGGCCGCCCACCCGCGTCCCGGCCCCGCGCCGTTGCCGGTGTCCGTGCCGGTGCGGCTGCGCATCCCCCGTATCGGGGTGGACGCGCCGCTGCGCGGCCTCGGCCTGACCCGGGACGGGCGGCTCAGCGCACCTCCGGCGTCCGAAGGCGGTCTTGCGGGCTGGTACGAGCACGGCACGACGCCCGGCGCCACCGGTACGGCGATCGTGGACGGACATGTGGACACGGCACGCGGCCCTGCCGTGCTCTACAACCTGGGTTCGCTCAGGAAGGGCGACAGGATCGAGATCACGCGGCGGGACGGCCGGACCGCGGTGTTCGGCGTGGACGCCGTCGAGGTGTACAAGAACGACGCCTTCCCCGACCACAAGGTCTACGCCGCCGCGGACCGGCCCGAACTGCGCGTGATCACCTGCGGTGGCGGCTTCTCGCGGAGCACGGGCTACGAGGGCAACGTCGTCACGTACGCCCATCTCACCGGCGCACGGAGCTGACCCCGCCCGAACCGCCTCAACCAGAAGCGCCTCAACCGGAGTTGCCCGGCCCTCGGGCGTCCGCCCGGTCCGCCGCCGCGGGCTACGGCAGCGAGATGTACAGGCGATCGCCCGCCGCCCGGTAGCCGAGGCGTTCGTACACGCGGCGCGACCCTTCGCCCGAGTACTCCAGCCACACCGATCCGGCGCCGGCGGCGAACATCGCCTCCGTCAGGGATGCGACGACCGCCGACGCGACGCCTCTGCCCCGGTGGGCGGGCCGGGTGCCGACGCCCGCCAGTTCCGACGTGCCGACGGCGGGCGGTGAGCAGGAACCGCCGCCCGCGATGGTGCCGTCCTCTGCGCGGACGAGCCGGGCGCCGCCCCCGCCCTCCTGCGTGCGCCGCAGCCGGGCGCCGCCTTCGGGCGAGGGGACGAACTCACCGTCGAACGCCTCGCACAGGGCGGCGTCGAGCCCGGTGTACTCGGCGTCGTCACGCGGGACGGCGGCTGTCGGGCCGCCCGCGGCGGGCGGCGTCAGCGTCCGCGGGGTGCAGACGAGGTAGACGTGCTCCTCCTCGGTGGTGAACCCGGCCGCGCGGAGGGCCGGTTCGACGGCGGGTGCCGCCACGGGGGCGTATTCCAGGCGGGGGCGCAGGCCGCGCGCCCGGAACTCCCCCACGAGCGCGGCGACATCGGCGGCGGTGGGCTCGGCACCGGGCAGCGGCGTCGCGTAGTTGATGTACGGGCTGGCGCTGTCCGGGTCGAAGCCCGCGACGAAGCCGCCGGTCTCGACGACCTCGGGACGACGGAGCAGATGGGCCACGGCGAACTGCTGGACAGAAGTGTCCATGATGGTGATCGACCTCACGTGAAGGCTGAAGTGATGGGTGTTTCCCGGGCGTTGCGCCGGGACGGTGCGCGAGGCACCGCACGTGGGGCCGCCGTGCCAGAAAAGGGCAGGGGCAGGGCAGAGCGGGACGCGAAGGTCCGCTCAGCGCTCGGGGCGGCCGCTGAAGGGCGCCGCAGCCATAGGTCTTCGGTCCTGGCCGTGAGATGCGCATGAGTGCGCGGGATGGACAACAGCCGCATCCTGCCACGCCCGGCGCGGACGGAGCAAGGCATTGATCGCCACGCGCCCCCGGTCGCGGACCACACACCACGCGCCCCCGGTCGCGCACCACGGGGGTCGCGCACCACGGGCCGCGCACCCCTCGTCAGGGAGCACACACCACGCGCCGCGCGGGGGGGGGCCCCCCCCCGGCCCCCCCCCGGGGGGGGCGGGGGGGGCCCCGGGGGGGGGGGGGGGGGT
>NZ_JAIUKE010000620.1:2081-5565 GCF_020176795.1 Streptomyces sp. 8L
GTCAAGATGTGTCCATTGGGGCCGGCGGGGGGGGGCCGGGGGGCGGGGGGCCCCCCCGGGGGGGGCGCCCCCGGGCCTTTGGGCCCCGCCCGCCCCGGGGGGGGGGGGGCGCCGCGGGGGGGGGGGGCGCGGGCGGCGCGCCGGGCCCCCCCCCGGGGGGGGCGGGGCCGCGGGGGGGGGGGCCCCCCCGGTGGACTGTGGACAGGCGCGTGGTCGCGTGCGTGAGCGCGGCCGTGGGCGGCGAACGCGGCGGAGCGGGCTCGCGCGCCCGCGCCGCTACGCGCCGAGCACCGCCGCGCGGCCCGCCTCCAGGCGGGCGACCGGGATGCGGAACGGCGAGCAGGACACGTAGTCGAGGCCCACCTCGTGGAAGAAGTGGACGGACTCCGGGTCGCCGCCGTGCTCGCCGCAGATGCCGAGTTTCAGGTCCGGCCGGGTGGCCCGCCCCGCCCGGCACGCGTCCCGCACCAGCGCGCCGACGCCGTCGCGGTCGATGGTCTCGAACGGGGAGACGCCGAAGATGCCCTTCTCCAGGTACGCGGTGAAGAAGCTGGCCTCCACGTCGTCCCGGCTGAAGCCCCACACGGTCTGGGTCAGGTCGTTGGTGCCGAACGAGAAGAACTCGGCGGCCTCCGCGATCTGACCCGCCGTCAGGGCCGCGCGCGGCAGCTCGATCATCGTGCCGAGGGAGAGCTTCAGCCGGGTGCCGGTGGCCCGTTCGACGTCCGCGATGACCTGCTCGGCCTCGTCCCGTACGATCTCCAGCTCCTGCACCGTGCCGACGAGCGGGATCATGATCTCGGCGCGCGGGTCACCCTTGGCGCCCTTGCGTTCGGCCGCGGCCTCCGCGATCGCCCGTACCTGCATGGCGAACAGGCCGGGGATGACCAGGCCGAGGCGCACACCGCGCAGGCCCAGCATCGGGTTCTGCTCGTGGAGCTTGTGCACGGCCTGGAGGAGCCGCAGATCGTTCTCGTTGTGGTCCCTGCGGGCCTCCGCGAGCGCCACCCGTACCGACAACTCCGTGATGTCCGGCAGGAATTCGTGCAGCGGCGGGTCGAGCAGGCGCACGGTCACGGGCACGCCGTCCATGGCTTCGAGCAGTTCGACGAAGTCGGCCCTCTGGAGCGGCAGCAGCTGGCCGAGCGCGGCCTCGCGCTCCTCGTCGGTGTCGGCGAGGATCAGCCGCTCGACCATCTCCCGGCGCTCGCCGAGGAACATGTGCTCCGTCCGGCACAGGCCGATGCCCTGCGCGCCGAACCTGCGGGCGCGCAGCGCGTCCTCGGTGTTGTCGGCGTTGGCGCGGACCCGCAGCCGGCGGCGCCGGTCCGCGTACGCCATCATCCGGTGCACGGAGCCGACCAGTTCGCCGGCCTCCTCCGCGCCCGCGTGCATGCGGCCCTCGAAGTACTCCACGACCGGTGACGGCACGACGGGCACCTCGCCGAGGTAGACCTTGCCCGTGGAGCCGTCGATGGAGATGACGTCGCCCTCCTCCACGACCCGCGAACCGACGCTCAGCCGCCGCTTCTTGGTGTCGACCTCCAGCTCCTCCGCGCCGCACACACAGGTCTTGCCCATCCCGCGGGCCACCACCGCGGCGTGCGAGGTCTTGCCGCCGCGCGAGGTGAGGATGCCCTCGGCCGCGATCATGCCTTCGAGGTCGTCGGGGTTGGTCTCCCGCCGTACGAGGATGACCTTCTCGCCGGAGCGGGACCATTTGATGGCGGTGTACGAGTCGAAGACAGCCTTGCCGACGGCCGCGCCGGGCGACGCGGCGATGCCCCGGCCGAGCAGGTCGCGCTTGGCGTCGTCGTCGAAGCGCGGGAACATCAGCTGCGCGAGCTGCGCGCCGTTGACGCGGCGCAGCGCCTCGGCCTCGTCGATCAGGCCCTGGTCGACGAGCTGGGTCGCGATGCGGAAGGCCGCGCCCGCGGTGCGTTTGCCGACCCGGGTCTGGAGCATCCACAACTTGCCGCGCTCGATGGTGAATTCGATGTCGCACAGGTCGAGGTAGTGGTTCTCCAGCGTCTCCATGATGCCGAGGAGCTGGTCGTACGAGGCCTTGTCGATGGACTCCAGGTCGGCCAGCGGCACGGTGTTGCGGATGCCGGCGACGACGTCCTCGCCCTGCGCGTTCTGCAAGTAGTCGCCGTAGACGCCCTGGTGGCCGCTGGCCGGGTCGCGGGTGAAGGCGACGCCGGTGCCGGAGTCGGGGCCGAGGTTGCCGAAGACCATCGCCACGATGTTGACGGCCGTGCCGAGGTCGCCTGGGATGCGTTCCTGGCGGCGGTAGAGCTTGGCACGGTCGGTGTTCCAGGACTCGAAGACGGAGCGCACCGCGAGGTCCATCTGCTCGCGCGGGTCCTGCGGGAACTCGCGGCCCGCCTCGCGCGAGACGATCTTCTTGTAGCTCTGGACGAGCTTCTTGAGGTCCGGGGCCTCCAGTTCGACGTCGGTCGCCGCGCCGCGCCCGTGCTTCGCCTCGTCCAGTGCCTCCTCGAACAGTTCGCCGTCGACGCCGAGGACGGTCGTGCCGAACATCTGGATCAGGCGGCGGTACGAGTCCCACGCGAAGCGCTCGTCCCCGGCCTGCGCGGCGAGGCCGTCCACGGAGTCGTCGGAGAGGCCGACGTTGAGGACCGTGTCCATCATGCCGGGCATGGAGAACTTGGCACCTGAGCGCACGGAGACGAGAAGGGGGTCGTCGCTCTGGCCGAGCTTCTTGCCCATCGTCTCCTCAAGGGCGGCGAGGTGCGCACTCACCTCGCGGCGCAGCGTGGCCGGTTCGCTTCCGGAGGCCAGGTAGACCTTGCACGCCTCGGTGGAGATGGTGAAGCCGGGCGGGACGGGCAGGCCCAGGTTGGTCATCTCGGCGAGGTTGGCGCCCTTGCCGCCGAGCAGTCCCTTCATGCCCTTGTTGCCCTCGGTGAAGTCGTAGACGTACTTCGCCGCCGCGCCGCTCTTCTCTCCGGCCCGGGCCCGCTCGGCCCCACCGGCCGCGCCGGTGCTGCCGGTGGGGCCGGTCGCGCCGGCCTTTCCGGTCCGCTCCGTCGGCGCGGTGTGCTCCGGCTGCTTCGCCGGCCGATCTTTGTTTTCCGACACGGTCTCGACTCCTCGGGACGCGGTGGCTGCCCTGACGGCGAGGAACATACCCAGATCAAAGGCGTCTGGGGACGTCCACCTTTCTGTCATACGGCCATAACCACCCGTCCGCCACTGGATCGAAAGCGGCTCCAAACGGAATCTTTTGTTCCGGATCATTCAGAACCCGAAGGGGTGATGACTCCTCCATGACCTTCGATGCTCATATGAGCGATGATAACGACGTCTGAGTTCAGGCCTCGAAGGCGGAAGGGGGGGGGGGGGGGGGGCCCCCCCCCCGCCCCGCCCCCCACCCCCCCCCCCCCCCCCCCGCGCCACCGCGAGTAAAAGAGGGGGATAAAAACCCCAAAGGGGGCGGGGAAAAAACCGGCGAAAAGGG
>NZ_JAIUKE010000621.1 GCF_020176795.1 Streptomyces sp. 8L
GGTCCGGCCGGTCCCGTGGTCCGCTCCGGCTGCTCCGGCGGCTCCGGTGCGGAGTCGTCGTCGGCGAAGGGGTCCGCCGGGCCCGGGGGCACCGGGTGCACCGGAGGCACTGACTGCACCGGGGACACCGACTGCACCGGGTGCACCGGGACGGCCGGAGGCCGGTCCGGCCCCATCGTGGTCCCGGGGGACGAGTCGGACGGGTTGTACCAGGCCGTGGAGAAGTGGTGCAGGAGCAGATCCGTGACGGCGGCGGGCTGCTCGACGGGCGCCAGGTGGGAAGCGCCGGGGACCAGCGCGAGCCGTGCATCGGGTATCCCGGCGACCAGCGTCCGCGCCTCGGCCGGCCCGGTCACCTGGTCCTCGGCACCGACGAGGACCAGCGTCGGCACGGCGATCCGGCCCAGTTCCGCACGGATGTCGAAGGCGGCGAGCGCCTCGCAGGCGGCGATGTAACAGCCGGGCTCCGTGGTGCGCACCATCTGCACCGCCCACTCGACGATGGCGGGCTGCGCCGCCGCGAAGCCGGGCGTGAACCAGCGCTCGGGCGCGCTGCGCGCCATGGGTTCGAGGCCGTTGGCGCGTACGATCACGCCGCGCTGGCGGAACTCGTCCGCGGTGCCAAACCGGGGAGAGGCCGCGATGAGTGCGAGTGACGCGACCCGGTCCGGGCGGCGGAGCGCCAGCTCGGCCCCGACCGCCGCGCCCAGGGCGCAGCCCGCGTAGCCGAAGCGCTTGACCCCGATCGTGTCCAGCGTGCCGAGGAGGCGCTGCGCCAGCTCGGGCACGGCCCCGGCGGGCAGGGCGGGCGCGCCGCCGTGGCCCGGCAGGTCGAAGCGCACCACGCGCCACTGCTTGGCCAGCTCCGGGACCTGCCGGTCCCACATGTGCCACGTAGTGCCGAGGGAGGGGCCGAGAACCAGCGCCGGGGCGTTTTCTGGCCCGTCAACGCGATACTGCAAGGTCTGGTTCGACGTCTCACTCACAGGAATCACACCTTCATCTGTCACGATCTGTCACACCCTCCTCTCGCGAGACCGCCCCATGCCTCCGCCGCCGGAAGCGGGTCCGCCGCGTCCGGCTTGACGTACCGCTTCTTGGTCGTCCTCACCTGCGTGTGCCCAGCCCACCTGGCGAGCAGGTGATCCGGCACACCTCCTGTTGGCCGACCGGGTCAAGCACGACGCCCGAGCATCGTACAGACGCACCCTGCGGAGGCCGTGGTCGTCCATAATCTTGTACGCCCGCACTCGGGGATGCCGACCGTCCAGAGCTCGGTGGCCCTCGCCACCGCAGTGCGGCGCCGCCTACTGGAGGGCATTCGGTTCAGGCGGGCTCTTCGGCCAGAACGGCTGGCGCGTGCGCCGCCGCACGCGGCCCGTGGCGTATCTCAGGACTGCGCGGGAGCCGTGCGACAGCCGACCGTGGTGATCCGCCGGGCACCTTCGGCGTAGAGGCCGGGATCTGTCGGCACCGTGGTGTCCGGGCAGGTCACGTACCGGTCGTACATGCAGAACGGGGCCGCGATCAGCACGATGTCATGAATCTCCGCGTCACCGGCGCCTTCCGCCCGAGCCGCGGCCACGGTTTGCGGCGCGGCTCGCAGCGGCGTCGCCGGGCTCCAGGGCGGTGTTCGCCCGCATGACGCGCGAAGCGGGCACCAGCGTCGGCAGATAGGCCTGGGCGGAGACCGAGAAGACCAGGTCGCCGCAGAACCGGTTCCAGCTTCCTGAACCGGCGCGAGCCCAGCCGGTGAACGGGGCGGTCCAGGACGGCTCCGACGCCCTGACCGCACCGGCCACAGCGAGATCACCTCGTTTGTGACCAGCGGTTGCGGGAGGGTCCTCAGAGCGCTTCGGCGTCCGAGCAGGGGGCCCTTCCCGGCGGGTCACCGACCGGCCCCTTGATCGCGAAAGGGCTCCCGTTGCGAAGTCCGAGGCGGATCGCGAACCTGACACGTGGCGTCGTCGCGGCGACGGAGAACTCCTTCTCCGTCTCGGCAAGCCTCGCCGCTGACTGTCCCCGGTACCGGAAATAAGCGGAGATCCGATGTCGCCCGGCGGACACCGTCAGCTCCCTCGTTCCCCAAGGTCCGGTGTACGCGTGCCCGTCCACCTCGACGACCGGCACCGTCAACGGACGATGGAACCAGGCCGCAAGGGGGTGGGGCTTGATGCTCACCTCGACCAACACAGCATCAGCGTCCACACGTTGACCATAGTTTACGTGGGCAACGCCAGGCATCGACGGGTGAGCGCGGACCATGCCGTCCATACCTGGATGCCGGGGACGCCCGCCGGCCGACGACAATTCGACTCGACCTTTCCATTCTGGACAGACACTTGATCTTCTTTTGTCATCCCGCGTCTGCCCGGCCCGGGCCGCCGCTGAGTAGCGTCGAGGCGTTTGCACCATCAACCCGGGAAGACCCCTATGTCCATAAATGATGACACCCCGTCACACGAGTCGGCCGGGCAGAACCGGCGCGGTTTCCTGCGCAACGCGGCGCTGGCCGGCGCGGGAGCGGCAGCCGTGGGAGTCGGTACGTCCGCGTTCGGCGGCGGCCCCGCGTTCGCCGCGGACTCGGCCACGAGCGGCAGGGCCGGTACCTGGAGACCGGACCCGACCGCCCTCCAGTTCACCCTGGCGGTCATGCCGGACACCCAGTTCCTGTACTGGGGCAGCCAGGACAGCGTGAACAGGACGCCGCAGGAGGAGTCGTTCCGCTACATCATCGACAGCACCGGCGACGCCACCGGCAACAACATCGCGTTCATGGCGCACCTCGGTGACCTGACGCAGGACGGCGACCCGACGTCGTTCCAGCAGGTCGACAAGGCGTTCGCCCTGCTGGACTCGCACGGCGCCGCGTACAGCGTGCTGGCCGGCAACCACGACGTGACCGGGGACGACAGCCGCGGCGACACGGCCTACCTCCGGACCATGGGCCCCCGGCGGTTCAAGCGCGCCAGGACGTTCGCCGGGTCGGACCCGACCGGCTACAACACGGCGCACATCTTCCAGGCCGCCGGGCGTTCGTGGCTGGTGCTCGCCCTGGACTGGCGCACCACCGAGCAGGGCTTCGCCTGGGCCAACGACGTGATCAAGGCCCATCCGAAGACGCCGGTGATCCTCACGTCGCACGACATCGTCGGACCCACCTACGATGACAACGTTTTCCCTTACGAATCCGGCGACCCGGAGAACAACGCCGCGCTCTCCGACTACGGCCAGACGGTCTGGGACAAACTGGTCAACGACAACGACCAGATCTTCCTGACCCTGAACGGCCACTACTGGCCGTCGGGGCGCACGACCAAGAAGAACGCCGCCGGCAACGACGTGCACATGCACATCACGAACTACCAGAACCGCTACTTCGGCGGTGGCGGCATGATCCGGCTCTACCACTTCGACCTGGTCCGCAACACGATCGACGTCGAGACGGTCAACCCGTGGATACTGGCCCAGAAGCCGGAGTCCCGCAACGAGCTGGCGGCCGAGCACGCCCGGATCACCGGCCCGGTCGACACCTTCTCGGTCGCGATCGACTTCGAGCAGCGGTTCTCCGGCTTCGTCCCGGTCCCGGTCCGCCCCGCACGGCCCGCCGGCAGGGAGCTGGTCAAGGGCACGCTGGCGTACTGGCGCTTCGACGGGCAGGGCGCGCCCGGTACCTCGCTCGCCGCGGGCGACACCGTCCGCGACCTCTCGGGCAAGGGGAACGATCTGACGGTCGTGACCGTGCCCGGCACCGCCGCCGATGCTCTGACCTGGTCCGACGATCACCACCCCGACCAGCCCGGGCACGCGAGCCTGAAGTTCGCGGGTGGCAGGAACCCGGTCCACGGCTCGTACCTGACGACCGGCGCGAAGGCCCCGCTGAACACCCAGACGTTCACGTCCGGCTACACGATCGAGACGTTCGTGATGATGCCGCTGGACTGGGACGCCACCAACAACGGCAACGCGTCGGTACTCAGCCGCCGCGGTGCGGCCGGGTCCGCGGGCAAGCACGGCAAGAACACCGACCCCGACGAGCCCCTGGTCCAGTTCGCCATCACGAACAACGGCCGCGAGGTGCAGTTCAACCACTACCCGCTGAACGACACCTACCCGACCACCAACTGGAGCCACGGCCTGGCGGAACTCAAGTGGTGGCACGTGGCGGTGGTCAACGACGGACGGCTCACGAAGCTGTACGTCGAGGGCGCCCCGGTGGTCGACAACCCCGACCGGGTCTCGGCCGGCCTCACTTCGCTCGGCCTGCCCTGGCTGGTGGGCGGCCACGAGTACGCGGGCGCCGTCGATGTCGTCTTCCACGGCAGCGTCGGTGACATCCGCATCGTGAACCGCCCCCTGCCGATGAGCGAGTTCCTGACCTCCAGGTAGGACACTCCCCCTTCCCCGGGACAGAACGTCGAGGGGGGGGGGGGGGGGGGGGGGGGCCCCCCCCCCCCGCCCCGCCCCCGCCCCCCCCCCCGGGGCGCGCCCGCGCC
>NZ_JAIUKE010000622.1 GCF_020176795.1 Streptomyces sp. 8L
TCTTTTGCGGTTGTCCCACCCCCCCATTATCAACACCCCCCCTCCCCGGGCAAACACGGGGGGGGGGGGGGGGGGCGGGTGCCGCCCCCCCCCCCCCTGCCCGTCCCCGTCCCCCACTGCCGGGTCAGCCGACGCTCACCGTCCTGAGGCAGTCGGCGGCCTCCGCCGCCACCGCCGTACGGGCGTTGGCCAGATAGGGGCGGGGGTCGTGCGCATCGGGAGCGGCGGCGAGCGCGGCGCGCACCGCCCCGGTGAACGCGACGTTGAGCCGCGTACCGAAGTTGACCTTGGTCATGCCCCGGCGTACGGCCGCCCCCAGCAGGTCGGCGGGCACGCCGGAGGACCCGTGCAGGACCAGCGGCACCGGCACGGCCGCGGCGATGCGCGCGACCAGGTCCAGGTCGAGGCGGGCGGTGCGGTCGGTCATGGCGTGGCTGCTGCCCACGGCGACGGCCAGCGCGTCGACGCCCGTGGCTGCCACGAAGTCCCGGGCCTGCTCCGGGTCGGTGCGCACCCCCGGGGTGTGCGCCGAGCCCTTCTTGCCGCCGATCTCCCCCAGCTCCGCCTCGATGAACAGGCCCTGCTCGTGCGCCCAGTCGGCGGCGGCGCGGGTCGCGAGGACGTTGTCCTCGTCGCTGCGGCGCGAGGCGTCGAACATCACGGAACTGGCACCGCACTCGGCCGTGCGGTGCAGCAGGTCCGCGTCCTCCACGTGATCGAGGTGGAGGGACAGCTCGGCGCGGCTCGCCCGTGCGATCGCGGCCACGGCCGCGGCGAGCGGCGCGACATCGCCGTGGTGGCGGGCCGCGTTCTCGCTGATCTGGAGGATGGCGGGCAGCCCGGTCTCCTCGGCGGCGCGGGCGACCGCCTCGGCGTGTTCGATGGCGATCACGTTGAAGGCCGCGACGCCGGTGTGTGCGGCGTGCGCGGCGGCGACGAGGGCGGAAGTGGTGGTCAGCAAGGTGGTGGTGCTCCTGCGTACGGCCGCCGTACGGCGACGGGGTGTGCGTGGGTGGGTGTGGGTGG
>NZ_JAIUKE010000623.1 GCF_020176795.1 Streptomyces sp. 8L
CCCCCGCCGGACCCGCCGGATTCGTCGGCCCGGGCGGCTTCGCCGGGGCCAGTCGGACCGTGTGCTGCCCCATCTCGGCCAGGACGCCGCCGGGGAGCCATGATCCGCCCGCCGTCTCCGGCTCGCCGACCCGGCTGAGGATCACGGTGGTGGAGGGGCGCTCTACCGCGTTCTTGCGCAGGCACTCCCGGACGAGCAGCGCGAGGGCCTCGGGCAGGCCCGAGGTGTCCGGCTCCTCCTGCGTGATGCGGAGCTGGAGGGAGTGCGCGCTGCTGTCGGTGGAGCCGAACGGGAGGCGTCCCGTCGTCGCGTACGTCAGCACGGAGCCGAGGCTGAACACGTCGGATGCGGGCGTCGACGTCTCGCCGCGCAGCTGCTCGGGCGACATGAAGCCCGGCGCGCCGGTCAGGGCGCCCGTCAGCCGCAGGCCGCCGTCGGTGGCCGCGTCCAGCGCGCGGGAGATGCCGAAGTCGGCGACCCGGGGCCCCTGTTCGGTGATGAGGATGTTGGACGGCTTGAGATCACGGTGGACCACGCCCGCCGTGTGGATCTCCCGCAGCGCGTGGGCGAGGCCCGACGCGAGGACGCGCACCGAACGCGGGGGCAGCGGGCCGGGCCGCGTACCGGCGCCGTCCGTTCCCCCGCCGGCGCCGGCGCCGGCTCGACCGCCACCGCCACCGGAAGCCGGGCCACCGCCGGAGACGAGGGCGAGGAGCGTGGGCCCCGGGATGTACTCGCTCGCCACCCAGGGGGCGTCCGACTCCGTGTCGGCGTCCACCACCGGGACGATCCAGCTGCCCGCCACCCGGCGGCCCGCCTCGACCTCCTGCCGGAGGCTCTCGCGGAACGGGGCCTGGTCCGCCAGTTCGCGCCGGATCAGGCGGACCGCCACCGTACGGCCCTCGCCCGAGCGGCCCAGGAACGTCTGGCCGAGTCCGCCGGAGCCCAGCCGTGCCAGCAGCCAGTACGGGCCGATGCTTCGCGAATCCCCTGGTGCGAGCTTGTCCATGACCGAGCGGTCCCTCCCCCTACCCGATGACGTGTCCCGCCCGGCGCGGGCCACGAAGCGGGACTCGGCTGCCCCGTCCCGCAGGAGACTGCCATGCCCACCAAATCGTGTTCTCGGCGGGGGAAGGGTGGGGGAGCGGTAAAACCTTCGCGTCCTCGGGCGCGGCGGCGCCCCGTCACTCGGACCTCTCGGACCACATCGGTCAAACAGGCGATCGGGTCACTCGGGTCACTCGGGTCACTCAGGCTGCTTGGGTCACTGAGACCGCTTGGGTCACTTGGGTCATGCAAGCCACTCAGGTCACTCGGGTCGTGCAAGTCACTCGCGGCACCCGGGCCACCCCGGTCACTCCGGCCACGCCGATGCTTCGATCACGTCCACGAAGTCGGTCCGTACGAAACCCGGCACGAAGTGGGCCAGCACATCCGCCTTCACGTTCCCGAACGTCGTGTCGGGGCGGTGCTCGATGCCGTGCGTGAACGCCTGGAGGATGCGGCGCTTGAAGTCGGGGCGCGGGTGCGCGGCCACGACCGCCGCACGCACGTCGTCCGGCAGGGCGTCGTAGCCGATGCCCAGTACGTCGTACTCGACGCCCGCCGTCACCAGCGCGACCTCGGGCTCCATCTGCCCGGGGATCTCCGGCGTCGTGTGCAGCGCGATCGACGTCCACACGATCCGCGCGCTCTCCTCGGTCAGGCCGCGCTGCCGCAGGAAGTCGCGGGCGGCGTTCGCGCCGTCGAGCTCGAAGCGCCGCATGGACGTGCGGTACGCCTCGGTCAGGCCGAGGTCGTGGAACATCGCGCCGATGTAGAGCAGCTCAGGGTCGAACGACAGGGCCCGGGCCGCGCCCTGGAGCGCGCCGAAGAGGAAGACGCGGCGCGAGTGGTCGTAGACCAGGGCGTCCGCCGTGTCCCGGATGAGCTCCGTGGCCTCCCGGGCGAGCGCGCTGTCGGGGATCTCGACGCCCGCGATCCGTTCTGCTGCCATCGCTGTTCCACTCCTCGGTCCTGAGCCGGTTCAGATCGTCCAGGTGCTGTGCACGGGCAGGTCCGGCTTCTCCGTCCCACTCTCGGCCGCCGCGCCTGCGCCCGCCATGTCACAGCGGACACGTATCCCACACATCCGGACATGGCCCCGGGCTACGGTGGGGGCATGACCCGGCATCCGAGGACCGTGGCCGTCCTGGTGTACGACGGCGCCCGGCTCATGGACATCGCGGCGCCGCTCGAAGTGTTCGGCACGGCCGCCGGGCTCGGCGGCCGGTACGCGACGCTCGTCTGCTCGGTGGACGGCGGGCCCGTCGTCACGTCGACCGGCACCCGGCTGGCCGCCGACGTGTCGGTGGGGGAACTCCTCGAGCGGCCGGCGGCCCCCGGCACCCTGGTCGTCCCCGGCTCCGACGATCTGCCGCTGCGCCCGCCGCCTGACGGCCTGACCGGCGCCGTCGCGGCGCTCGCGCCCGGCGCGGCCCGGATCGCCTCCGTCTGTACCGGCGCCTTCGCCCTCGCCGCCGCCGGCCTGCTCGACGGGCGCCGCGCCACCACGCACTGGCGGCACGCGGCGGCGCTGGCCCGCCGCCATCCGCGCGTCGCCGTCGAACCCGACGCGATCTTCGTGGCCGACGGCCGTACGTACACCTCGGCGGGCGTCACCGCCGGCATCGACCTGGCGCTCGCGCTGGTCGAGGCGGACGAGGGCGCTGGCCTGGCCCGGGACGTCGCGCGGGACCTGGTGGTGTTCCTGCGGCGGCCGGGCGGCCAGTCGCAGTTCTCGGTCGCCGCCCGAACCCCGGCCCCGCGCCACGACGTGCTGCGGGACCTGGTGCGCGAGATCGCCGCCGACCCGGCGGCCGACCACTGCCTGACCGCGCTCGCGCGGCGCGGCGGGATCAGCGGACGGCATCTGACGCGGCTGTTCAACGAGCAGGTCGGGACGACCCCGGCCGGCTATGTCGAATCCGTACGGGTGGAGGCGGCGCGTGCGCTCCTCGAAGGCGGCGAGACGGTGACGGGCGCGGCGCGGCGCAGCGGACTCGGCAGCGACGAGTCGCTGAGGCGGGCGTTCCTGCGGCACCTGGGCGTGACGCCGTCCACGTACCGGGCGCGCTTCCGCACCTCCGGGGTACCGGCACCGGCACCGGCACCACTGCCGGGACCTTGAGCATCCCGCGAGGACCCGCTGCCGGCACCGCTACCGGCGCCCCGCGCATCCCGCGAGGGCCCGGCACCGGCGCCCCGCGCATCCCGCGACGACCCGGCCGCCGGCGGGCCCGTACGACACCCTGCCCAGGAAAGTGGGCCACTCCATACAAAGTGGTGATACCGGCCGGCCGCGCCGGTCCCTACGCTGGCGCACATGATCCCCCCGACGCCTCTGTCCCCTCACGAGACCTCCCAGGTCGCACCGGACCCGCAGGCCGGGGCCGCCGTCAAGGCGGCCGACCGCGCGCACGTCTTCCACTCCTGGTCCGCCCAGGAACTGATCGACCCGCTCGCCGTCGCAGGCGCCGAGGGCTCGTACTTCTGGGACTACGACGGCAACCGCTACCTCGACTTCGCCAGCGGACTGGTCTTCACGAACATCGGCTACCAGCACCCGAAGGTCGTCGCGGCCATCCAGGAGCAGGCGGGCCGGCTCGCCACCTTCGCGCCCGCCTTCGCCCTTGAGGCGCGGTCCGAGGCGGCCCGCCTGATCGCCGAGCGCACCCCCGGCGACCTCGACAAGGTCTTCTTCACCAACGGCGGCGCCGAGGCGGTCGAGAACGCGATCCGGATGGCGCGCGTCCACACCGGCAGGCCGAAGGTGCTGTCCGCGTACCGCTCGTACCACGGCGGTACGACCACCGCGATCAACCTGACCGGCGACCCGCGCCGCTGGGCGAACGACACCGGGGCCGCCGGGGTCGTGCGCTTCTGGGCGCCGTTCCTGTACCGCTCGCCGTTCTACGCGTCGACCGAGGAGGAGGAGTGCGCCCGCGCGCTCGACCACCTGGAGTCGACGATCCGCTACGAGGGGCCCGCGACGATCGCGGCGGTCATCCTGGAGACCGTGCCGGGCACGGCCGGGATCATGACGCCGCCGCCCGGCTACCTCGCCGGTGTGCGCGAGATCTGCGACCGGTACGGGATCGTGTTCGTCGCGGACGAGGTGATGGCCGGATTCGGCCGTACGGGGAAGTGGTTCGCGACCGAGCACTTCGACGTCGTGCCCGACCTGCTGACCTTCGCGAAGGGCGTCAACTCCGGTTACGTGCCGCTCGGCGGCGTCGCGATCTCCGGCGCGATCGCCGAGACCTTCGCCAAGCGGCCGTTCCCCGGCGGACTCACCTACTCCGGGCACCCGCTGGCCTGCGCGGCGGCCGTCGCGACCATCGAGGTGATGGCCGAGGAGGGGATCGTCGAACAGGCCGCGCGGCTCGGCGAGAACGTCCTCGGCCCCGGGCTGCGCGACCTCGCCGCGCGGCACCCGTCGGTGGGCGAGGTGCGCGGCATGGGCGCGTTCTGGGCGCTGGAGCTCGTACGGGACCGGGCCACGCGCGAGCCGCTGGTGCCGTACAACGCGACGGGCGAGGCGAACGCGCCGATGGCCGCGTTCGCGGCGGAGTGCAGGAAGAACGGCCTGTGGCCCTTCGTGAACATGAACCGCACCCACGCCGTGCCGCCCTGCAACATCACCGAGGCCGAGGCCAAAGAGGGGCTGGCGGCCCTGGACGCCGCCCTGGCGGTCGCCGACGAGCACACCGTGTGACGGCACCCCGGGCGCGGTTCCGCGCGCGCACCCGTGGCGCAGGCGCCCGGCCGGGGGCTGGGCGGTCGACGCGGGACTCAGCGGTCGCCACGGGACTCGGCGGCCGACGGGGGTGAGGGTCGTTTTTCGGCCATCGCCTCCGTGGCGTCCCGCCCCTCCAGCGTTCCACCGGGCTCGCAGGCCGTACTGTGACGGGAACCTTTTCCGCGAGGCGGGCCGCGTCGACGCGGGCCGTGGGACGACCGTACGAGGGGACGCACACCGACCATGCCTGACGGCGGAGCCGTGACCCGGCACACGTTGCGGCAGCAGATCGCGGACGCGCTGCGTGACGAGATCCTGGCGGGCAGACTGCTGCCGGGCCGCGAGTTCAGCGTCAGGACGATCGCCGAGCAGTACGGCGTGTCCGCCACCCCCGTACGGGAGGCACTGGTCGACCTCTGCGCGCAGGGGCTGCTCGACTCCGACCAGCACAAGGGCTTCCGGGTCCACTCCTTCTCGCTCGACGACTTCCGGGGGATGGTCGAGGCCAGGTCCCTGCTGGAGGACGGCGTCTTCAGGAAGCTGGAGCAGACGCTTCCCGAGGCCGGTGACTGCCCGGTGACGGGGCTCGTTGCCGCGGCCGGCGGGCGGTTCGGCGTCGCCAGGGCCGACGCCCCCCCCCCGCCCGGCGCCCCCCCCCCCCCCCCCCCGCGGGGGGGGGGGCCGCCGGGCGGGGGGGCGCGCCCCCCCCGCCCGGGGGCCGCGG
>NZ_JAIUKE010000624.1 GCF_020176795.1 Streptomyces sp. 8L
CCCCTCGGGCGCGGCCGCGTCGTACAGCAGGATGCGCAGGTCGCGGAGGTGGACGAACGGTTCGTCGTCCGACGAGGCCGCCAGGACGACCTGCTCGACCGACGGGTCGAGGGCGCCGAGATCGGCCTCCACGCTGTCCGTCAGGCTGTTGGAGCGCTGCTTCTTCGGCAGCCGCCGCACCGCGCCCGAGGGGTGGCGGGGCTGGTTGTAGAAGACGAAGTCCTCGTCGGACCGCACGCGCCCGTCGCGCCCAAGCAGCAGGGCCGACGCGTCCACGTCGGGGACTCCGGGCCCCGGGGTCCAGCACAGCACGGCCCGTACGGCCGTCGCGTCGAGCGGGACGTTGGAACCCTTCAGCATCGCGTGCGTCATGCGGGCCATCCTGCCTTCCCCGGCCCGAGGGGGACAACGCGGCACCGGTGAGCGCGCACCCCGGGCCCGCGGCGCGTGCCCTCCCCCTGCCTGCCCGGCGCGCGCCCGACGGCGCCCGCACGTAAGACGGCAACCAGGATTTCACGTGGCGGGGGAACTGACGTCATTGATTCATACGTACTATTACCGGCCATGTGAACCAGTGGCCAGAAGAGCGCTACGGGGAGTACGGGGGACGGCAGATGCGTCATTTCGGGCATGTCCCTGCGGACGACCGGCGGCGGCTGTTCCACCGCGAACCGGCCGAGTTCACCCGCGACGCCCCCGCCGCGCTGCTGTCGGCGGCCCTCGGCGCCACGCTCTACAGCCCCGCGACCCGGCCGCACCTCGCGGACGACATCGTCAAGCAGGCCGCGCTCGGCGTGCGGTCGATGGTGCTGTGCCTGGAGGACTCCATCGCGGACGGCGAGGTGACCGCGGGCGAGGCCAACCTCGTCACGCAGCTCATCGACCTGGACGCGCGCGGTGCCGGGACACCGCTGCTGTTCATCCGCGTCCGGGACGCCGAGCAGATCACCGATCTCGTGCGGCGGCTCGGCCCCGCCGTGCGGCTGCTGTCCGGGTTCGTCCTGCCGAAGTTCACCCCCGGGCGCGGGGAACCGTTTCTGGCGGCGCTGACCGCCGCCGAGAGCGCGTCGGGGCAGCGGCTCTTCGCCATGCCCGTACTGGAGTCGCCCGAGCTGCTGCACCTGGAGACCAGGGCGGCGACGCTGGCCGACATCGCGTCCGTCGTCGACAAGCACCGCGACCGCGTACTCGCGCTGCGGCTCGGAGTGACCGACTTCTGCTCCGCGTACGGGCTGCGGCGCGCCGCCGACACGACGGCGTACGACGTGGGGATCGTCGCCAACGTCATCGCGGACGTGGTGAACGTCCTCGGCCGCGCCGACGGCAGCGGCTTCACCATCACGGGGCCCGTGTGGGAGTACTTCCGCCTCCAGGAGCGGATGTTCAAGCCGCAGCTGCGCAGCAGCCCCTTCCTGGAGGGGCGGGCGGAGTCGCTCCGTACGACACTGATCGAGCACGACCTCGACGGGCTGCTGCGGGAGATCGAACTCGACCGGGCCAACGGCCTGCTCGGCAAGACGTGCATCCACCCGTCGCACGTCATCCCGGTGCACGCGCTGTCGGTGGTCAGCCACGAGGAGTACCTGGACGCGCGGGACATCCTGCGCCCGGAGCGCGGTGACGGCGGCGTGCTGCGCTCCGCCTACACGAACAAGATGAACGAGGTGAAGCCGCACCGCGCGTGGGCCGAGCGGACGCTCCAGCGCGCCGAGGCCTTCGGCGTCGCCCGCGAGGACGTCGGCTTCGTGGAACTGCTCGCGGCGGGACTCGGCCGGTGACGGCGGTACGGGAGGTGCCGATGGGGCAGGGCGACGACCGGGCGGCGCCCGGCGGACCCTGGTCGGGGACCTGGGTGTCCGACCGGCTCCGGGTGTCGCTCGACGGCGACGAGGGCCTGCGCGGACTGCTCGGGCTCGCGCTGCGCGACAACCCCAAGCGCGCCCATCTGCTGGTCTCCACCGTGCTCGGCAAACACGTGCCGCAGTCCCCGGCCGTCGTGCACGCGACCGGCGTACGGCTCGGGGAGCGCGTGCGCGAGCTGCTCGGCGACGCCGCGACGCGGCGCGCGGTCGTCCTCGGATACGCGGAGACCGCCACCGGCCTCGGCCACAGCGTCGCCGACGGCATCCGGGACGCCCCCTACCTGCACTCGACACGGCGGCCCGTGGCGGGCGTGGCGCCCGCCGGCGGCTTCGAGGAGTCCCACTCGCACGCCACCTCCCACCTGCTGCTGCCCGAGGACCCGGCGCTGTTGGCCGGCGACGGACCGCTGGTGCTGGTGGACGACGAGTTCTCCACCGGCAACACCGTGCTGAACACCATCCGCGCCCTGCACGCCCGCTTCCCCCGCCCCCGGTACGTGATCGTGGCGCTCGTCGACATGCGCTCACCGGGGGACCGGGGCAGGCTCGACGCCTTCGCCGAGGAGATCGGCGCGCGGGTCGACCTGGTGGCGCTGGCGTCGGGCACCGTGCGGCTCCCGGACGGGGTGCTAGGCCTCGGCCGCGAGCTGGTGGCGGCGCACGAGGGCGCGCAGCAGCCCTCCTACGCCGCGCTGGCCGCCGCGCCCGCGGCCACCGCCGTCACCCGCGTACGCCTGGACTGGCCGGCCGGGCTGCCCGACGGCGGACGGCACGGCTTCACCCCCGGGCACCGCGGCGAGCTGGAGGCCGCGCTGCCCGGCATGGCGGCGGCCGTCCGGCGGGCACTGCCCACCGGGGCCCGGCGGGTGCTGGTACTCGGCTTCGAGGAACTCATGTACGCGCCGCTGCGGATCGCGGAACACCTGGAGGCGGCGCTCGGAGACGACGGCGCGGGGACCGTGCCGGGCGGCGGCACCGAGGTGCGGTACTCCACGACGACCCGCTCGCCGGTGCTCGCCGTCGACGACCCCGGCTACGCGATACGCAGCAGGCTCGCGTTCCCCGCCCACGACACGGCCGCCTTCCCCGCGGGCTCGGCGGACGGCACGGGCCGCAGCTACGCCTACAACGTCGCGGGCGGCGGCTTCGACGCGGCCGTCCTGGTGGTGGACTCCGAGGGCGACTCGCCCGAGCTGCGCGCGCCGGGCGGACTGCTGGCCCAGCTCGCGGCACATGTCGGGCGGGTGGTCGTGGCCGTCGTCCCCACGTACGTCCCGCAGCCGGCGCGCCCCACGCTCCCGGAGTGCCCGGCGGGATCAGCCCGACCGGCCCAACCGGCCCGCCCGGTTCGGTCAGCCCGACCGGCGCACCCGGCCCGACCAGCTCGCCCAGAACGTCAGGACACCACCATGCCGCCCGAGCCACTGCGTGGCCCCGCCTTCTCCTCCTACGCCCCCGCCGACGTGGGCTGGCTGCTCCAGGACCTCTCGGACGTGGACCTCGAAGCCCCCACCGAGGAGCGCGAGGAGGCCATCCAGAGCGGCGGCGCCCACTACGCGGAGTCGCTGCCGGTCGAGTACCAGCCGAGCGCCGCCTACCAGGAGCTGTTCCGGGCCGCGCTCGACACCTCGGCCGCGCGTGTCGCACGGGCCGTCGGCGCCGTCACCGAGACCGTCCTGACGGAGCGCTCGCCGCGCCCCGTGCTGGTGTCGCTGGCACGCGCCGGAACGCCCGTCGGGGTGCTGATGCGCCGCTGGGCCGCCCACCGGCACGGTCTCGACCTGCCCCACTACGCGGTGTCGATCGTGCGGGGCCGGGGCATCGACACCACGGCCATGCGGTGGCTCGCCGCCCACCACGACCCGGCGGACGTGGTGTTCGTGGACGGCTGGACGGGCAAGGGCGCCATCACTCGCGAACTCACCGCGGCGATAGCGGAGTTCGAGGGGTTCGACCCGGAGATCGCGGTGCTCGCGGACCCGGGCGGGTGCGTGCGGACGTACGGCACGCGCGAGGACTTCCTCATTCCGTCCGCCTGCCTCAACTCGACCGTCTCCGGGCTGATCTCGCGCACCGTGCTGCGTTCCGACCTCGTCGGTCCCGGCGACTTCCACGGCGCGAAGTTCTACCGCTCCCTCGCCGGCGCCGATGTGTCCGGCCTGTTCGTCGACGCGGTGGCGGCACACTTCGGCGAGGTCGGCGACGCCGTCGAAGCGGACGTCAAGGAGCTGCTGGCCGGGGACCGTTCGCCGACCTGGGCCGGCTGGGCGGCCGTCGAGCGGATCAGCGAGGAGTACGGCATCCACGACGTGAACCTCGTCAAGCCGGGGGTCGGGGAGGCGACGCGCGTCCTGCTGCGGCGCGTCCCCTGGAAGATCCTCGCCAAGCGCGGCGCGGGCGCCGAGCTCGACCATGTGCGCCTGCTCGCTCGGCAGCGCGGGGTCCCGGTCGAAGAGGTGGACGAACTCCCCTACAGCTGCGTCGGGTTGATCCACCCGAAGTTCACGCGCGGGGCGACGGGCGCGGACGGCAGGGCGGTGTCGGGACAGTGACCGGCCCACGCGCGCTGGTCGCGAGCGACCTGGACCGCACCCTCATCTACTCCGCCGCCGCGCTGGGCCTGACCATGCCGGACGCCGCGGCGCCCCGGCTGCTGTGCGTGGAGGTCTACCAGGGCACACCCCTGTCGTACCTCACCGAGACGGCCGCGGGACTGCTGGACGCGCTCGCCCGCACCACGGTCTTCGTGCCGACGACGACCCGCACGCGGGAACAGTACGGGCGCATCCATCTGCCGTGCCCGCCACCGCAGTTCGCGATCTGCGCCAACGGCGGCCACATCCTGGTCGACGGCGTCAGCGACCCGGCGTGGCACGCGCGCGTGGCCCGGCGGCTGGCCGAGGAGTCGGCGCCGCTCGCCGAGGTGCGCGAAAGGCTGTCGGCCTCCGCGGACCCCGCCTGGCTGCTCAAGGAACGCATGGCGGAAGACCTCTTCGCGTACGCCGTGGTCAACAGGGCCCTGCTGCCCGCTGGTTGGCTGGAGGAACTGGGCGAGTGGGCGGCCGGCCGCGGCTGGACGGTCTCCCTCCAGGGCCGCAAGGTGTACGTCGTGCCCCGGGCCCTGACGAAGAGCGCGGCGCTGGCCGAGGTGGCGCGGCGCACCGGCGCGGAGCTCACACTGGCCGCGGGCGACTCACTGCTGGACGCCGACCTGCTGACGGCGGCGGACCTCGCCTGGCGGCCCGGCCACGGGGAACTGGCCGACGCGGGCTGGGCACCGCCCGGGGTGACCGCGCTCGGGACCGCGGGGGTGCTCGCGGGGGAGGAGATCCTGCGGGCCTTCCTGGCCAGGACCGCACCGCTCGCCCAGACAGCGTCCTGAGCGGCGGCCGTCCCGCCACGCACCCGCTCACCTACTCGCCCGGCTCGGCGGTCCGGGGGCCGCACCGGTGGGGCCCGGCGCCGTGGGGGTCCGTACGGTGGACACGTGCCGGTGGCCCGGCCCGGCGCGTTCCGATCACGTCGACGGGGCGGCCCCGCCGGCTTCAGTCCGACCCATCTGTCCGCCCGTCCGCCCGTCCAGCCTTCCGATCCCTCCGATCCCTCCGACCCCTCCACCCGCGATCCCCAGGAA
>NZ_JAIUKE010000625.1 GCF_020176795.1 Streptomyces sp. 8L
CCCCGGGGGGGGGGCCCCCCGCCCCCCCGCGCGCCGCCCCCCCCCCCCCCCCCCCCCCCCCCCCCCCCCCCCCCCCCCCCCCCCCACGGGTGTCGCCCCGGCGTCAGACCCCACAGACCTCAGGGGCCTCAGGAGTGTCGGGGGCCTCAGACACATCACAGGCATCAGGGACCTCGGGGGTCTTATGGACCTCACGGTCCGGGCCCCGTGCGGGTCACCGCGATCATCGCCATGTCGTCGTCGAGCCGGCCCTGCGCGTACTCCAGCAGGTCCCGTGTGAGGCGGTCGAGGAGCGCTCGCGGGCCGCCCGTCGACCACGACGACTCCTGGCCCGCCTTGGCGGCGCGCTCGTGCAGCGGGTAGAAGACGCCCTCGCCGTCGCGCGCCTCCGAGACACCGTCCGTGTACAGCAGCAGCTGGTCGCCATGTGCGAAGGGGAAGCTCTCGGCCGCGTACGTGGTGTCCGCGAGTCCCCCGAGGCCCAGCGGCGGCGCGGGCTGCCGGGCCCGCATCGGCGTGGCCGTACCGCCGGACAGCACGAGCGGCGGTGGATGGCCGCAGGTCACCAGGTGGATGACGGGATCGTCGTCCGGGATGTCCACCACGGCCGCCGTCACGAAGCGCTCGCCGACGTCGGCCTCCACGCCCGACAGCTCGGCCAGCCCCCAGTGCACGCTGCCCTCCAGGTACGCGACCAGCTCGGGCAGCGGCGCCTGCCGGTGGGCCGCGGCCCGGAACGCGCCCAGCATGATCGTCGTGTCGGAGATCGAGTCCAGGCCCTTGCCGCGTACGTCGCCGATGAGCAGACGGGTCGAGTGCGCGGTGCGGGCGAGGGCGAAGAGGTCCCCGCCGATCCTGGTGTCGGTCTCGGCGGGACGGTACTCGGTGGCGATCCGCAGCGGGCCTGCGTCCGTGGGAAGCGGGCGCAGCACCGCGGCCTGGGCCGTGTCGGAGATGAGCCGGGCCCGTCTCAGCTGGTCCTGCCGGCGTTCTCGCAGGTAGCAGAAGAGGATGAGCAGCAGGGACACCAGCACGAGCGCCGACAGTTCCAGCAGGACCTGCTCGGACCCGAGGGAGTGCCGTTCGAGCCCGACCCCGATCTGCGCCGCCACGGCCAGCACGCCGACGGCCGCTGTCGTACGGACCCCCGCGACCGCCGCAGTGAAGGTGGGCGCCACGGTCAGCAGCGGCGCGATGTGCACGTCCCCTGGCAGGTAGTAGTCCGCGACCGGGATCGCCACGATCAGCATCAGCGGCGCGACGATCAGGATGCTCCCGCCGGCCTGCTCCGTGTCCGGCGAGGCGGTGAACGAGTACCGGAACATCTTTCCTGCTTACACCCCCGAGCCGGGTGGCGCCCCCGCTGGCGCCCCGGCCCGGCCGCAGCGCGGACCGTACCGCCGCGGCACCCCCGGCTCACCTGTCCGTTCCCGTGCGTGCCCGCTTGCTCCTGTGCCTGCCGGCCCGCTCCCGTCCGTGCCCGCCCGTGTCCGTTCGGCTGCGACGCGACTCCGGTTCCGGTCCGGCTCCGCCGGGGGAGGGGCCGAGCCCGTGGTGTCCCTCGCGATGCCCGCGAACGCGCGCGCGGCCTTCGGACCACAGCGCGGTCACAGCTGGCGCGAATGTGTCTTGTGGGGATGGTGGTGTACGCGGGAGAGTGCGCGCGCCAACTCCAGGAGGTAGTGCGTGCGCAACACATCCCGGCGAAGAGGCCTCGCGTCCCTCGCCCTCACGGCCGCCCTCGCCGCGGCGGGCATGCCCGCCGCCCACGCGGCGCAGAAACCTTCCATCAGGGTCACCGCCGACGGGACCCAACCCGTCTTCTCCTACGCGGACGCCGTCCGCGAGTACGTCAACGTGCAGTCGAGCGTGGACTCCGACGGCGACGGCAAGAAGGACCTCATCCGGGTCGACATCATCCGCCCCCGGGAGAGCGGCCCCGGGTTCAAGGTCCCCGTCATCATGGACGAGAGCCCGTACTACGACAACCTCGGCCGGGGCAACGAGTCCGAGCGCAAGACCTACGACGCGCAGGGCGACCCCGCCAAGTTCCCCCTCTACTACGACAATTACTTCGTGCCGCGCGGCTACGCCGTCCTTGAGGTCGACATGGACGGCACCACCAAGTCGCAGGGCTGCCCGACGTCCGGCGGCGCTTCCGACGTCCTCGGCGGCAAGGCCGTCGTGGACTGGCTGAACGGCCGGGCCAAGGCCTTCGACGCCCAGGGCAAGCAGGTCAGCGCCGACTGGACCAACGGCCGTACCGGCATGATCGGCAAGTCGTACGACGGCACCCTCGCCAACGCCGTCGCGGCGACCGGCGTCCAGGGCCTCGACACGATCGTCCCGATCTCGGGGATCAGCTCCTGGTACGACTACAGCCGCATGGGCGGCACCCTCTTCTCGCCGGGCGAGGAGGAGGGCCTCGCCCAGACCGTCGACACCGATCCGCCCGCCAAGTGCGCCGCCGTACGCAAGCAGCTGGCGGCCGGCGAGGACGACGCGACGGGGAACTACAACGCCTTCTGGAACGAGCGGAACTACGTCAGCGGGTCCGTCGGCGACGCGAGCAAGGTGCACGCCTCGGTCTTCGCCACCCACGGCCTCAACGACCTCAACGTCAAGCCCAGCCAGTTCTCCACCTGGTGGTCCGCGCTCGCGAAGCAGGGCGTGCCGCGCAAGGTGTGGCTGTCCCAGTACGGGCACGTCGACCCGTTCGACTACCGGCGCGACGCCTGGGTGGACACACTGCACCAGTGGTTCGACCACTGGCTGTGGAAGATACCCAACGACGTGATGAAGCAGCCGCGCGTCGACCTGGAGACCGGCCCCGACCAGTGGACCACCCAGTCCGACTGGCCCGCGCCGGGCGCGTCCCCCGTCACGCTGCGCCCGCAGAAGGACGGCACCCTCGGGCTGAAGGCCTCCTCCGGCACCGGCACGTACAGCGACACCGAGCAGTCCGAGTCCACGGTCGTGAGCGCGCCGACCACGGCGGAGCCGTACCGCCTCGCCTACAGCACGGCGCCGCTCGCCGAGGACGTACGGATCTCCGGCACACCGAAGGTCGGCCTCCGCGTCAAGCTCGACAAGCCCACCGCCAATCTCGGCGCGCTCCTCGTGGACTACGGCACGGACACCCGGGTGAACTACCTCGGCGGCGGTGAGGGCGTGAAGACGCTGACCACCGAGGACTGCCACGGCGAGAGCACCGCGGTCGACGACGCCTGCTACAAGCAGGTCGCCACCGACACCGTCACCTCCGACATCAACGTGGTCGCCCGCGGCTATGTCGACGCCCAGAACCGGAACTCGCTCAGCAGTCCGAGCGCGCTGAAGCCCGGCGCGTACTACACGGTGAACTGGAACACCCTCCCGCAGGACTACCGGTTCAAGGCCGGGCACCGGCTCGCGCTCGTGCTCATCGGCACGGACGGCGACGTGCAGGGCGACAGGGCCACGGGGGCTTCCGTGACCGTGGACCTCGCGGCGAGCGGGATCACACTGCCGGTCGTGGGCGGCGCGGGCGCACTGGCGAGCCCGTCCACGGCGCCCGGCGCCTGGCGGGCGCCGTCGCACGTCGTCCTGCCGAAGCCGCACCGGTCCTTGAAGTAACGGACGGCGGCGGCCCGTACAGGTAGTTCGCACGGAGTACGGGAACAGTCGTTCGGGAGCAGTTGTACGGGCCCCGTGGCCGCCGTCGCGCGCGCCCCGGGGGGCCCGTCACGCCGGTCAGGGCGTGGGCGCGCCCACCGGCTCCGTCGGTTCCGTCGGGGCGCTGCCCCTGCCGTCTCCGCCGTGGCCCGTCGCGTACCGGGCGATCGCCACACCGATGCCCAGCGCGAGCCAGCACGCGGCCACGACGAGGGCCACATGGCTCGCCGTCACGAGCAGCGCGATGATGATCGCCACGCCGAGGACCGGGACGACGACCGCGGCGACCCGGGCGCCGGCCGACGCCGCCCGGCTGTCGCGCCGCACCACGAAGTAGCCGAACACCGAGGCGTGCAGCAGCACGAACGCGGACAGCGCGCCCACCGTCACCATGGACGACAGCGTGTCGAGCCCGTTGGGCTGGGTCGCGGCCCAGATGGAGAGGGCGAGCGTCGCGCCCGCCGACAGCAGGATCGCGGGGAGCGGGGTCTGCGTACGGGAGTTGATGCGGCCGAGCCAGGACGGGAGGTGGCCCTGGCGGGCCATGCCGTACATGAGGCGGCTCGCGGCGGCCTGCGCGACCAGGGCGGAGAAGATCGGTCCTACGGCCTTCGTGGCGCTGACCGTCGTGCCGAGCCAGCCGCCGATCGCGGAGCGGATGATCGAGTAGAACGCCGTGCCCTGGTCGGACGGGTGGGCGGCCAGGTGCTGCGGGGACACGTCGCTGATGAGGTCGGCGAGGTACGTCTGCGCCACGAACAACAGGCCCGCCAGCGCCAGGCAGAACAGCACGGCCCGGCCGACCTGCCGGGAGCCGCCGCTGTTCTCCTCGGCGAAGCTGGCGATCGCGTCGAAGCCGAGGAACGAGAGCACCGCCACCGAGACCGCGCCGAGCACGCCGCCGATCGCGAGGTTCCCCGTACTGGTCAGCGGACTCGCCCAGCCCCTGCTGGGGCCGTCGTGCACCAGCACGACGATCGCGCCGACGATGAAAATCGCCAGCACCACGACCTCGATGACCAGCATGATCATGCCGACCCGGGCGGCGATGCCGACGCCCGCGAGGTTCAGGGCGGTGAAGACGACGATGGCCACCCCCGTCGCCAGCCAGGTCGGAATGCCGGACACCAGCGAGTGCGTCGCGATGCCCGTGAACAGGGCCGCCACGGCCGGGATGAACAGGTAGTCGAGACTCGCCATCCAGCCCGCGAAGAAGCCGGGCCAGCGTCCGAGGCCCGCCGTCGCGTACGCGGACACGGAGCCCGCCCGCGGCACGGCCGCCGACATCCGCGCGTACGACCAGGCGGTGAAGCCCATGGCCACCGTGGCGACGATGAACACGAGGCCCGTCGCGCCGCCGCTCTTGGCGTCGAGGACACCGAATACGCCGATGGGCGCGGTCGGCCCGATGAACAGCAGGCCGTAGACGATCAGGTCCTTCACCGACAGGGTCCGTCGGAGGTGGGTGGGGGCCTCGGGTGGCATACGGGTACTCCAGGTCGGGGGACGTTCGGAGCGGGTGCCGCGGCTGCTCGGGGAACGAGAACAGTGCTACGTACACACACTCCGGTTGAGCGCCAACGCGCGCCCGCGGCGTATTCATTCCGCCGCATTCCGCTGTATCCCGCTTCGTTCCGATCGTTCCGAGTCGTTCGAGGTAGCGGGTTCCGGGTCGGCGGCGACACGGGGGAGGGATCAGGGGACGTTCACGGACGTGGGGGAAAGGGGATGGATGGGGAGGAGTGGGTTGAAGATCCTACAAAAGCGAGACGCGTGACGAGAAGCACCGTACCGGCGCGCGGTGCGGCGGGTCGAGGGTGTACG
>NZ_JAIUKE010000626.1 GCF_020176795.1 Streptomyces sp. 8L
GCCGCCGAGCTGCTGGTGGGCGGCGATGAGCAGGTCCCGGTAGTCGCGCCAGGAGAAACTCTTGCGTCCGTCGCGGCGGGCGGCGGCGCGCCCCCCCCGGGGGGGGGGCCCGGCCCGGGGGGGCCCCCCCGCCCGGCCGCCGGCGGTCAGGGCGCCGGGAGCCGGTCCAGGCGGCGCAGGATCACGCCCTCCCGCAGCGCCCACGGGCAGATCTCCAGCACCTCCACGTCGAACAGGTCCATCGCCGCCTCCGCCACCAGCGCGCCCGCGAGCAGCTGCGGTGCCCGGCCGATGGACACCCCCGGCAGGTCGGCGCGCTGCTCGGCGGTCATGTCCGCCAGCTTCGGCACCCACTCCTCCAGTGACGAACGACTCAGCTCGCGCCGCGCGTAGAGGCCGTCGGCGGAGCGCGCGGACCCGCCGATGCGGGCGAGCTGGCGGAACGTCTTGGAGGTGGCGACGGTGTGGTCGGGGCCGCCGAGGCGGCTGAACTCCCCGACCGTACGGGCGATCTCGGCGCGTACGTGACGGCGCAGCGCCCGTACGTCCGTGCGCTCGGGCGGGTCGCCCGGCAGGCGGCCCGCGGTGAGGCGGCCCGCGCCGAGCGGCAGGGAGACCGCGGCGTCGGGCGCCTCGTCCATGCCGTACGCGATCTCCAGCGAGCCGCCGCCGATGTCGAGCACGAGGAGCCGGCCCGCGGACCAGCCGAACCAGCGGCGGGCGGCCAGGAAGGTGAGGCGGGCCTCGTCGGCCCCGCTGAGGACCTGGAGGTCGACGCCGGTCTCCGCGCGGACCCTGGCGAGCACGTGGTCGGCGTTGGTGGCCTCGCGCACCGCGGAGGTGGCGAACGGGAGGACGTCCTCGCAGCCCTTGTCCTCGGCGGCCCTGACCGCGTCCGCGATCGTGGCGACGAGCCGGTCCACGCCCTCGGGCCCTATCGCGCCGTCCTCGTCGAGGAGTTCGGCGAGCCGCAGCTCCGCCTTGTGGGAATAGGCAGGCAGCGGCCTGGCGCCCCGATGGGCGTCGACCGCGAGCAGATGCACGGTGTTCGAACCGACATCGAGGACTCCGAGTCTCATGGGCGGAACCGTACCCGTGGCGGCGGACTTACCCTTGGGCCCGTGCCTAAGACGAACAAGACGAAGCCGGGCAAAGCCGAGCAGGCCAAGGACCGGAAGAAGTCGAAGAAGCAGAAGCAGGACGCGGGCGGCTCCGCCGTGTCCGCCGCCGTGCCGGCCGGGGACGAGCAGGGCCTGGACTTCGCGCGGGCCTGGGTGGAGTTCCCCGACCCGGCCGACGACGAGCAGGTCTTCCGCTGCGACCTGACCTGGCTGACGTCGAAGTGGACGTGCGTCTTCGGCAGTGGCTGCCAGGGCATCCAGGCGGGCCGCGCCGACGACGGCTGCTGCACGCTGGGCGCGCACTTCTCCGACGAGGACGACGAGGCACGGGTCGCGGAACATGTGGCGCGGCTGACGCCGGAGATCTGGCAGTACCACGACGAGGGCACGCGGGGCGGCGGCTGGACGCAGGAATCCGACGCCGACGACGACGCTGACGACGACGAGAGCGATTCCGACGACGCCGACTCCGACGAAGACGGCCCGCAGCGGCAGACCCGGGTCTTCAACGGCTCGTGCATCTTCCAGAACCGGCCGGGTTTCGCCGGCGGCGCGGGCTGCGCGCTGCACATCCTGGCGCTGAAGGAGGGCCGGGAGCCGCTGGAGACCAAGCCGGACGTGTGCTGGCAGCTGCCGGTGCGGCGGACGTACGACTGGATCGACCGCCCCGACGACACGCGCGTGCTGCGGGTGTCGATCGGTGAGTACGACCGACGCGGCTGGGGCCCGGGCGGCCACGACCTGCACTGGTGGTGCACCTCCGCGACCTCGGCGCACGGCGCGGGGGACCCGGTGTACGTGTCGTACCGGCCCGAGCTGACGGAGCTGATGGGCAAGGAGGCGTACGACGTCCTGACGGACCTCTGCGAGCGCCGCGTGGCGAGCGAACTCCCCCTCGTCGCACCGCACCCCGCCGATCCGGTGGGCCGCTGAACCGTGGGTCGACCGTGAGCCGCTGAACCCGGCCGGTCGACGAGTCGGCTCGTCGCCGGGCCGGGCGAGTGGCTGAACCGGGCGGCCGGGCAGCTCGCCGAGGCCGGGGCCGGACGACTGGCTGAACCTGAACCGGGCGGCCGGGCCCTGGGCGCCCCGGGGCTCAGCTCGCCGACGGTGGCGGGGTGC
>NZ_JAIUKE010000627.1 GCF_020176795.1 Streptomyces sp. 8L
CCCGCCCGGCCGGCCGGGTCCCGTACCGCCGCCCGCGCCGCCGCCGTGGTGGCCGCCGCCGCCGTGGCCACCGCCGTGTCCCCCGGCGCCGCCCGCGTCCGAGCCGCCGCCGGGGCGGGCCCGCCGGTAGCCGTAGCCGTCCACCAGCACCACCGCGCCGGTCGGGTGCAGCGCGATCCGCGCCCTCCACGGGCCCGCGGGCTCGCGCGCGTGGTCGACGGTGACGTAGAGCGTCACCGAGCGGCCGGGCGCGAGCGTGCCGGACGACTGGCTGAGGCCGATCCAGCTGGCCCCCACGCTCGCCGCCCAGGTCACTGGCGCGCCCGAGGCGGTGAGGGTGATCGTCGTACGGCCGGAAGACGACTCCGCCGTGACGGCGAGCGCCCCGGCCTCGGCTCCCGGGCGGCCCGAGGGCCCCGCCCGGCCGGGGCCGACCACGGCGACGGAGACGTCCGAGCCCTGGGCGCCGTGGCCACCGTCCGGGCCGGTGGCGCCCGGGCGGTCCCGCGCGCTGCCCGCGTTCTCGTAGCGGTCGGGGCCCTTCCCGTCGTGCGACGACGGGCCGCCCGGCTCGCCGGCGCTGATCGAGGGACCGCCGTGGCCCTCGCCCGTGTCGGGCGCGCCGCGGTACGCGGCCCACAGCGCGAACACCGGCGCCGCGACCACCGTCGCGACGACGGTCGTCGTCACGGCGCGCGCCCGCAGCCGGTCGCGGCGGGCCGCGCGGTCCTTCGGATCGAGCGGGAAGCCGTCGCGCCCGAAACGCGGCCCGGCGCCCCGGCTCCTCGGCGCGTGCAGCATGGCCGCACAGGCGGCCGCACGGTCGGCCTCCACGAGCGGCAGGACGGCGGGCGACCTGCGCGCGGCGCGCGGTGTCGTGCCCGGCCAGGGCCCGGCCGCCTCCACGCGCTCCGCCGTACGGCGGCAGCGCGGGCAGTCGTCGACGTGCCGTACGAGTTCGCGGCGCAGCGCGGCGGACAGCAGCACTCCGCTGTCGCCGGTCAGGCGGGACACGGACGGGCAGGTGCCGGTCTCCACCACGGCGAGCGCGGCGCGGGTCCGCTCGACCTCGACGGCCGCCGTGGACAGCAGGCGGCGCGCAGCGGCGGGCTCCATGGACAGGACGGCCGCGACGCCCCGCGCGACCCGGGCCCCACGGGTGGCGGGACGGCAGGCGGAGGGACGGCGCCGCCCCCGCCGCCCAGCGCGCTGGCACCGGGGCCGCTGACGATCACGGCCGAGTTCGAGTCGGTCCGCGACGAGCCGCTGCCCGCCCTCGCGGAACGGCTGCGGAAGGCCCTGCTGGAGTGCGCGCACGACGCGCTGGGACTGCGGGTGACCGAGGTGGATCTACGGGTGACCGGGCTGCGGGACGACGGCGCCGCGAGGCCCGCGGAGGAGCCCGCCGAGGAAGTTTCCCGGCCCGTTGACCCGGACGGGGTACCCGGCGTCACGGACGTGCCGGGAGTGGCCCGTACGACGCGGGTCCTGGGACGCCCGCTGAGCGAATCGCCGGAGGGCGATCTGCGGGTGGAGCTGGCGACCGGGGCGGGGCACCGGCCGCTCGACGTGGCACGCGCGGTCCGGGCCGCGCTGGCCCGGGAGCGGCCGGGGACGCGGTCGGTGGCGGTGGTCGTGACGGCGGTGGGCATGCCGGTACGGGACGCCTGACCGTGACCGCGCCCCCGGGCGCACACGGCCGGCCCCGCGAAGGCGCCGCACGGTCGGCCTCGTGAAGGCGCCGCACGGTCGGCCTCGTGAAGGCGCCGCACGGCTCGTCTCGTGATGCCGCACGCTCCGGGCATCGCGGCGCGCTCTTCGGGCACCGGGCGCCTCGAAGCGATCCCCGATCCGGCGATTCCGCGTCCGGTGTCGGTGTCGGTGTCGGTGTTCGATGGTGCTGTTCGGTGTTCGGTGTCGCCGTTCGGGATCGAGATCGGGGTTCCGGGTGGGCGGCCGGTGCGTCGTCGGCGAAATCCCCGGCGTTCCGGGCAATTCCGGGGGTCGTTTTCCGGCCCTTCCCCGGCGTTTATCCGAAGCTGATGCCCCGACGGCATCATGAACCGTGCATGACATGTTCAGGCGGCGGCCGGCGCAAAATCCCCGGTGTACGGTGACGCCCCGGCGCTTCCGCCCCGTACCGCGCGATGCGGAACGGGGCGGAGCCGTACGGGACAAAGCCGTACGGGGCGCGGACGGATCGCGGCGGCGGTCAGTACGGGAGCGTCGTCTGCGCCCCGCTTCCGCTGCCCGCCAGCCACTGCGACCAGGAGAGGTTGAAGTCGGCGTAGCCGTTGTCCGGTGCGGCCTTGCCGCGTGGCGACCCGGTGATGGTGATCGGGTCGCCCTGCTTCACGTAGTTGTAGAACCACTTCGCGTCGGCCAGTGACAGGTGCACGCAGCCGTGGGAGCCGACGCTGTTTCCCGGGTACGGGTCGCCGGTCGAGTAGTGCAGGTACGTGCCCGAGTTGGTGAGATGGACGTCCCAGGGCAGCGTCAGGTCGTAGTAGTCCTTGTCCTTCTTGTTGCAGCTGATGCCGACGCTGCACGAGGTCATGCGGACCTTCGGCTGCTTGTCGATCACCGCCATGGTGCCGTCCCAGGAGGGCCACGAGGAGCTGCCCGCGTCGATGGGCACGGTGCGGACGGTCGCCCCGTCCTTGGTGACCTTCATCGAGTGGCCGGTTACCGACACAGTGGCCTCGACATCGTCGCCGATGGTGAAGCTGTGATGGTAACTGTGCGTCCCCACACGGCCGTTGCCGTTGCTCACGCCCGCCAGATCGGCGTCCACCGACACCTTCGTACCGGACTGCCAGAAGGTCTTGGGACGCCAGTCCACCCGCGTGCTGCTCATCCAGTGCCACGCGCCCGTCGTCGAGCGCGACGCCGAGACCTTGAGGTGGTGCTCGACGGTGGCGCGGGCCGAGGTGGCCACGGGGTTCGTGAAGACGACCGACACGGGCATGGCCACGCCGACGGTCGCCCCGCTGGTCGGTGTGATGGTGTTGAGCAGCATCGGCGGCTTGGCCGGGGCCTTCTTCGGCGTCACCGACGGCTGGGCCGCCGCCGACGTCGGGGCCTCCCGCGACGGTGTGCCCGAGGACGACGAGGAGGGCGAGGGCGAGGCGCTGGAGGCC
>NZ_JAIUKE010000628.1 GCF_020176795.1 Streptomyces sp. 8L
CTCCGGTCGTGACCTCCCCGGTTGTCACCGCTCCGGTCGTCACCTCTCCCGCCGTCACCGCTCCGGCGGTTCCGCCGGGCGCCGTTCCCCGGGCCGGCGCCTCCCCCGAGCGCGGCGGTCCTGAGCAAGGGCCTCCCCTGCGCGCGCTGTTACGGCGCTACCGCGGCGCGGGCGAACTCCTCTCCTGCGAACCGGTCACCCAGGGGCTGCTCAACCGCGGCTACCGGCTCGCGACCACGCGCGGCGCCTACTTCCTCAAGCACCACCTGGACGGCGACCGTGACGCGATCGTCCGCCAGCACCGCGCCACCCAGCGCCTGGAGCGGCTCGGCGTGCCCGTCGCGCCACCGGTCGAGGACGCGGGCGGCGACACCGTCGCGGTCATCGGCGGCCACTGCTACGCCCTGCACCCCTGGATCGACGGCAGGCACCGCGGCGGCGCGCAGCTGACCGTCCGCGCCTCCGCGCACCTCGGCGCGCTGCTGGGGCTCGTGCACACCTGTCTGGACCATGTGATGGACGCGGGGCACGGCGACAGGACGGGTTCCGACAGGACCGGTTCCGACAGGACCGGTTCCGCCGGGTCCCGCGCGGTCCCGTACGCCGGGTACGAGAGCCGCGACCCCGCGCTGACCTTCCAGGAGATCTCCGAGCTGCTCGCACTGGCGCGCGCCCGCCGCCCCCGTGACGCGTTCGACGAGCTGGCCGCCCACCGCCTCGTGGAGCGGCGCGCGCTGCTGGAGCGCCACGCGCACCGCAGGCCGCCGCCGGGCGCGGAGCCCGCCCCCGGCTGGGTGCACGGCGACTTCCACCCGCTGAACCTCCTCTACCGGGGCGTCGAGCCCGCCGCGATCGTCGACTGGGACCGGCTGGCGGTCCTGCCGCGGGCGGAGGAGGCCGTACGGGCCGCCGCGATCTTCTTCGTACGGCCGACGGGGAGACTGGAGCTGGCGAAGGTGCGGGCGTACGCGACGGCGTACCGGCGGGCGGCGGGCGCGGACGCGCGCGAACTCGCCGCGGCCGTGCACCGGGTGTGGTGGGAGCGCCTCAACGACTTCTGGATACTGCGCTGGCGGTACGTGCGCCACGACCTCAGGGCCGACCCGCAGTTCGCCGCGGTGTCGGCCCTGGCGGTGTGGTGGACCAAGGAGTACGAAACGGTCCGCGAGGCCTTCACGGCCTGAGCGGGCCCCGGGCCGCGGGCCGGCAGGGCGGCGGAGCGGCGGGGCGGCCCGCGCCCCCCCGCCCCGCGCGGGGGGGGGGGCGGGGCCCCCCCCCGGGGGGGGGG
>NZ_JAIUKE010000629.1 GCF_020176795.1 Streptomyces sp. 8L
CCCCCCCCGGCCCCCCCGCCCCCCCCCGCCGGGGGGGGCCCGGGGGGGGGGGGGGGCGGGGGGGGGGCGGGGGGGGGGGGCCCGCGCGGCCGGGGCGGCGGGGGGGGGGGCCCGCCGCCGCGCCGGTCGGCGGTGGGCCGGTCAGTGGCCGGTGCCGAGCCCGCTGATGGTGTTGCCCGCGGTCGCGCCGCCGGAACCGTCGGTGGTGCTGCCGTTGCTGGTGCCGCTGCTCGTGCCGCCCGAACCGCCGCCGGTGCTCGTACCGCCGTCGTCGGAGGTACCGCCGTCGTCCGACGTGCCACCGTCGTCCGACGTGCCGCCGTCGTCGTCGCCGCCGTCGGGCGGGGACGTCGGGGCCGTCGGGCCCGACGAGGTGCCGGACGAGTCGCCGCCGCCGTTCGTGCCGGAGCCCGACGTCTTGGACGGCTGGCCCGTGGGCTTGTCCTCGTCCGTCTGTGACGGGTACGGCCGCTCGTTGGAGGGCGGGTAGTTCGTCGTGCCGTCGTCGCCACCGCTGGAAGAGTCGTCCGACTGCTGGTCGTCCTGGGACGAGTCGTCCTTCGGCGAGGGCGAGTGCGACGTGTGGGAGCGGGACACGGAAGGCGCCGGGCTCTTGTCGTCCGGCGTGTTGCCCGACGAGGTCATGCTGTTCAGCGCGAAGGCCACGCCGCCGACGATCGCGACGAGCGCGAGCGCGACGAACAGCAGCATCTTGCCGCGCCCCCGCGAGCCGCCCGAGCCGTTCTCGTCATAGCCGTTGTAGCCGGTGTAACCGCCGTCGTTCGGGTTCATCGCGGGCAGCATCGGGCGCTGCGCCGTCTCCCCGTACGCGCCCCGATACCCGGTGCCCTGGCCCATCGCCGCGGTCGCGGCGACACCGCCGAGCGCCGTCGTCGCGGCCGGGCCGTGCGCGTCGAACGCGCCGGTGTTCCACGTACCGGTGTGGCCGCCCTGCTGCTGGAGCATCTGGAGGCCGTACTGGACGAGTCCCCGCATCTCCTCGGCGCTCTGGAACCGGTCGTCCGGCTCCTTCGCCAGCGACCGCATCACCAGGCCGTCCAGCTCCGGCGGGGTGTCGGCGGAGATCTCCGACGGCGGCACCGGGGTGTCCTGCACGTGCTGGTAGACCACCGACAGCGGCGTCTCGCCGACGAACGGCGGGCGCTGCGCCAGCAGCTCGTACAGCAGGCAGCCCGTGGCGTACAGGTCGCTGCGGTGGTCCACGGCCTTGCCGAGCGCCTGCTCGGGGGAGAGGTACTGGGGCGTGCCCATGACCATGCCGGTCTGCGTCATCGTCGACTGCGCGCCGTGCAGCGCGCGGGCGATGCCGAAGTCCATGACCTTGACCGCGCCCGCGTCCGTGATGATCACGTTCGCCGGCTTGATGTCGCGGTGCACGATGCCGTGCTGGTGCGAGTACGCCAGCGCCTCCAGCACGCCGGAGACGATGATCAGCGCCTGCTCCGGCGGCGGGGCCTCCGCGTTGAGCAGCAGGTCGCGGATGGTGCGGCCCTCGACCAGCTCCATCACGATGTAGGGGACGGTCCGGCCGCCCACGGTGTCCTCGCCCGAGTCGTACACGGCGACCACCGCGTGGTGGTTGAGCCCGGCGACCGACTGCGCCTCGCGCGTGAAGCGCGCCTTCGCCACGGGGTCCTCGGCCAGATCGGAACGCAGCAGCTTGACGGCCACGGTCCGGCCGAGCCGTACGTCCTCCGCGGCGAACACCTCCGCCATGCCGCCTCGGCCCAGGCGGTGGGTCATGCGGTACCGGCCGTCGCCGACCAGCCCGCCGATGCCCCAGGAGTCCCCAGCATCCGGCGTTCCGCCGCCGCCTGCTTCGGGTTCGGGTGCCATCAGTCCTCGCCGTCGTCTTCTTCCGCGGATCGCCGGGGATCGTCCGCCGGGCGCCTCGCGGGGGTAATGGAATGTCTCAAGGGGCTGTGCCCGTCACGCTACAGGGTTCCCATGACGTGCCGATCCCGGACGGACCGGCCATCAAACCCGCTGCCGCCCGCGCGTGGCAAATTCCTTGTGCCCTGTATAACGCTTGCGAGACGGTTGCTGTGCTTACGGTCACGGAACGGGATGCTCTGCTTGACGTGTCTGTGCCCTCCGGCAGACTTGGCGCGTCATACACGCCTCACGCGTCCTGCGCGTCAGGCATACGGAGCGAAACGCACGACGACTGCGGTTCCGCGCCACGGCCGCCACGCCCGCGTCGCCAGGACATTTCCTGCGCCGCGGCGAACCGGGCGGGCCCGCGCCAAGGGGGAGCACAGCCATGAGTCAGGACGGCGCGCGGGGCCGGGAAGCGGGGGCCTCCCTTGCGGGTGGCCGGTATCAGCTCCGGGACCTGCTCGGGCAGGGCGGCATGGCGTCCGTGTACCTCGCCTACGACACGGCACTCGACCGCCAGGTCGCGGTCAAGACCCTCCATTCCGAGCTGGGCCGCGAGCAGTCCTTCCGCGAGCGCTTCCGGCGCGAGGCGCAGGCCGTGGCCAAGCTGTCGCACCCCAACATCGTCTCGGTCTTCGACACCGGCGAGGACGAGCTGGGCGGGGCGCTCATGCCGTACATCGTCATGGAGTACGTGGAGGGGCAGCCGCTCGGCTCCGTACTCCAGGCGGACATCGGCCAGTACGGCGCGATGCCGGCCGAGAAGGCCCTGAAGGTGACGGCCGACGTGCTGGCCGCGCTGGACGCCAGCCACGAGATGGGCCTCGTCCACCGGGACATCAAGCCGGGCAATGTCATGGTCACCCGCCGCGGCGTGGTCAAGGTGATGGACTTCGGCATCGCCCGCGCCATGCAGTCCGGCGTCACCTCGATGACGCAGACCGGCATGGTCGTCGGCACCCCCCAGTACCTCTCGCCCGAGCAGGCGCTCGGGCGGAGCGTCGACGCGCGCTCCGACCTCTACTCGGTCGGCATCATGCTCTTCCAGCTGCTCACCGGGCGGCTGCCGTTCGACGCGGAATCGCCGCTGGCGATCGCGTACGCGCATGTGCAGGAGGAGCCGCCCGTGCCCTCCGGCATCAACCGGTCGGTCGGCCGGGGCGCCGACGCGCTGGTGGCGCGGGCCCTGCGGAAGAACCCGAACGAGCGCTTCCCCAGCGCGGCGGCGATGCGCGACGAGTGCCTGCGGGTGCTCCCGCCTGCCGGGCAGGCGGCGGCGCCGGTGATCGTGCAGGGCCCGCCGCCGATGAACAGCGGCTCGGGCGTGGGCTCGGCGGTGTTCCCGCCGGTCAGCCAGGCACCGGGGGCACCTCAGGCACCGCAGGCCGCGGGACCCGGACCGTCACCGTACGGCGTCCAGCAGCCGTACCAGCACCCGGGGCCCGGACCGTACGGGACACCCGCGCAGACGCCGGTGCCCTCGCCCGCGCCTTCGCCCGCGCCGCAGCAGGGCTACGGGTATCCCCAGGCCCACCCTTCGCAGCAGGGCGGCCTGCCGCCCACACCGCCGCCGTACCCCCTCTCGACCGGGCCCGCGGGCACCAGCCCCCGTGGCGGACGGCGGAAGGCGCCGGTCGTCATCGGGGCGGTCCTGGCGCTCGCCGCGATCGGCGGGATCGTCGCCGTGCTCGTGCAGGGCAACGGGCACAGCGGCGGCGGCACGGCGGACGGCAGGGCGACCGCCAAGGTGAGCGGCGGCCCGTCCGCCGCGGGCTACCGTGCGCCCGAGCCCGACCGCACCATGGAGGACGACGCCTGCACGGACGCGTACAAGGACTACAACGACGCCTCCAAGGTCGACGCGCCCGACTTCCGCTACAAGGACATCCGCTCCGTCAAGGCCTGCATGAACAAGGTCGGCTGGACGGTCAAGGAAGAGGACATCGCCAACGGGGCGTACGCGGACGGCCAGGTACTGGAGCAGTACCCGGCGCCGGGCGACCCGGTCGACCCGAAGAGCCAGGTGTTCGACCTGAAGGTCTCGACGGGCAGGTCGGAGTGACGTACGGGCAGGCCGGAGTGGCGTCGCGCAGGTCGGAGTGACGAGGGGCAGGTCGGAGTGACGTACGGGCTCGCGTAGTCCGGGGCGGTTTCGTGTACGGTCCCGGCGCCGGGCGCCGGGCGGCCTGAGGGCGGGCGGCCCCGGGGCG
>NZ_JAIUKE010000630.1 GCF_020176795.1 Streptomyces sp. 8L
CCCCCGCCCCCCCCCGGGCGCCCCCCCCCCCCCCCGCCCCGCCCCGGCCCCCCCCGCCGCGCCCCCCCCGCCCCCCCCCCCCCCCCCCCCCCCCCCCCCCCCCCCCCCCCCCCCGCGGAGCCCCCGTACGCACCCGCACACGCCGCGGGGGCGGGTGCTTGCCCGGCAGGCACCCGCCCCGCGGACGCCGTCGGACAGGGGTACCCGCCCCCGCGGACGCCGTCAGACGAGCGGGCCGCCCGGCAGCTCCACCTTCGCGCCCAGCTCCACGAGCTTGTCCAGGAAGTTCTCGTAGCCCCGGTTGATCAGGTCGATTCCGTGCACGCGGGACGTGCCCTGCGCCGCCAGCGCCGCGATCAGGTACGAGAACCCGCCGCGCAGGTCGGGGATGACCAGGTCGGCGCCCTGGAGCCGGGTCGGGCCCGAGACCACGGCCGAGTGCAGGAAGTTGCGCTGCCCGAACCGGCAGTGCGAGCCGCCCAGGCACTCGCGGTAGAGCTGGATGTGCGCGCCCATCTGGTTGAGCGCGGAGGTGAAGCCGAGCCGGGACTCGTACACCGTCTCGTGCACGATCGACAGGCCGGACGCCTGCGTCAGCGCCACCACCAGCGGCTGCTGCCAGTCCGTCTGGAAGCCCGGGTGGACGTCCGTCTCCAGGGCTATCGACTTCAGCGAGCCGCCCGGGTGCCAGAAGCGGATGCCCTTGTCGTCGATCTCGAAGGCGCCGCCGACCTTCCGGTACGTGTTGAGGAAGGTCATCATCGAGCGCTGCTGCGCGCCGTGCACGTAGATGTCGCCCTCGGTGGCCAGCGCCGCGGACGCCCAGGACGCCGCCTCCAGGCGGTCCGGTATCGCGTGGTGGTTGTAGCCGCCGAGGCTGTCCACACCGGTGATCCTGATGGTCCTGTCGGTGTCCATCGCGATGATGGCGCCCATCTTCTGCAGGACGCAGATCAGGTCCTCGATCTCGGGCTCCACCGCCGCGTTCGACAGCTCGGTGACGCCCTCCGCGAGGACCGCCGTCAGCAGCACCTGCTCGGTCGCGCCGACCGACGGGTACGGCAGCGTGATCTTCGTCCCGCGCAGCCGCTGGGGCGCCTCCAGGTACTGGCCGTCCGCCCGCTTGTCGATCGTCGCGCCGAACTGGCGCAGCACGTCGAAGTGGAAGTCGATCGGCCGTCCGCCGATGTCGCAGCCGCCGAGCCCCGGGATGAACGCGTGGCCCAGCCGGTGCAGCAGCGGCCCGCAGAACAGGATCGGGATGCGCGACGAGCCGGCGTGGGCGTCGATGTCCGCGACGTTGGCGCTCTCCACATGGGTCGGGTCGAGCACCAGCTCACCCGGCTCGTCGCCGGGGCGCACGGTCACCCCGTGCAGCTGGAGCAGGCCGCGTACGACCCGCACGTCGCGGATGTCCGGCACGTTGCGCAGCCTGCTCGGCGTGGAGCCGAGCAGGGCGGCGACCATCGCCTTGGGGACCAGGTTCTTCGCGCCTCGGACGCGGATCTCACCCTGGAGGGGGGTGCCGCCGTGGACGAGCAGTACGTCATCAGTGCCGGTGCCGGTCATGGATCTCGCGTTCCGGAGGGGACAGTCGGGGGGTTGGGTGCCGAACATACGGCCCGGGTAAGCCTAAGGCGCGCCGGACCCCCTCCCGTAGGCCCTCGACGGGCCCGAAGGCGTCCGGACGCGGCACACCACGCTGTGTGCCGGTGCGAACGCGTGGAGTCGCCGCCGTCGGCGGACGCGCCGTGCGCTCCGGCGCCGTCACGACGCGCCCCTGAGCTGCGCGCACGCGCGCCGTGCACGGACGTCCCCGTGCGGGGCGAAGATGCGGGATCATGTGTCGCATGACCGAGGTGTCCTCGCTCACAGGGCGGCTGCTCGTCGCGACGCCGGCCCTGGCAGACCCGAACTTCGACCGCGCGGTCGTCCTGCTGCTCGACCACGACGAGGAGGGCTCGCTCGGCGTGGTCCTCAACCGCCCGACCCCGGTCGGCGTGGCGGACATCCTCGCGGCCTGGGCCGACCACGCGGGCGAACCCGGCGTGGTCTTCCAGGGCGGACCCGTCTCCCTCGACTCGGCGCTCGCGCTCGCCGTGATCCCGGGCGAGGAGGGCCCGCTCGGCTGGCGCCGGGTGCACGGCGCGATCGGCCTGGTGGACCTGGAGACCCCGCCGGAGCTGCTGGCCGAGGCCCTCGGCTCGCTGCGGATCTTCGCCGGGTACGCGGGCTGGGGGCCCGGCCAGCTGGAGCGCGAGCTGAAGAACGGCGCCTGGTACGTGGTCGAGTCGGAGCCGGGCGACGTCTCCTCGCCGCATCCGAAGGCGCTGTGGCGCGCCGTGCTGCGCAGGCAGCGGGGGCGGCTCGCGATGGTCGCCACGTACCCGGACGACCCGTCACTGAACTGAGCCGGCCGCGTCCCGGAGCCGCGCCCGGGGGTGAGTGTCCGGGTGCGGAGCGCTCCGACCCGCCCTCCGGGAAAATCTCGGTCCGTGAGTATTCTTGGCTGTTATGAGCACTCTTGAGCCCGAGCGCGGGGCAGGTACGGGCACCCTCGTGGAGCCGACGCCGCAGGTGTCGCGAGGCGACGGCGACCACGAGCGCTTCGCCCACTACGTCCAGAAGGACAAGATCATGGCGAGTGCCCTCGACGGCACTCCCGTGGTGGCACTGTGCGGCAAGGTCTGGGTACCGGGGCGCGACCCCAAGAAGTACCCCGTCTGTCCGATGTGCAAGGAGATCTACGAGTCCATGGGCCCCGGTGGCGAGGGCGACAAGGGCAAGGGCGGCAAGGACGGCAAGGGCGCCGGCAAGCAGTAGCCGCCCCGGCGTCCTGACCCGGATCTCCTGCCCCGGCTCTCCCGCCCCGGATCTCCGGCCCCGGACGGGCGCATCTCGTGCGTCCGCCCGCCGCCTGTTCCGCCCGCGTCCGCCGCGGGCGTGCCGGGCCGTGGAGTCCGCCCGTGGGCCTCGCGTCCGCCGGTGGCAGGCCGTAGCGTCCACCCGCGCCCGTGCCAGGCCCGTAGCGTCCACCCGCGCCCGTGTCGGGCCGCCGCGTCCGCTTGTGGCCGTGCCGGGCCGCCGGGTTCGCCCGTGGGCGGTGGGCCGCGCGGCGCGCCCGGGTCTCTTGCCGTATCGGCCGTCCGTGTGCTGATCTTCCGTATTGGTATAGACCTCATCTCGGTACGGATCTGATCACCCGGCGGAGGACGAATGGCGACGAACCCTGCGAGCCCTGACGCGGGCCCCACCCAGGACCAGGGCCCCGCGCACGCGGCGCTCATCCCCGCTCCCGGCCGGATACGGGGAGCCGGCGGCGGCAGCGGTGGCGACGCCGGATTCGCACTGCCCGCCGCGCTGCGCGTCCACGCAGGGCCCGGCACGGACACCACCGCCCGCTGGCTGCGCACGGCCGTCGGCGCCGGGACCGGTCTTGCCTTCCCCGACGTCGCGCCCGCGGACGGCGCCGGCCTGGGCCACGACCGGATCGTGCTGCGCGTCAGCCCCGACGTCGCACGCGAGAGCGGCCCCGAGGCGTACGTCCTGACGACCTCGGCCCCCGGACCCGCCGGCCGGGCCGACGAGGCCCGCGCCCCCGCCGTCACGATCGAGGGCGGCGGCCCCGCGGGCGTCTTCTGGGGCGCGCAGACGCTGCGGCAGCTCCTCGGGCCCGACGCCTTCCGGCGCGCGCCGCTCCGTCCGGACCGCGTCTGGCGGCTGCCCGCCCTCACGGTCCGCGACAGCCCCCGCTTCGGCTGGCGCGGCATGATGCTCGACGTCGCGCGGCACTTCACGCCCAAGGAAGGCGTCCTGCGCCACCTGGACCTGCTCGCGGCGCACAAGCTCAACGTCCTGCACCTGCACCTCACCGACGACCAGGGCTGGCGCATCGAGATCAAGCGCCACCCGCGGCTCACCGAGGTCGGCGCCTGGCGCCCGCGCACCAAGTGGGGCCACCGCGCGTCCGATCTGTGGAGCGAGACCCCGCACGGCGGGTTCTACACGCAGGACGACATCCGCGAGATCGTCGCGTACGCCGCCGAGCGGCACATCACCGTGGTCCCGGAGATCGACGTCCCCGGCCACTCGCAGGCCGCCATCGCCGCGTACCCCGAACTCGGCAACGCCGACGTCGTGGACACGGCGGCGCTGGGCGTCTGGGACACCTGGGGCATCAACGGGAACATCCTCGCCCCGACCGACGCGGTACTGCGCTTCTACGAGGGCGTCTTCGAGGAGGTGCTCGCGCTGTTCCCGTCGCGGTTCATCCACGTCGGCGGCGACGAGGCGCCCAAGGAGCAGTGGAAGGACTCCGCCACCGCGCAGGCCCGCATCGAGCGCGAGGGCCTCGCCAACGAGGACGAGCTCCAGTCCTGGTTCATCCGGCACTTCGACACCTGGCTCACCCTGCGCGGCAGGCGCCTCATCGGCTGGGACGAGATCCTCGAAGGCGGCCTCGCGCCCGGGGCGGCCGTCTCCTCCTGGCGCGGCTACGGGGGCGGCGTCGCCGCGGCGAGGGCGGGCCACGACGTGGTGATGTGCCCCGAGCAGCAGGTGTATCTGGACCACCGGCAGGCGGCGGGCGACGCCGAGCCCATCCCCATCGGCTTCGTGCGGACGCTGGAGGACGTGTACCGCTTCGAGCCCGTGCCGGACGGGCTCACCGCCGAGGAGGCCGGCCGGATTCTGGGCGCCCAGGCCAACGTGTGGACCGAGGTCATGCAGGACGCGGGCCGGGTCGACTACCAGGTACACCCGCGCCTCGCCGCGTTCGCCGAGAGCGTGTGGAGCGCGCTCGGGGCGCCGGAGGAGCGGGACTTCGCCGGATTCGAGGCGCGCATGGCCGAGCACTACCGGCGCCTGGACGCGCTCGGCGTCGCCTACCGGCCCCCGGAGGGTCCCCTGCCGTGGCAGCGCCGCCCCGGAGTGCCGGGAAGGCCGCGCGAGGGGAAACCGCCCGCCGTGTGAGCGATGAGGCGTGAGCGATGCCGTGGGACGCGAGGGACACGTGACGCGATACGCGGGATGCGGTGATGCGGTACGTGTGGCGCGATACGCCTGTGGCGCCCGGTGGCCGACGCGCCAGGGGTGGGCCGGCGGCCGGCCCCCCCCCCCCCCCCCCGGGGCCCCCCCCCCGGCCCCCGCGCCCCCCGTGCGCGGTGGCTCGCCGCCGCGGGGGGCGCGGCGGGGGGCGCCCCCCCCCCGGGGGGGGGGGGGGGGGGGGCCCCGGGGGGGGGGGGGGGGGGGCCCCCCCCCCCCCCGCCCCTCGAACGGTGACCGAACGGCCGTCACGCGCGCCCGAACAGTGACCGAACAGAGGGAACGGAAGGAAACGGACGGGAACGGACGAGGACCGGGCCGCCGTCGCGCGGCATCGGCCCCCGCACCCCCGGCC
>NZ_JAIUKE010000631.1 GCF_020176795.1 Streptomyces sp. 8L
GGCCCCGGGGGCCGGGGACGGTGGACGACATGAAAGGCCAACGGCGGAGCCCCCGGCGGGGTTACGCTGGGTGGCGCCCGCTCACCCTTCGCGTACGGCGCGGCCGGTCCCGGCACCGGCGAGCGCGTGCCGGTGTTCGCCCGTAGCTGAGGGAGGGGTACCCCCCGGCATGGACTGTCGGTGTGCGCGGGTAAGACATTCCTAGTGGGGAGGGGCGCCACACGGGCCCGAGCGGTTTCCCGTTCGCCATCGGCGTAGTGCTGGCGGCGGTATCTGCTTGGCCTGGGGGAACATCGTCTCGCACCATCGGGTTGGAGCGTTCGTCAGTCGTTCAGAGGGAACGCTGCTCCCCGCGGATGCGGGGATGGACCCGAGCGGTCCCCGCTTGCGGGACTAAGCTGCGGAAGGACAGAGAGGGGACCGACCCCTTTTACTGCCTGACCGCTCTGAGGAGCGATAACGATGTTCGAGAGGTTCACCGACCGCGCGCGGCGGGTTGTCGTCCTGGCTCAGGAAGAAGCCCGGATGCTCAACCACAACTACATCGGCACCGAGCACATCCTCCTGGGCCTGATCCACGAGGGTGAGGGTGTCGCCGCTAAGGCCCTGGAGAGCCTCGGGATCTCGCTCGAGGCGGTCCGCCAGCAGGTGGAGGAGATCATCGGCCAGGGCCAGCAGGCCCCGTCCGGCCACATCCCCTTCACGCCCCGTGCCAAGAAGGTCCTGGAGCTTTCGCTCCGCGAGGCCCTCCAGCTGGGCCACAACTACATCGGCACCGAGCACATCCTGCTCGGCCTGATCCGCGAGGGCGAGGGCGTCGCCGCCCAGGTCCTCGTGAAGCTGGGCGCCGACCTCAACCGGGTGCGGCAGCAGGTCATCCAGCTGCTGTCCGGCTACCAGACGAAGGAGTCCGCCACCGCCGGCGGCCCCCAGGAGGGCACGCCCTCCACCTCGCTGGTCCTCGACCAGTTCGGCCGGAACCTCACCCAGGCGGCCCGCGAGTCCAAGCTCGACCCGGTCATCGGGCGCGAGAAGGAGATCGAGCGGGTCATGCAGGTCCTGTCCCGACGCACGAAGAACAACCCGGTGCTCATCGGTGAGCCCGGCGTCGGCAAGACGGCGGTCGTCGAGGGCCTCGCGCAGGCCATCGTCAAGGGCGAGGTGCCCGAGACCCTCAAGGACAAGCACCTCTACACCCTGGACCTCGGCGCGCTGGTCGCCGGCTCCCGCTACCGCGGTGACTTCGAGGAGCGCCTGAAGAAGGTCCTCAAGGAGATCCGCACCCGCGGCGACATCATCCTGTTCATCGACGAGCTCCACACCCTGGTGGGTGCGGGCGCCGCCGAGGGCGCGATCGACGCCGCCAGCATCCTGAAGCCGATGCTGGCCCGCGGTGAGCTCCAGACGATCGGTGCGACGACGCTGGAGGAGTACCGGAAGTACCTGGAGAAGGACGCGGCCCTGGAGCGCCGCTTCCAGCCCATCCAGGTCGCCGAGCCCTCCCTGCCGCACACGATCGAGATCCTCAAGGGCCTCCGCGACCGCTACGAGGCCCACCACCGCGTCTCCATCACGGACTCCGCGCTCGTCGCGGCGGCCACCCTGGCCGACCGCTACATCTCGGACCGCTTCCTGCCGGACAAGGCGATCGACCTGATCGACGAGGCCGGCTCCCGGATGCGCATCCGCCGGATGACCGCGCCGCCGGACCTGCGCGAGTTCGACGAGAAGATCGCCGGTGTGCGCCGGGAGAAGGAGTCCGCGATCGACTCCCAGGACTTCGAGAAGGCGGCCTCCCTCCGCGACAAGGAGAAGCAGCTGCTGGCCGCGAAGACCAAGCGGGAGAAGGAGTGGAAGGCCGGCGACATGGACGTCGTCGCCGAGGTCGACGAGGACCTGATCGCAGAGGTCCTGGCCACGGCCACCGGCATCCCGGTCTTCAAGCTCACCGAGGAGGAGTCCTCGCGTCTGCTGCGCATGGAGGACGAGCTGCACCGGCGCGTCATCGGCCAGGTGGACGCCGTGGCGGCGCTCTCCCGGGCGATCCGGCGTACGCGAGCGGGTCTGAAGGACCCGAAGCGCCCCGGCGGCTCGTTCATCTTCGCCGGCCCGTCCGGTGTCGGTAAGACCGAGCTGTCCAAGGCGCTCGCGGAATTCCTCTTCGGCGACGAGGACGCGCTGATCTCCCTCGACATGTCGGAGTTCAGCGAGAAGCACACGGTTTCCCGGCTCTTCGGTTCTCCCCCCGGATACGTGGGTTACGAGGAGGGCGGCCAGCTCACCGAGAAGGTCCGCCGCAAGCCGTTCTCCGTCGTCCTCTTCGACGAGGTCGAGAAGGCCCACCCCGATATCTTCAATTCCCTTCTCCAGATCCTGGAGGACGGTCGCCTGACCGACTCCCAGGGCCGGGTCGTGGACTTCAAGAACACGGTCATCATCATGACGACCAACCTCGGGACCCGGGACATCTCGAAGGGCTTCAACCTGGGCTTCGCGGCCCAGGGCGACACGAAGTCGAACTACGAGCGGATGAAGGCGAAGGTCAGCGACGAGCTGAAGCAGCACTTCCGCCCCGAGTTCCTCAACCGTGTCGACGAGGTCATCGTCTTCCCGCAGCTCACGGAGGAGGACATCCTCAAGATCGTGGACCTGCGGGTGCACGAGATGGACGAGCGGCTCAAGGACCGGGACATGGGCATCGAGCTCAGCCAGGCCGCGAAGAACCTGCTCGCCAAGCGGGGCTACGACCCGGTGATGGGCGCCCGGCCGCTGCGCCGGACGATCCAGCGCGAGGTCGAGGACGCGCTGTCGGAGAAGATCCTCTTCGGCGAGCTGCGCCCGGGCCACATCGTGGTCGTCGGCACCGAGGGCGAGGGCGACGAGGAGCAGTTCACCTTCCGCGGCGAGGAGAAGGCGGCGCTGCCGGACGCTCCTCCCATCGAGCAGGCGGCGGGCGGCGGTCCGAACCTGACGAAGGAGGCGTGACCCTCCGCGCGTAGCGCGTGGCGCGCGTCGGTGCGCGCCACCGCGACGGGCGACAGGTGGCAGATACGCGGGGCCGGGCCCTTTCGCCTGCTCGGCCGCCCGGCGGCCCCACCCGTCCTCCTCCGCCCGTACGGGCGCGGCCCGGCTGCCGCCGTGGGCCCGCGCGGCTCCTGCCCGCCGTGCGCCGCCCGGACGGCCCGGCCGGGGCCCGATGCCGGCCTGTGCGGAACAGGCGCCCGCGCGGAACGCGGCGGCGTCGATCGCGTCACGCGCGTCACGGGTGAGGTCCCGCGCCCCCGGGCCGTTGGTCCCGAACCGGACGGTCCTCGGGCCCACCGCCCGTGACAAGGCACACAGGCCGTTTCGGGGCTACTAGGGAGCTTCGTTGGAATACCCGGGCAGCGATGGGCGAATTGCCTGATATGGGGCAATAAATACCGAGACGAGCGGCTTGTTCGTTGTCGTCAAGGGACTTTCGGCCATGACCCCTCTACGATGTGATGCCGTAGATGAGGCATTTGGGCGGAGATGGGGGGTCGGGTTACCAAGGTGGAGCAAGCCCGGTGCACGAGCGCCGGGTCCGCTCATGCCCGGAGGTTTCCCGTATGTCGCAGCGTTCGAAGTTCCGCACCCCGTTCACCGTCGTCCGTCGTGGTCGCGTCGCCGTAGTGGCCGCCGGACTCGGGGTGTCGATGGCGGCAGGGGCCGGGGCCGCGTTCGCCGCGACCGGCGACGCGGGCGCCCAGGCTCCCGCAGGCACCCACCAGACCGCCCAGGTGGCGGCCGTCGCCGTGCACCACCAGGCCGACGCCCAGGCGAAGGCCGCGGCCCACGCCAAGCAGGCCAAGGCCGCGAAGGCGAAGGCGGTCAAGGCCGCCGCCGCGAAGAAGGCCGCGTCCTGGATCGACCCCGTCACGCACTACAAGCTGACCGCGGCCTTCGACGACTCCGGCAGCCACTGGATGCACAAGCACTCCGGCCAGGACTTCGCCGTGCCGATCGGCACCGACGTCCACGCCGCGCACACCGGCACCGTCGTCAAGGCCGGCCCGCACGGCGCCGGCGACGGCGACGCGTACGGCAACGCCATCGTGATCCAGCACTCCGACGGCAAGTTCTCGCAGTACGCGCACCTGTCGAAGATCGAGGTGCACGTGGGCGAGAACGTGAAGACCGGCGACGAGATCGCGAAGTCCGGCAACACCGGCAACACGACCGGCCCGCACCTGCACTTCGAGATCCGCAACACGCCGAACTACGGCTCGGCCATCAACCCCGTCACGTTCCTGCACGAGATGGGCGTGAAGGTCTGACCCGCCGGCCGGACATGCGCAGACCCGTCACGGGGGAGTCCGGGACCGGGAACCCGCCTGGGGCCGCCGAGCCCCCACAGGTGGCATCGGGAGCCTGATCCCCGCCCGGGCCCTCCGCCAGGGCGGAGGTCAGGCTTCGGCGCCCTCGTGGGCCGCGGCCAGCAGTTCGAAGGAGACTTCGAGGAGAGCGTCGTACTTCTCCTCGATGTCTCCTTCGACGTCTTTCAGGGCGAACATCCCCACGTGCAGCGAGAACAGCGCGGTCGAGGTGCGCACCCGGTCCGCGAGCGAGGGCTCCGGCGTGAGCAGCAGCTCCATCGTCGCCTCGATACGGCTCCGGAACGTCTCGCCCACCTGGAGGTCACGCAGCTCCGCCTGGTTCTCCTGGACGAAGCGGAACAGCCGGGACGAGGCCTTGAGCTGCTCGACGTAGCGCCGCAGGAACTCCTTCTTCGACTCCAGCGTGTTCGGCTGGGCCGAGCCCCACACGATCAGGTCGTCGAGCGGCTGCGCCCGGTCCTCGAACAGGCTGACCAGGATGTCTTCCTTGGTCTTGAAGTGGTAGTACAGGGCCGCCTTGGTGACGTCGAGCCGCTCGGCGATCTCGCGCAGCGACGTCTTCTCGTAACCTTGCTCGACGAAGAGGTCGAGGGCGACGTCCTGAATCCGCTGCCGGGTGTCGCTCCGCCGCTGGGTGCCCGTGCTGGCCATGACGCGCTCTCGTCTCTCTCGTCTCTCGCGTGGGGGCGGCCCCCTCCCGCGTGGGGCGGCTCCGTCGCCCGCCCCCGCCTCCGGCCGCGTGTGGAGCCTCCGCTTCCATTGTACGTACTAGCCGGGCGGCAAGTAAGCGAGTGGAGGGACTCCGCGGACCGGCCCGGTGTGCGACCGCGCAGGGGAGGCTACGGCACGCGGGCCACGCCCACGTAGAGCCCGGGCGCCCCGTCGTCGGGCCGCGGGGTGTCCTTGTACCAGTCGGTGGCCGCCACGAGGCCGGGGGGGGCGCCGGGGGGGGCGGGGGCGGGCCCCCCCCCCCCCGCCGCCGGGGGGCCCCCCCGGGGGGGGGCCCCGCGCGGGGCCCCCGCCCCCCCGCGC
>NZ_JAIUKE010000632.1 GCF_020176795.1 Streptomyces sp. 8L
CCTGCCCTGGGCGTCGATCACCACGCAGTGGTGATGTTCCTTGCCGATGTCCACTCCGGCCCAGATGTCGGGCACGGCCACCTCCGTCAGCTCGTCGTACATGAACCCAGCAGACGACCTCGCCGACGTTGTCCTACAAAGCGATCGCGTCGCGTCTCCCAATTAGCGGTCGAGTCGTCGCGGGGCTGCGGGCGGCCAAGTCTCCTGAGCCATCCAACGGCGACCTCATGCCAGCCATACCCACAGCCCCTGGGCCCTCGATCTTACGAATGACCGAAGCAACCCAGAAAGAAAGTGGGACAAGCTCAGAGTTCCCGAAGCGCGCGCCGTGGGGCTCGCGGACGGCCGGCCGTGACGCGCGGCGTTTGACTCACGGTACGCGCGTGACGCGAGCGTGCCCCGCACTGTGCCCTCTCGGACCTCCCGCTCGCGCCGGGCGCCTGATAATGCTGGAGGCAGCCGACCACACCGGGAGAAGAGGACCATGTCGTGCACGCACACGGAACCGGCAGGACTCCTGCCGCCGCACCACGCCGGAACACCGCCGACCGTGCGGCGCTGCCGGCACAGGCCTCGGCCGGACACCGGGCCGGGGCCACGGACGCGCCCTCCGTCCTGGCCCTCCAGCGCTCGGCGGGCAACGCCGCCGTGACGCGGATGGTACAGCGCGCCCCGGGCGGGCAGCCGGGCGCACACAGCCGTCGGCAGGGCGCCCCGGCGCCGCCGGCGCCGTCCCGGTACAGCGTTCCATCATCTACGGCCCCGGAGCCGAATGGGCGCGGACCAACCTCCCGCCGGACCGCTTCGCGGCGCTGCTCGAAAGCGTGTCGGGCGAGAAGGCGGGCAGCACATTCAGCATCCCGTACCAGAAGCTGTACGACGACCTCCAGGCCTCCTCCATCGAAACCGTGGTGGCAGAGGGACAGGTCTCCCAGGGGGCGCGGGCGCACTTCGATCCCAGCACCGACGGAGACGGCGGCACGCTGCGGATCACGCCGCCCGGACCGAACGCCTCGGCCGCGCAGTTGCGGGAGTTCGCGGCGACGGTGACGCACGAGATGCAGCATGCCCTCGACTCGGTCACAGGCCGTTTCAAATCCCAGGAGAAGCCGCAGACGATTAAGAAGCGGAGGATCTCCACGGAGCTGCGGGCATTCGGCCGGGAGGCCGCCGCCGCGCTCAAGCTGGCCCTGGGAGACAGCTACGACAAGAGCCAGGGCAAGCTCTCCGCGATCATCCTGAAGGGCATCCCCGGGGACCGGATCACGGACGAGCGCAGACAACTCGCCTACGAGTTCCACATGTTGGACAGCCAGAAGGCGGCGACTCCGGGCAAGGCCCTGAACGCCTTTGGCGGGATGCTGGACGTGAACGAGAGCAAGCTCCTTGAGCGCGTGGCGGGCTACCTGATCCAGTACAAACTGGTCCCAGAGACTCCGACCAGCGCGGAGGCCCTCCAGTGGCTGATGGACAAGCCCGAGGTCGTGAAGAAAGGGCTGGAGGAGGGCATCGCCCTGTTCCACAGCCAGCGCCCCCAGCCGAGGGCAGGGGAGGCGGCGGCCCCGCAGGTCCCCGCACCGGTCGGATAGGCACGCGGCGCGTGCCGCCACGTGTGTACGGAGACCGTCGCGCGAACGCCTCCGCCCGTACGGTGTCAGCGCGCGAACGTCCCCGCTTGGCTCGCCAGGTCGAGGAAGTACTGCGGCGCGATCCCGAAGACCAGGACCACCGCCACGCCCACAGCGATCGTCACCATCGTCAGCGGGGACGGGACCGCGACCGTGGGGCCGTCCGCCTTCGGCTCGCTGAAGAACATCAGGACGATGACGCGGATGTAGAAGAACGCCGCGATCGCCGACGAGACCACACCGACGATCACCAGCGGCACCGCGCCCCCGGCCGCCGCGGCCTTGAAGACCGCGAACTTGCCCGCGAAGCCCGACGTCAGCGGGATGCCCGCGAACGCCAGCAGGAAGACCGCGAACACCGCCGCCACGAGCGGTGAACGGCGGCCGAGACCGGCCCACTTGGACAGGTGCGTCGCTTCGCCGCCCGCGTCGCGCACCAGCGTGACGACGGCGAACGCGCCGACCGTCACGAAGGAGTACGCGACCAGGTAGAACAGCACGGACGAGATGCCGTTGGGCGACGCGGCGATCACACCGGCGAGGATGAAGCCCGCGTGCGCGATCGACGAGTACGCCAGCAGGCGCTTGATGTCGGTCTGCGTGATGGCGACGATCGCGCCACCGATCATCGTGATGATCGCGACGCCCCACATCACCGGCCGCCAGTCCCAGGTCAGGCCCGGCAGCACCACGTACAGCAGCCGCAGCAGCGCGCCGAACGCCGCGACCTTCGTGGCCGCCGCCATGAAGCCCGTGACCGGCGTGGGCGCGCCCTGGTAGACGTCGGGCGTCCACATGTGGAACGGCACCGCGCCGACCTTGAACAGCAGCCCCATCAGCAGCATCCCGCCGCCGATCAGCAGCAGGGCGTCGTTGCCCATGGTGCCGGCGAGCGCCGGATCGACGGTGCGCACCGTGCCGTCCACGACGTCGGCGATGCCGGCGTACGTGACCGTGCCCGCGTACCCGTACAGCAGGGCGATCCCGAACAGCAGGAACGCCGAGGAGAACGCGCCCAGCAGGAAGTACTTGACCGCGGCCTCCTGCGACATGAGGCGCTTGCGCCGGGCCACCGCGCACAGCAGGTACAGCGGCAGCGAGAAGACCTCACTGATACCAGCGGCGTGAGTGCCCATTTGCGAAGTCGCTGAAGTGATTTTCTTGTGGGCTTAGCCTGGTGTGGTGGCCGATGGTGATGGCCGGGCGGTGGTCCGGTACTGCCCGGTCTGTGGTGACCGGCTTCGGTTGGACGCCGGTCCGCGGGTCAGGTTCTGTTCGGCGGGGTGTCGTTCCAGGCACTGGCATCAGGCGCGCCGGGTGCGGGCGCGGGTGGTGGCGTTGACGAAGGCCCGGGATGCTGCGGAGTGTCCGTCGTGCGGGAAGCGGTGGACGCCGGGGGTGGAGCATCCGGCGGGCACGGTCTACTGCTCGCCGCGGTGCCGGACGAGGGCCTGGCGGCAGCGACAGGAAGTCCGGATCGGCGTCACTGTGACGCCGATCTGAACGTTCCATGTGTTCAAATACTTCCGGTTTTGACCGAGTTGACGTCATGTCTTGTTGACGATCTCGCGGTGGGAGCACTCTCCGAATGGAGCAAGGGGCCGCGGGTTCCTTGCGGCGTCTGGTGACGCGCCCGGCCTCGCAGGACAGGGGTGGTTCCCCATGCCGGAAGAGAAGATCGGACAGGTTTCCCGGCGCCGCTATGACGAGATCATCTCCGGTGACCGGGAGTTGGTCGCCCAGATCGGCCGGGCGATGTTCACCATCGGTGACCACGCGCTGGAGATCGAGCCGGTACGACCGGTCGGCGGGTCGGCCCCGGCGTCGGACACGCTGTTCGGGGTGAACGCGTCGTTGCAGGTCTATGCCGACGACATCGGCCTGTCGCTGAAGACGGTGCTGCACTACCGGTTCACCTCGCACCGGTGGCCGGCGGACCGGTGCCGGGAGGGCGTGTCCCACAAGGTCCACGCGGTGCTGGCCAACATCCCCGACGAGGACGAGCGGTTCACCGCGATCGGGCAGGTGCCGGTCGACGAGGTGACCGGGGTGCGCCGGTGGACGACGGACCTGGCCAAGAAGCGGGCAGGTCACCGGCCCGAGCGGCCGGGGACGGTGGAGGAGAAGGTGGAGCGCATCGCCGATCTGGCCGTCGACGAGGACGTCGCGGTCACCGCAGCCAGGGACGTGCTTCGCCGTCCGGCGGTAGCAGCACGGCTGCTCCAGGACAACGACGTGCGCCGCACCTTGAACGACGCGGCCACGCCCGAGCACCGGGTGGAGGCGGTGCACCACGCGGTCGCTGACGATGCCGCGGCGGCGAAGCCGGCGTCCGACGTGCTGCGCCGGCCGGAGGTCGCAGCGAGGGTGGCGGCCGATGACCGGGCCCGGCTGGCGGTCAACCGGGCCCAGGCTGAACGCTCCCGCCAGCAGGCGGAAGCCTTCCGCCGCGAGTCGCCGGTCGCGCCGGTGATCCGGCAGATCGAGCGGACGGAGGACTTCGTCGACCTGCTCGGATCGATCCACCGCTTCGTCCGCGAAGCCTCCCAAGCGGTCCCGAAACTGCGTGACCGCCGGTGGAGCGGGGATGAGCGCGAGGTCGTGCTGGCCAACGTCAGCCGGGCCCGGGCGGTGCTGGACTGGCTGGAGACCGCGGTGTCCACCGGGCGGGTCGACATGGACGAGGAACTCGCCCGCATGCTGCGGGGCGAGTAGTGGCCCGCAAGCGCTCCCCGGCCGCGGAGCGCCACGCCGAGCTGATCCAGATCGCGCTGCTGGAAGCAGCCCCGTCCGGGCTGCCGTTCAAGCGCCTGATGGGGGCCTGTGAGCTGAGCGAGTACCAGACCCGCAGCGGTCTGACCGCGCTGCGGGACCTGGCCGGGGGGGGGGGGGGGGGGGGGGGGGCGCGGGGGGGGGGGGCCGGGCGGCGGGGGGGGGGGCCGGGGCGCGCGGGAGACCGCGGCCGGGGCCGGGAG
>NZ_JAIUKE010000633.1 GCF_020176795.1 Streptomyces sp. 8L
GGGGGGCCCGGGCCCCCCCCCCGGGGCGCCCCCGGGGGGGGGGGCCGGGGGGGGGGGGGCCCCCCCCCGCGCCGCGAGCGAGACCGAGCTGGAGGAGTGGGAGCGGGCCTGGGTCAGCGAACGGCTCACCCAGTTCAAGCGGATGATCACCGGCACGCTCGCCCCGCACCTGGCCCTGTTCCCCAAGAGCCGGTGGCCGAACTACCTGAACACGCAGATCGAAGCGGTGAAGGCCACCTTGGAGATGGCGGCCTCGACCACCAGCTGAACGCTCCGTCGGGGATGCCGACCCGACCGTGAAAGGATCGGGGGGGGGGGGGGGGGGGGGGGCGGCCGGGGGGGGGGGGCCCCCGCGCCCCCCCCCCGCGCCCCCCCGCGCGCCCCCGCGGG
>NZ_JAIUKE010000634.1 GCF_020176795.1 Streptomyces sp. 8L
CTCCGGCGCGGCCGGCCCGGCGGCGGCGTGCTGCTCGGGGGCCCGCGCGCCCCCGGGGCCCCCCCCGGGGCCCCGCCCCCGCCCCCCCCCCTCCCCGTCCTCGATGCGCCGATACCGCTACCCCTCCGACATGACGGACGCCGAATGGGCCCTCCTGGAGCCCTTGTTGCCGCTGCCGGCCTGCGAGACCGGCCGGGGCCGGCCGGAGAAATGGCCCCGCCGCGACATCGTCGACGGCATCCGCGTAGCCCGAGCGCGAGACCTGAAGCACCCGGCATATCCGCTGCACGGCCCGGTTGTCGGAGATGAAGCCCCACCGGAGGGTCATGCCCTCATCTCCTTCGCGAAATACTGGGCCGCCCGGCGC
>NZ_JAIUKE010000635.1 GCF_020176795.1 Streptomyces sp. 8L
CGCAGCGCCCCCGACTTTCCCCCGGCTCGCCCCCGATATCTCCCGGATGCGGCGCGCCCAGGCAGTACGAATGGGGCCATGCGACTCTCCGAGGAAGAGGCGGGACGACGGCTCGGCGCCGCGCGGGTGCTCCGGCTCGCCACCGTGGGCCCCGACGGCACGCCCCACCTGGTACCTGCCACCTTCGCGTGGTACGCGGGCCCGGCCGCCGGCCGGATCGCCATCGCCGTCGACCACAAGCCCAAACGCCATCAGAACCTGCGCCGCCTGCGCAACATCGAGGCCAGACCCGGAGTGTGCGCCATCGTCGACGAGTACAGCGACGACTGGACCCGGCTGTGGTGGGTACGGGCGGACGGCACCGCGCGGGTACTCGCCGCCGGACCCGCAAACGGCACAGCGGGCACGGCGGGCACGGCGGGCACGGCGGATGTGGCGGGTGTAGAAGGCACGGAAGGCGCGGCGGGTGCGGAGGGTACGGGGGACGGCGGGGCGGCCTCCGATGTCCGGGAGCGCGCCCGGGCGTTGGACCTGCTCGCCGCCAAATACCCGCAGTACGCGGCCAGGAGACCGGAAGGACCGGTGATCGTCATCGACGTGGGACGCGTCACCGGCTGGGCGTACACCGATCCGCTCGCATAGGCGTCGCGGCGCGCGCGTCCGGCCACGGCGCGCCGGAGGAGCGTGTCCGCGGGCCCGCTCCGGCCACCGGGGCGCCGGAGGGCGTGTCCGCGGGCCCGCGTGACCCGGGCCACCCCGGGCCCTCGGGCTCTGTCGGGCACACCGCGCGGTGACGTAGGCTGGTCGGCGCAGAAGGGGAGTAGCTCTACGCCGGACCGTCGACATACTGCTGGGCCAGGGGATCCGTCCCGTACCCGGCCGGCGCCCGGAGACCACCGCTCGCGCGGTGCGTCAGCGAGACCTTCGGCCGCAGTGATTCGTGGTGCACACCGCCGGCGCGTTTGCCGGGGGTCCGACGACGCTGCCGTGCCGACGTGTCGACCCCTGTGCGGTTCGCCTCTCGGCGCGGTGCGACCGACCGATTGAGGAAAAGCCCAGTGATCAGCTTCACCGTCATGGCGATCGTCTTCGGCGTGATCTTCCTGGCCGAACTGCCGGACAAGACGGCTCTCGCCGGCCTGATGCTCGGGACCCGCTACCGGGCCTCGTACGTGTTCGCGGGGGTGGCGGCGGCCTTCGCCGTCCACGTCGCGCTCGCGATCGCGGCCGGCAGCGTGCTGACCCTCCTGCCGCACCGGCTGGTGCAGGGGGTGGTGGGCGTCCTCTTCCTCGCGGGCGCCGCGATCCTCTTCCTCAAGAAGGGCGAGGACGAGGACGAGGAGGTCAAGCCGCCCGTGGACCAGTCCTTCTGGAAGGTCTCGGGGGCGGGCTTCATGCTCATCCTGGTGGCCGAGTTCGGCGACCTCACCCAGATCATGACCGCCAACCTGGCGGCCCGCTACGACAGCCCCGTCTCCGTCGGCATCGGTGCGGTCCTCGGCCTGTGGGCGGTCGGCGGCCTCGGCATCCTGGGCGGCAGGACGCTGATGAGGCACGTCCCGCTGCGGCTGATCACCAAGATCGCCGCGCTGGTGATGGTGGCGCTGGCGGGCTTCAGTCTGTACGAGGCGATCGCCGGCTGACCGTCAGGGCTCTGGGCGGGCCGCCCGCCGCCGGCTCGGGCCTCAGGCGGTGACGAGGCCGGCTCGGGCCTCAGGCGGTGACGCGCAGGGTGATGTGGCCGGTCGCCGCGTCCCGTTCCACGGCCACCGCCGTCAGATCGCGCGCGTGTGCCGTCGGCGCCAGCGCGGCGGCCCTGGGGCCCACGCCGACGACGCGCATGCCCGCCGCGCGCGCCGCCGCGATGCCGGCGTCCGAGTCCTCGAAAGCGACGCAGTCCGCCGGAGCGAAACCCAGCTCCGCGGCACCCTTCAGGAACCCCTCCGGGTCCGGCTTGCTCGCGCTGACGTCCTCCGCGGTGACCCGCACCGGGGGCAGCGCCAGCTCCGCGGCGCCCATCCTGGCCGCCGCGAGCGCGGTGTCGGCCGAGGTGACGAGCGCGTGCGGCAGACCGGTCAGCGAGGCGAGGAACGCCGGGGCGCCGGGCACGGGGACGACGCCCTCCGTGTCGGCCGTCTCCTCCGCGAGCATGCGGGCGTTCTCCGCGTAGTTCTCCGCCATCGGGCGGTCGGGCAGCAGCGCGGCCATCGTGGCGTACCCCTGCCGGCCGTGCACGACGCCCATGATGGCGTCGCCGTCGAGGCCGTGCCGTACGGCCCAGGCGCGCCACACCCGCTCCACCACCGCGTCCGAGTTGACGAGAGTGCCGTCCATGTCGAGCAGCAGGGCCCGGCAGGTGAGGACGGTTTCAGGGGCGGTGGCCTGCATACGTGGTGCTCCAGCGGTGAACGGGGATGGGCGGTGCCGGCCGGTGTCGGGCGGTGCCGGCGGGAAAGGCACAGGGCAGGGGCAAGGGGTACAAGAGCGGCTCCGCCCGCTGGTCAGGGAAGGCGGGCGGAACCACTTTGTTCCATCACTGTACAAACGAGAGGGCGCCCGGCGCCACCCCGTGCGGGTGAACGCTGGGCGACAGGCGTCGGCGCAGCCGGCGGCGGTGTGAGACCAGTCACCCCGGACGCCGCGGGCCCGGCGGCTCCGTGCGGGCCGCGCCGGTGCGCCGGTCAGCGCCTCAACGCCGGTGCGACCCGCCCGAAGAACCGCCGTGCGACCCGCCCGAGGGACCGCCAGGAGACGTGCCCGCATGGCCGCCGCCATACGTGTTGCCGCCCCGTTCGGCCGAGTTGCCGCCGTACGCGCCCCGTCCGGTGTTCGCGCCGTACGACTGCCCGCCCGCGGAGGACTCCCGCGTGTACGCGGTGGCGGCCTGCCCGCTGTGTCCGCTGCGCCCGCTGTGCCCGGAGTGCTGAGTGGTGCTGTGGCGCCCGGTGTTGTGTTCGGTGGACGCCCCCGGTACCTGCTCGGATTCGAGCGCGCGGCGCGTCTCGGGCCCGTACACGCCGGGTGGATCACCCGTCACGTGCCGGTACATCTGGTAGACGCGGACGGCCGTGGCCAGATCCTGGCCGTACGACCCGCTGTCGGACCCGTGGTACAGGCGCATCGCGCCCAGTCTCCGCTGGAGCGCCGCCACCCGCGCGCCGCTGTCGCCGTGGGCGAGCGAGCCGTCCGAGCGGGCCGCCGCCGGGGCCGCCAGGTGGCCTGCCGCGGGGCCTGCGGCCCGCGTGGTCCTGGCCGTACTCGTCCGCGCGGGGCCCGACGCGTCCGGCGAGGAGAGCGCGGAACGGGCCGCGGGCTGGGCCGGGCCGGTCGTGGAACCGTCGGGCAGGCTCTCGTCGGGCAGGCCCGTGTGGGTGGTGTCGGCGAGCGCCTCGTCGGTGTGGGCGTCGCCGGGAAACATCCCGGACGCGAACGCCGCGCCGCTCAGCACGGCCGCCGCGGCCACGCCGAACGCGACCGCCTTCATGGGGCGGCGCTGCCCCCGGTGGGCGGACCGGTGTCCGCGGGCGTGCGGCGGCATCGCGCCGGGCGGGGGCGGCAGGGTCGCGGCGAGCGGCGGCAGCGGGCCCGCCGTGTCCGGCTCCGCCTGCGGCCGGGCGTTCTCGTCCAGCGTCACGTACGGGCGGATGCGCAGCGGGTCGAAGTCCTCGGCGGCGGCCAGCGCGTCCGTGAACGCCTGCGCCGGTTCCGCGCTGCGCGCCGGCGCGGGGCCGTACGGGGACGGCGCCGGGGTCTCCGGGTACGGGTACGGCGGTGGCGTCGCGGCCCCCGTGAGGGCGGGCAGGACCGAGGTGGCGTCAGCGGTTTCGTACGCGGGCAGGACCGCGGTGGCCTCGGAGGTCTCGTACGCGGGCAGGGGTGCGGCCGGGGACGGCGGCGGCGGAGTCCGGCCCGCCGATGTGCCGCACGGGCAGCCCGCGCCGCCCTCTGGCATGCGCGGTGTACCGCACGAGCGGCAGAACCGTCCGTTCATCACCGTGGAACCCCTCCCCGTCAACTGCCCCAGATTATGCAGCCCCTGAGGGAGCGACGGAGGTGTGTCCGGACGGTACGTGACACATCTCCCCTTCATGAAAGGGACACAAGCTCGCCAAAACCTGCCAAAGGGGAGCACCTTTTGCTTACGCGGGGAGGAGCGCCTTGCCGTACCAGATCTCCCGGTAGGGGCCCGAGTTGTACGCGGGGATCTCCCGGAAGCCGTGCTTCACGTACAGGCCGCGCGCCTCGACGAGATCCAGCCTGGTGTCCAGCACCAGTTCCCGGGCGCCGAGGCCGAGCGCCGCCGCCTCCAGCGCTGCGAGCAGCGCGCCACCGCCCCCGGTGCGGCGCGCCGCCGGGGCCACGTAGACGCGCGTGAGTTCGGCCCGTACGCCGTCCAGCAGCCGTACGCCCCCGCAGGACGCGGCCTCGCCGCCATACGTGCCGACGACGAACTGGCCCGAGGGCGGGGCGAGCCGGTCGCGCGGATCGTCCGCCGTGCCCGCGTCGACCTCCGTCGCCGTGGCCGGCCTGCTCCAGTACCGCGCCGCGACCTCCGCGCAGTACGCGCGGCGCAACCGGGTCGCGGCCGGGCTCCCCACGGGCTCGGGGCGCACCGACCAGGCGGGGGCCTGCCATGTCGTCACGGCGCTCTGTGTAGCAGCGGCCCGGGCCGTTTTGCCACGGGATTACGGGCAACCAGAGGCAGAGTGACGCCCTGTTACGAGCCTCGGTACACACCGTGGCGGGCGCGCACACGTACACGAAGACGGGAACCGGGGCCACTCGGCGACCGGCGTCCGGGAAAGGCAGCCATGTCCACAGTCCTGATCGTTGTCGGCCTGATCGTGGTGTTCGTGATCATCGTCGCCCTGGTGCTGTACGTCGGACCGGGCAGGGGTACCGGGAAGGCCGGTCTGCGGCGCAGGTTCGGGCCCGAGTACGACCGGGTCGTCGCCCGGCACGACGGCAACACCGCGGAGGCCGAGCACGAACTCAAGGAGCGCGTCGAGCGCCACGGCGGCCTGCGCGTCCAGCCGCTCACGGCGGAGCGGCGCGACCAGTGGAGCGCTCAGTGGGCGGCGCTCCAGGAGGGCTTCGTGGAGTCGCCGCGCGAGGCCGTCGCCCGGGCGGAGCGGCTCATCGCCGACCTCGCTGCGGAGCGCGGCTTCCCCGCCGCCGACAGCCCGCAGTCCTACGACGACCAGCTCGACGCCCTCTCGGTGCACCACGCGCGCCGGGTCGACGGCTACCGCAGGATGCGGCTCGCCGCGGGCCCCGGCGCGGGGCCCCGGGGGGGGGGGGCCCCCGGGGGGCCCGGGGCGGGGGGCGGGGGGGGGGGGGGGGGCCCCCGGGCGCGGGGGGGGCGGGGGGGGGGG
>NZ_JAIUKE010000636.1 GCF_020176795.1 Streptomyces sp. 8L
GTCTTGCTGGATGGGGCTGGTCGGGCGGGCGAGTCGTCTTGATGGACGGAGCCGGTCGGATGGGCGGGTCGTCCTGCTGGACGGGGACTCGCGGGCCTGAGCGGGGCCTCGTGGGCCTGAGCGGTCCTGGGGGCTCCTGTTCGGCGGACGAACCGTCCGGCCGGGACCCCGCCCCCACGGCATGGCGACGGGGGAATCCGATGCGGCACGCGGATCGGGCCGGCTCCGCCTGTGCGGAACCGGCCCGATCATGTGCGACTGGGGTTGCCTCAGGCGGCGGGGACCGCCTCCGCGGCCGCGACGACCTTCGCGACGACCTTCGGCAGCTGCTCCGCGACCTCGGCGTCGTCCTGCGGGTGGAGTTCGGCGAAGCGGACGACCGAGCCGGAGACCGACAGCTCGGCCTCCTCGACGACGACGCCGCCCGCGATACCGACCGACTTGCGGGTCTCGTCCTGCGCCCACTTGCCGCCGTACTGGCCGTAGGCGGTGCCGACCACGGCGACCGGCTTTCCGGTGAACGCGGAAGCGCCATAGGGGCGGGACAGCCAGTCGATCGCGTTCTTCAGCACGGCGGTGATGGTGCCGTTGTACTCGGGGGAGAACAGCAGGAAGGCGTCGGCGGAGCCGGCGGCCTCGCGCAGCTTGGTGGCGGCGGCGGGGACAGAGCCCTCGACATCGATGTCCTCGTTGTAGAACGGGACGTCGGCGAGGCCCTCGAAGATGGTGATCTCGGCACCCGCGGGGGCGTGCTTGACCGCGGCCTCGGCCAGCTGGCGGTTGTGCGAACCGCCGCGGAGGCTACCGACGAGAGCGAGGATGCGTACGGACACGACAACTCCTGAAGATGGTGGGCAATCCGGTCCGGTCGGATGGACCGGGGCGCTTATCTATGTGTAACACCTCAAGCGGACTGCGGTCCACTTTCTTCCCCGGCGGACTATCCTTTCGGCATGTCCTCGCATCCGCACAGCCCTGACGAACTCGCCGTGCTCGGACAGCCTCCGCGCGAGCGCGCGGACGCCGCCCGCAACCGGGCGCGACTGCTGGACGCTGCCGCGGAGCTGGTGGACCAGCACGGCGCGGGCCACGTCACCATGGAGGCCGTGGCCACCGCGGCGTGCGTGGGCAAGGGCACGCTGTTCCGCCGTTTCGGCGACCGCACCGGCCTGATGAACGCCCTGATCGACCACGCGGAGCAGGAGTACCAGCAGGCCTTCCTGACCGGACCGCCCCCGCTCGGCCCCGACGGCGATCCGCTGGAGCGGCTGGAGGCCTTCGGGATCGCCACCATCCGCTTCCACTTCCGCTACCTCGACGTGCTGCTCGCGGCGGAGCCGTGCGCGTCCAAACGATGTCTGGTGGCGCCCAGGATGCTGCGCGTCGCCCACGTCACCATGCTGCTGCGCCGGATCGGCGGCGGCGGGGACGCGGACCTGCTCGCGCAGACCCTGGTCGCCCACCTGGACCCGGTACTCCTCTACCACCTGAACAAGCAGCTGGGCGTCTCGACAGAGCGGATCGAACACGGCTGGCGGGACCTGGTCCAGCGAGTGACCGGCCGCCAACTCCCGCACGCGGCACCCTGATCCAGCCACCCGCAGGGCCGCGCCCAGTGAAGAGCGGGCCCGGCGCCAAGCGGTGAGGCCCGGTGCGAGGTGGCGCGGCGCGGGCCAGCATGAGGTGGCCCGGACCAGCGCCAGACGGTGAGACCCGGTGCGAGGCGGCCCGGCGCGGGCCGGTGCGGCGCGGCCCAGCGCGAGGTGACCCGGCCCTGCGGGGCGCCAGACGGTGCGGCCTGGTGCGGCCCGATGTGAAGCGGGCGCGCGGCAGGCCGGCGAACTCGGGGCCGTGGCTCAGATCCCGCCGAGACCCGCGTGGCGCAGCTTGGCCGTGTTCGCCCGCCACACCAGATCATCATTGAACCCGCCCCCGAGATCCGGCAGTTCCGCGATGTCGGCCTCCGGGAGTACGGGCGGGACACCGTGCGCACTCGCCGACAGGGTGATCTTCGCGAGCGCGTCGAGGTTCAACGCCCGCACCACCGCCTGCTGGACCGTCGTGCCCGTCGCCACGATGCCGTGTCCGCGCAGCACGCACACGGGCCGGTCGCCGAGCACATCGGCCAGCTCCCTGCCCAGGTCGGGGCGGGTGACGAGTACACCACGCGGGTAGACCGGAATCCCGTCGAGCGCCATCCGCATCGCCGGGATGTTGTATGCCCCGACGATCGGACGCAGTTCGAGCCCGCCCAGGTCCGCGGCGACGACCGACGGCGGGTGTACGTGCACCACAGCCCGTACGTCGGGCCGCGCCTTCAGCACCTCCTGGTGGATGGGGAGTTCGTTGGGCGCCTTGGTGCCTTCGGGCAGCCCGGACGCCGGCCCGTCCAGAGGGACGCGGTGCACATCAGCCCGCTCGGTGAACAGCAGCCCCCGCTCGCGCGGCCCCCGGCACCGGATGTGGAGGGTGCCGGGTGCGTCCGGGTCCCGGAGGCTGATGTGGCCGAGGATGTCCTCCGCCAGTCCCTGGAAGGCCAGGATGCGGCAGCCCAGCGCGATCAGCCCGGCGGGGTCCCCGGGCCCCCCGAGGTCCGCGGTGCCGTCGGCGTCCGGAGTGCAGGACCGCGACCGTTCCGTGTCCGCTTCTGTATCCGCTTCTGTGTCCGTATCGATGTCGGAGAGGCTCATGGCAGCGGCAACTCTTCTGCTCTGAAGAAACTTCTTCTTTCAAGGAGAACCGTCCCATCGTCTCTTCGCACAGGTCAAGGCCACCTCCTCAGTCCCTCACCCGGCCTCTGGCCAGGCGCTACGATTCCCTGCATGGCAGCGGCACGGGCTACATCGGGTGAACCGGCTGGCAGCCGGCCCGAAACCAAGGGCCGGTCCGGCACTGAGTCCCGGGCCCGATCCGGCACCCGCACGCCGCCCACCGACCCCGCGGCGCCCATCGACCCCGCGGCGCCCGGTGACCGCCGGGCGGCCGATGACCGCCCGGTGGCCGATGACCGTCCGGCGCCCATCAACCGCCCGGCGGCCGACGGCCCGGCGTACCCCATCGCGTCCGTCGACAACGCGCTCCGGCTCCTCCTGATGTTCCGCGACCACAAGCGGCTCAGGCTCTCTGAGGCCGCACAAGCGCTCGGCGTCGCCGACTCCACCGCGCACCGGCTCCTGGCCATGCTCATCCACCACGACTTCGTACGACGCGACAACGCACTGCGCGTGTACGTCCCCGGGCCCGCGCTGCTGGAGATCGGACTCGCGGCCGTACGCACCCTCGACATCCGCAACCTGGCTCGCCCCGTCCTCGCCGAACTGGCCCAGCAGGTCGGCGAGACGGTGCATCTGGCGCAGCTTGAAGGCGGCCGGCTCCGCTACCTCGCGGGAGCGGAGAGCGGACGCGCTCTACGAGTCGCCGACCGGACGGGACAGCTCATGCCCGCGCCTAGGACCGCCACCGGCAAGGCGCTGCTCGCCGAACTCACCGCGAGCCAGCTCGACGAACTCTTCCCCGTCCTCCCTTCCACCTCTACGGACGCCGCCTCCACGGACGCCACTGCCACCGCCACCACCACGGACGGACTCACGCGTCGCGAACGCGAGGAACTCGACGCCGAACTCTCCCTCGTACGGGAACGCGGCTACGCCACCAACTACCGCGCGGCCGAGGAGATCGTCTCCGTCGCCACCGTCGTACGGGACCACCGCGACATCGCGATCGCTGCGATCAACGCCTCCGCTCCGGCCACCCGCATGGACCGCAGGCGGCAGACGCTCGTCGTACGGCAGTTGCACGCGGCGGCGGCGCGACTCGAAGGCCTGCTGAGCAGCGCGGCGGCCTGACCGCCACTGTCACGACCACTGCCATGACCCGGGAACCCGTCCTCGGACCGGCACTGGAACCGCCGTGTCCGGCTCGCCTTTCCCCTCGGCCACCGACGCCCAATCCGCGATCAGGGCGGACTGCGCTGCGCTCCCACGGTGTGGCTCGGGCGCGAATCGCCGCGTCCTGGCCGCGCGCCGCGGTCGAAGGCACGCGCGGGCAGATCCGCTTCTCCCGCGCACGCAGGGCATGAGCGTCTGTGGCAATGGGCTTGGCCGCCGGCCCAAGGCGTCGACCGAGACCCCGCAGCACCCCGCCCCCGCTTCCGGGTCCTCCACGCGGGTTGAGAAAACGCAACGCCACCGCCGCATGCCCCCGTGCGCGTCCGCGTCCCTTCCTGCGTGGAGCGGCGCACGCTCTCGCAGCCTCGGCGTCAGCCTTGCCTTCGCCTCCCCTCCTGCACCCGTGGGTCCCTCAGCCGTGGCCTTCCCGTTACCCCTCACCGCCGCTGCTCTCGCTCCTCTCCTCCTCGCTCTCGCTGACATCGCGGGCGACCTGCTGCAAGGTGCGCCCCGACTGCGCCGACCGGGCCCTGCGCGGGTCCGGCGTGGGGTTGCCCGACCGGTCGGCCTTCGCGTCGGCCCGCTTCACCAGCAGCCAGGCTTCCTTGCCGTCGCCGTCATGGCCCGTGCCGTTCCCGCCCCGGAAGCGGGTGAGCACATAACCACCCTTGAGCTTCGCGCCATCGAGCCAGAAACTCGCGTGCCCGTGGGCCAAGGCCTCCGCGAACGGCGCCATTCCGCTCGCCGTACCCCCCTTGTCCAGGGGCTGGTAGGTGCCCGAGTCCCACACGATCACGGTGCCCGCACCGTACTGGCCGCCACCGATGACACCCTCGTACTCCCGGTACTCCAGCGGATGATCCTCCGTGGGCACCGCAAGCCGCTTGTCCCCTGGATCGGTGGAAGGTCCCTTCGGCACCGACCAGGACTTGAGCACCCCGTCCACTTCCAGACGGAAGTCGAAGTGCATCGTGCTCGCGTCGTGGATCTGGACCACGTACGACGGTGGATTCTCCGCTCCTTCATCCGCCCCAGCCGCGGCGCGGTTTCCCCGATCGGGACGCCCCTCGCTCCCGTCCGTCGCGCCGCCGTCCCCACTCGGCTCGCCCGTGGCGCTGAAATCGCGCTTGCCCCTATAGCGCTTCAGCGAGTCGTCCTTCGTCACAGGTGCCTCCTTCCAGACGAATCGGGCTTCCGTACAACTCAGGGCCCGAGTACCCCCTGGACGCCGCCCGTCTCAGCTCCGGACAAGGCCGTCAAACTTCCCTTCCCACCTCCCGATCTCTCCCACGGTCCCGACCCGCCGCGATCCCGGGGCCGCATACCCACGCCGCCTCGCCCGGACCGGGGCACCGGTCCATACTCCGGAGCCCGGGTCCGGAGTATGGACCCGGAATGGGGGCGTGGCCGGATGGAGGCCAGGCCGAGACGGGAGCCTTGGCTGGATGGAGGCTAAGGCGCGGCGGGGGCCGAGGCCGGGAT
>NZ_JAIUKE010000637.1 GCF_020176795.1 Streptomyces sp. 8L
GGGCCGGGGGAGGGCGAGACCACATTGATCGGCCCCTCGATGCCCGCGCGCAGCGCCGGGACGGCGTCGCGGGGGCAGGCGATCGGGTAGACGCAGTCCGCGCCCGCCGCCACGTAGAGGCGGGCGCGGGCCACGGCCGACGCGGGGTCGGTGTCGCCCGCGAGGAACGTGTCGACGCGCGCGTTGAGCACCAGGGCGCCGTCGGCCGCCGCGACCACCTCGGCCAGCCAGTCCGCGTGGCGCCGTGGGTCCTTGAGGACATGGCGCTCGGAGTCCTCCAGGTTGCAGCCCACCGCGCCCGCCTCCAGGGCGCGTTCCACCAGTTCCTTCGGCGCCAGCCCGTACCCGCCCTCAAGGTCCGCCGAGACCGGCACGTCCACCGCCCGCGTGATGCGCGCGACCGCGGCGAACATCTCCGTGAAGGGCAGCGCGCCGTCCTCGTGGCCGAGGGAGGCGGCGACCCCCGCACTCGGCGTGGCGAGCGCGGAGAAGCCCGCGTCCCTGAACGCCCGCGCGCTGCCCGCGTCCCAGGGTCCCGGCAGGACCAGGGGGTCCTCCGGCGCCCTGCCGTGGTGCGCGGCGCGGAACCCGGCGACCGGGGAGGCGGCGGAGGCACAGGGGGACTCTGGGAGCGGCATGGCTGGGGATACCCCGTTCGGTGGCGACGGATCGCGGATCGCGGATCGCGGGTGGTCGGTGGCGGGTGGCGTGCCGTGCGGCGGGACGGATGCGACCGTGCCGTGCCGTGCGGGCCCGTCGCCTGCTCAGTGCTGATGCGCGGCTCAGTGCTGATGTGCGGCCGGGGTGTAGTGGCCAGGAACCATCCGGGTGCTGACACCGAAGCGGTTCCACGCGTTGATGACCGTGATCGCGGAGATCAGGTGTGCCAGTTCCGTCTCGCTGAACTGCTCCGCCGCCTTCTCGTACACCTCGTCCGGCACGAAGCCGTCCGTCAGGACCGTGATGGCCTCGGTCAGCTCGATGGCCGCGACCTCCTTGCGTGTGTAGAAGTGCTGCGACTCCTCCCACGCGCTGAGCTGGATGACGCGCTCCACGGTCTCGCCCTTGGCCAGCGCGTCCTTGGAGTGCATGTCCACGCAGAAGGCGCAGTGGTTGATCTGCGAGGCGCGGATCTTCACCAGTTCCAGCAGGGTCGGGTCGACGCCGTGCCGCGCGGCGGCGTCGAGCCGGACCATGGCCTTGTAGACGTCGGGGGCGAGGGCCGCCATGTCGAGTCGGGGAGTGTGCTCCGGGATGCGTTCGTTCGTCGTCATGCGTCCACCGTAGAGGCGGGGTGGCACAGGAGTATGGTCCATTTCCATGAGGGATTCATGGGCCAATCCGATCCGTCCACCGGAGGGCGACACCGCCCGCGAAACCCGTTCGGACGCTCCGGACACCACCGCCGCTCCCGTCGCCTCTGACGCTCCGGCAACAGTCGTCGCCTCCGACGCTCCGGACACCGCCGCCGCCTCAGGCGCCGATCTGCACCTCGACCGCCTGGACCTGCGCCCCGGCCGCGGGCTGCGGGCCTCCCTCATGGACGCCCTGCGCGAGGCCGTACGCACCGGACGGCTCGCGCCCGGCACCCGGCTGCCGCCGTCCCGTGCCCTCGCGGCCGACCTGTCGATCGCGCGCAACACCGTCGCCGACGCGTACGCGGAACTCGCCGCCGAGGGCTGGCTCACCGCACGCCAGGGCTCCGGCACCCGCGTCGCCCCGCGCACGGCGCCGCGCCGCGTGGTCGGCCAGTCGGCGGGCGCGCCTCCGCCCCCGCCCGCCGCGCGGCCCGGCGCGGGTGCCCGCTTCGACCTGCGGCCCGGCAGCCCGACCCTGGCCAGCTTCCCCCGTGCGCGGTGGCTCGCCGCCGCGGGGGGGGGGGGGGCGACGGCGCCGGCCGCGGCGGGGGGGGGGGGGGGGGCCCCGGCGGGGCCCGGGCGGGCCGCCGGCCCCCCCCGGCCCCCCGGCCGCCCGCCCCTGCCCAGCCCCCCCCGGGCGGGGGGGCGCGCCGCCGCGCGGCGCGCGCTGACGGCCGCGCCGCACGAGGCGTTCGGATACGGCGATCCCCGGGGCCGCGTCGAGTTGCGCACCGCCCTCGCCGCATACCTGGCGCGGGCGCGCGGTGTGCACGCCGACCCGGACCGCGTCGTCGTGTGCGCGGGCTTCGTCCACGGGCTGCGCCTGATCGGGGCCGTCCTGGGCGCGCGGGGCGTACGGAAGGTCGCCGTCGAGCCGTTCGGCGTACCGGAGTACCGGGCGCTGCTGACGGACACGGGGCTGCTGGCCCCCGCCCTGCCCGCGGACGAGCACGGCACGCGTACGGCCGCGCTCGGCGAACTCCCCGGCCTGCGCGACGCGGGCGCCGTCCTGCTGACGCCCGCGCACCAGTTCCCCACCGGCACGGCCCTGCCCCCCGGCCGGCGCGCTGCCGTCGTCGACTGGGCGCGCGCCACCGGCGGGCTGGTCCTGGAGGACGACTACGACGGCGAGTTCAGGTACGACAGGCAGCCGGTGGGCGCCGTGCAGAGCCTGGACCCCGAGCGCGTCGTGTACTTCGGCACCGCGAGCAAGTCGCTCGCGCCCGGTCTGCGCATCGGCTGGATGGTGCTGCCGCGCGCGGTGACCGCGGAGGCGGTGGCGGCGAAGGGCCACGCCGACTGGGCGCCGGGCGCGCTCGACCAGCTGACGCTCGCGGAGTTCATCACGTCGGGCGCGTACGACCGGCACGTACGCGCCATGCGGCTGCGCTACCGGCGCAGGCGGGACCAGCTCGTCGCGGCCGTCGGCGAGCGCGCGCCCGGCGTGCGGGTGACGGGCATCGCGGCCGGCCTGCACGCCGTACTCGAACTCCCGCCGGGCACCGAGGAGTCGGTGGTCTCGGCAGCGGCGTGGCAAGGACTCGCCGTGGACGGGCTGCGCGGGTTCGTCCACGAGGACGCCCGCGACCGGCCCGAAGTGGCGGGCAGGGACGCGCTGGTGGTCGGGTACGCGACGCCGTCGGACAGCGCGTGGGCCGGGGCGCTGGACGCGCTGTGCCGGGTCCTGCCCTGACGCCGGGCCCGACGCCCCCCGGCGCGGGGGCCGCCGCCGTCGGCGGCTGGTGGCATGGCGTACGTACGTACTACTGTGCATCGGATTCGGCCACGGCCGGAGGAACCACAACAAGGGGGTGGCGCGTGGACACGCGCCGGAAGTTGAAGTCGGGCGCCGTCGTGCTCGGGGGCATGGGGCTGCTCGCCACCACGCTCGTGGCATGCGGCAGCGATCCGGACAAGCGCTGCGTGGACCCGGACACGCACAAGCTCCTGCCGGACAGCAGGTGCAAGCCGGGCGGCACGGGCCACTACTACTACGGCGGTTCCGTCAGCCACGGCCGTGTCTCGGGCGGGAGTTACAGCAAGTCGGCCGTCAAGAGCGGCGGCTTCGGCGGCGGCCGGCACGGGTCCAGCGGTGGCTGAGGACGCCGCGAAGCGGCTCACGGACCCGCGCGCCCCCGGCGGGCGCCGGTGAAGCGCCACACCATCGAGCCGCGCCCCGACTGGCAGCGGATCGTGGAGGAGCAGGGCGTCGTCTACCCGCTCACCCGCTACCCCGACGACTCGCTGCGCCCCTACTGGGACGAGAGCGCGTACTACTCCTTCACCCTGCCCGAGGTCGAGGCGCTGGAGGACGTGGTCGAGGAGCTGCACGCGATGTGTCTGGCCGCGGCCGACCACATCGTGGCACGGGACCGCTTCGCCGATCTCGGCATCACCGACCGGGCCCTCGCGGACGCGGTCGGCGAGTCCTGGCGGCGCAGGCGTGAACTGCCGTCCCTGTACGGCAGGTTCGATCTGCGGTACGACGGCGCGGGCGGCCCGGCCAAGATGCTGGAGTACAACGCCGACACCCCCACCTCCCTGGTGGAGGCGGCGAGCGCGCAGTGGTTCTGGATGGAGGACCGCTTCCCCGGCGCCGACCAGTGGAACTCGCTGCACGAGCGGCTCGTCGAGGCCTGGAAACGGCAGGCGCCGCTGCTGCCGCCCGGCCCGCTGCACTTCGTCCACAGCGAACTGGACGAACTGGGCGAGGACTTGATGACGGTCGCGTACCTGCGCGAGACGGCGGAACAGGCGGGCCTGTACACCGAGGCCCTGTCCGTCGAGGCGATCGGCTGGGACTCCATCGCGGGCCGGTTCGTGGACGACAAGCTCCGCTTCATCCGCGGCTGCTTCAAGCTCTACCCGTGGGAGTGGCTGGCCACCGACGAGTTCGGCCCGCACGTCCTCGAAACGCTGGACAACGGCGGCGGTACGGGAAGCACGTGCTGGATCGAACCCGCGTGGAAGATGCTCCTGTCCAACAAGGCGCTGCTGGCCGTCCTCTGGGAGCTGTACCCGGACCATCCGAACCTGCTCCCCGCCTATCTGGACGGCCCCCGTGAACTCGCCGCGGCGGGGCCCGGATACGTCTCCAAGCCGCTGCTGGGCCGCGAGGGCGACGGCGTACTGCTGCACGGCCCCGGCGGACATCCGGCCGTACGGGACGAGCCCTGCTGCTACCAGGAGCTCGCGGCGCTCCCGGAGTTCGACGGCAACCGGGTGGTGCTCGGCGCGTGGGTGGTCGAGGACGAGGCGGCGGGTCTGGGCATCAGGGAGTCGTCGGGCCTGATAACGGACGAGTACGCGCGGTTCCTGCCGCACGTGATCCGCTGACCGGCCGATCGGGTCGGCTGTTCGGGTCCGCTGATCGGATCGGCCGATCCGCTGGGACGCCTCTGCGCGGACGTGGACGTCGGCCAGGGGCGGACGAGCCCTTCCTGCCCGTTCCCGGCGTGTCCGTTCCCGCCCTGTCCGTTCCCGGCGTGTCCGTCCCTGCCTACGGCAGCCCCGCCGTGTCCGGCGCGTCCGGCGCCGGTGAAGCGCCCGGGGTCGGTGACGCGCCCGCCGCCGGCGCCGCGCCGGGCGCCGGTGACGCGTCCGGCGCATCCGCCCCGCCCGCGGGCGCCGTCGCCTCCGGTGCCTCGCCGAAGCGCGCGAGGGCCAGCGCGCCCGCCACCGCCACGGCGAAGCCGAGCACGGTCACCCAGCCGAGGCCCTCCCGGGTGCGGTCCCCGAGCCAGAGAACGCCCACCAGCGCGGGGCCCACGGTCTCGCCCACGACCATGCCCGCCGTGGCGGTCGTCACCGACCCGCGCTGGAGCGCCGACGTCAGCAGCAGGAACGCGGCTCCGCCCGCCACCAGCAGCGCGTACAGCGCGGGGTTCGCCCAGAAGCCGCCGGACGCGAGATCCAGCGAGTCGATCAGCCGCACCGCGACCTCGACCACCCCGAAGCCGGCCCCCGCGCCGAGAC
>NZ_JAIUKE010000638.1 GCF_020176795.1 Streptomyces sp. 8L
TGATCCGCGACGGAGCGTACTACCAAGCCACACCACCGGTCACGGCCGCGGCTTGACAACGTCATTGGGAAGTCTCCTGTCGTTTGGTCGGTGCGAGGTCGAGGTCTCAGAGCTGGTTGGGTTCGAGGGAGAAGGCGCGGTCAGGTGTGGTTGATGCGCCACGTCCCGGCCTGGAGTTCGTTCAGCTCGTCCAGGGCGTTGTCGACGTTGCGGGCGAGACCGGCGGCCAGTTCGCCGTCGTTGGGGGTTCGCTGCTGGGCGCCGTGGTTGGCGGCAATGTCGCGGGTGATGTCGTTCTTGATCTGGGCGTCGGTCATGGTGTTGGCGAGGAAGCGGCGGGCGTTGGACACGGGATGCCTTCCGGGTTGGAGTGGTTGCCTGGTGGGGGTGCGTGTCCTCGTCGGCTTTGAGGCGTACGCCCGGGTTCGGCGTGACGAGGACTGGCCGACTATCAGTGGGGCCACTTGCCGGACTGCTTGTTCCGCTCGTCGTTCTTGCGACGCAGGTCTTCGTCCACAGATCCGCACCTCCCCTCGGGCCTGTCGAGGTGTGCAAGGGCAGCGGCTACATGCGCTCGCTCGGGCCAGAAGTAGGTAGCGGCCTCCGCGAGGTGGCCTTCCTTCGCGATGTCGTCCCGGCGAGGGTGACGGTGGAGGGCGGCGGTAGTGGTGAGGTCGCGGACGGCGAGGCCGATCGCGGACACCAGGTCCGTGCCCTGCCCGCCAGCGAGCGTGTGCAGGAGCGTCTGCCGCTCCGAAACCGTCAGATCCGACCCCGCGACGACCGCGAGACCGTGCCGGATCATGTCGATACCGGGATGCACACCAGCAAGGTCATCCAGCAGGTCGACCAGGTCATCACCCATCACTCGCCGTCCGATCCGGCCGGGCGGAACGTGGCGCCGTCCCACGTGCCGTTCGGGAGCGGCAGGTCATCGTCGGCGCCGTCGTCCAGGATCCGTACGTCAGTGACCCCGCCGAAGAACGAGTCGAAGGCCTGCACTACCCGGGGGGCCGAAACCCACAGGTACCTGGCCGCCTCCACCTCACCGATCAGCGTGTCAAGGTTGAGGAGCAGGTTCGTGTACGCCTCGTCGACCGCGTCACGCAGCTCGACCGGGTACGGGAAGCCGGATGCCGTCATCACGCCACCCCGCAGAGACCGGTCAGCGAACCCAGCGACGGACGGCCAGCTACACGCCAGTCCTCCTTGCAGGAGCGGCACAGCAGCGCCTGCACACCCTCAGCGTCGACCGCCGCAGACAGAAGCGAGCCCTTCAGGGCGTCGACCTGGCACTGCATGCATGCCATCCCGAACTCGCGGCAGAGCTGCTTACGCCTCGACCGGCGCTCCTTGATGACTTCCGTGACCCCCTGGGAGAAGGACACGAAGCCCACCGTGCCGGCGTCCGCGCTCCCCCACTCCTCGCGGGTCGCGGGCGCCACCGCCTGGAAGACGTACTTGCCGTCCGGACGCAGGGCCGCCCGAGCGACGACCGGTACGCCCTCGAACAGGTCCTCCAGGTAGTCGACATACGTCGTAGCGGCCACCCAGGAGATCGACTCGCCCGTGCGGAGCTGGAACGTCCCGGAGACCTTCTTCAGGTCGGTCAGGCGGCCACGCGACGTGACCCGGCCGAGGATGTCTGTGAAGACCGGCCGCACCGTGAACTTCTTCGACACGGGCACGTTCTGCGCCAGTACCTGCTTGGCGAGGTCCACGACGGGCTTCTCGACCAGCTCGGTGGCCGACAGCGACGCGGCGATCCGCGCCCGGTTCAGTCGGGCCAGCGTCTGGTTGTACTCACGCGTCAGGTTCTCGAGTTCCTGTGCCGTTCGCCGCGCGGCAGCTTCGGCAGTCGCAATGTTCGCGACATGGGACTGGTCGGGGCGCTTCCGGTTGAGGATCTCTCCGGGCTGCGCGGTGAACGGGTCCGCGAGGTTGATCGGCTGGAACGTCATCACGACCTCCTGAAACGCGAGATCGTGTTCTTGACGTCGCGCCGCTCGAAGGTGGAGATCGGACGCTGCGGGGCCGGCGTGTCCGTCGGCGTCGGACGGGGAGTCGGGGACTGGGTGGGGATGGCCCCCGTAACAGGTGTGCGATCCTGATCCATGTGGATCTGGCCTCCTGGTTGCGCAGGTAGGAGTAGGTCTGCATCGAGGGCCTGGCGGTAGGACGCCGGGCCCTTTTTGCTGCCGCCGTCCTGGCGACATGAACGAAGCTACCCGAACTTCTAGTGCGACACAACCACATCTTCAATTTTTAGGTTCGACTAGAACTTTCACTCGTAATGTGAGACTGTGCCCATGGCCAATCCAGGAGGATCGATGACCCGCGGATACGCACTCCACGTGCGCTTCACCACCCGCGACGCCGACTCAGCTGCACAGTTCGACGCCTTGGTGGAACGCACTATCGAGGGCATCCGCAGCGAGCCGGGAACGCTGGTGTACGTCGTGCACGTCCCGAAAGACGAACCGCTAGTGCGCGTCTTCTACGAGCTGTACGCCGACCCGGACGCCTTCCAAGCGCACGAGGACCAAGCGCACACGAAGGCGTTCCTGCAAGAGAGGGAGCAGTACCTGACCGCCACCGAAGTGACCTTCCTGTACGAGAAGGCCGGTAAGCGGCCCGACAGGGAGGACACATGAGTAAGCCCACGGCCAAGCGGGACGTGGACCCAAGAGATGCCGCATTTGGCGCCCGAGTCGCTGAACTACGCAAGGCGGCCAAGATGACCCAGCAGCAGCTGGCGTCTGCGTTGAACGGCCGCTCGTCCGGGTGGATGTCGCAGGTCGAGCGTGGCATCCAGCCAGTACGCAGATTCGATGTTCTTCAGGAGATCGCCGACGCCCTCGGGGTCTCGACGCAGGTCTTGGACCCGAACGTTCCCGTTCACCCGCACAGTGCGCCGGATGCTGTGCCAGCCTCGAACGATCTGGACGGCGCGCGGACAGTGATCTCCGGGCATCCGGCGATGGGCGCGCTGCTGGGGTCGGAGAGTCTGAGTTTGACTCCCCTGCCAGAGCTGGGCGATCAGGTTCAAGAAGTGTGGTCGCTTGCTCATCAGGGGCGGCATTCCGAGATCAGCAACCTTGTCGTTGATCTGGTGCCAGAGCTGGAACAGGCAGTGCGCACCGTTCCGGCAGAGGAACGCCAGGTCGCATACAGGCACCTGTCTCTGGCCTACCAGGCGCTCTCTGCGGCCTTCTCCCGACAGGGCGACGCTAGCGCTTCATGGACCGCAGCGGACCGCGGTATGTCCGCTGCGGAGATGTCTGGCGACGTCTACCTCGTGGGTGCCAGCGTATTCCGGATGGCTCACGCGTTCGTCCGCCTGGGTCTGCGCGAGCAGGCCGAACACGCGGTGACAGACGCCATCGGGGCACTGGAACGCTACGACAGCTCTCATGACGATCTGCCCCCAGAGGGCTACTCGGTCCTTGGCTCGCTCCACCTGGTCAAGGCTTTGGTGCACGCGCGGTCCAGTCAGCGCGCGGAGGCTCGTCAGGAGATCGCCCTTGCTCGGCAGGTCGCCGAGCGGCTGGGCGAGGACCGAAACGACTACGACCTTGAGTTCGGACCCACGAATGTCGCCATCCAGGCCGTCTCCACGGCGGTAGAACTGGGGGACGCCGGCGAGGCGGTCGATTTGGGGCACGCCATCGATGCTGACTCTCTCTCGCCGGAACGGCGCGGGAGGCTGTTGATGGACTTGGGGCGAGCGCACGCGCAGCGGCGCCGAACTGGCGACGCGGTCGCCTGCCTGCTGCGCGCGGAGGAAATCACTCCGGAAGTCGTCCAGAATCACGACGCGGTCAGGAAGGCCGTCCGCGAGCTGATGCTCGTGGAGGGCTCGAAGGCGTCGGCTGAACTCAAGGGGCTCTCGGATAGAACGGGAGCGATGGAGTAGGCGATGAGAGAGACAGACGCGATGCGTAGCCCGCCGTTGTAGAGCGGCAGCCCGGTTCATCAGGCCGGGCAGCCGCCCCCGCGACCGCCCGTCCCTGCGAAGAAGCCGACGGTCGCGGACAGGTCCACCCAGCTAAGTGCGGAGCCCTGCCATGAATGACCATATGGCTTTACGCGCCGCACGTAAAAGTCACTGCGGAGCAGCCATGCCCGAACACCCTCAACATCCCCCCGTCGTGACCTTCGCGTCCGGCGCGCGACTCCTCGCCGACCTGGGCATCGACCCGCACGCGACAGCCGACACGGTCCGCTACATCGCGCAGACCCGTTCCGACTGGCCCTTCGGGGACCCGGGAGAGGGGCGCCCGTACGAGTACATCTGGGTCTCTCGCGCCCGCACGATGGAGACCAGACCGTTCCTCAAGTACTTCCGGGAACACCCGCCGCCGCCCGGGACCAGGGGCCCGGACAGGAAGCCACGGCAGCCCCGACGACGCTCGTGACGAGCCCACACCAGGCCCGCGACGGGCCGAAAACACCAGGGGAACACCGGGCCGAATGCCCGATAGCTTCGGATATGCCGAAGGCCGGACGGGTTCGCAACCCCCCGACCGGCCTTCGAAGCACAAACAGCGAGTTGACGCTCGCTGATCCAACCAAACGATCCACCAGAAAAGAGGTCGTCCTCAGTGAGGATCGTACCCGGTATCAGGCCTTCGGCAACAAGCACACGAAGAGTGATGGTCCGCACGCTTGGCGTCGTTGGGGGTGCGCGATGACTCAGGTTCCCGAGGGCGAGCACCTAGAGGTCCGTGAGACGTTCAAGCTTGCGTCTGAGTTCGCTCCGCATGTGACTGTCACCGAGGAGACCTTCTTCTCCCACGGCTGGCAGCCTCTCACCATCAGTGTCCTGCAATCCCTCTGGTTCCTTCCGGCTGACGCGAGCTTCGATATTCCGTTCCTCGTCGATTGGTACGGGCGGTTGGGATGGAAGGGCGCCAACGGGAAGCCGCTCGGCGCGCCGGTGGTTCGCCGAGAGATCGGTCTGATCCGGGAGGCTGGCTACGTCACGATGAGCCGGCTGCGTGGCGAGGGCGGGCAGGCGGTGGGCATCCAGTACGCCGTTTCGCAGCGACGGATCGACCAGCCAGAGGGTGGTCCCTGGCTTCCGGCGATTCCCGGTGGGAGCCAAACCAGCAGGTCGCGCCATGTGTGGCCATTGCCCACACATGGTCGATCCCCACACGTGGGCAATGGGAAGCAGGCCAGCTCAGACCACGTGCTGCCATTGCCTACACCTGGCGAATCGCCACACGTGGCGGATGGGTCAAAAGAGCAGGTCGCGCCACATGTGGCCAATGGGGTTTGGCCCCCCCCCCCCCCCCCGGGCGGGCGCTATTACAAAAATCCGAG
>NZ_JAIUKE010000639.1 GCF_020176795.1 Streptomyces sp. 8L
CGCGCGGCCCGCCCCCGCTTCCGCGGCCCGCGCGGGCGTCCAGTTCACCCCCCACACCGCCATCAGCGGTGGTGAAAGCGGCGTTGGGCCCGAAACACCCAACAGGCGGACGAAGCGGCGCTTTCCCGTCGCCAAGGGGCGGATGCGCCCTTCGTGGACCCTCGCGTCGAGCGGCTCCGAAGATGTGCCAGAGTTGCCACGTCCGGCCTGTGAGCACGTACGGTACGGCACACAGGCGGGACTGCCGGGACACCGGGAAGGGGCAGCTGGGTTGACCACGCACGCACCGCAGAGCGCACAGTCCGTGACGCTGCCGGCCACGCTCGACGAGGCCTTGGCGGAGCTCGCGGCGGCGCCCGCCGCCGTGCCTGTCGCAGGGGGGACGGACCTCATGGCGTCCGTCAACAGGGGCCTGTTGAGACCCGCCGCGCTCGTCGGGCTCGGCCGGATGAGCGAACTGCGCGGCTGGCACTACCAGGACGGCCACGCCCTGCTCGGCGCCGGCCTCACGCACGCGCGCATGGGACGCCCCGACTTCGCCGCGCTCATCCCCGCCCTCGCCGCCTCCGCGCGCGCCGCCGGCCCGCCGCAGATCCGCAACGCCGGGACGCTCGGCGGCAACATCGCGACCGCCGCCCCCACCGGGGACACCCTGCCCGTACTCGCCGCGCTGGAGGCCGACGTCGTGGTCGCGGGCCCCGCCGGCGCACGCCGCGAGATCCCCGTCGCGCACCTGCTCGCGGGCCGCGAGATGCTCGCGCCCGCCGAACTCATCGGCTTCGTACGGGTACCGCTGCTGCACGCCCCGCAGGTCTACCTGAAGGCGACGGGGCGCACGGGCCCCGGCCGCGCCACCACCTCGGTCGCCGTCGTGCTCGACCCGGCGCGGCGCGGCGTGCGCTGCGCGGTCGGCGCCGTCGCACCCATGCCGCTGCGGCCGTTGGAGGCCGAGCAGTGGATCGCCTCGCTCATCGACTGGGACGGCGCGCGCGGGCTCACCCAGGAGGCACTCGCGGCCTTCGGCGAGTACGTCGCGGCGGCCTGCGTGCCGGACCCGCTGCCACCCGCCGACGGGGGAGAGGCGCCGGGGCCCTCGCCCGCCGTGCGGCATCTGCGGCGTACTGTCGCCACGCTGGCCCGGCGAGCACTGGGGAGGGCGCTCTCGTGACCGACAACGAATCCGACGCTGGGGGCCGCGTGCACGGCGACCGGGGCGCCGACGGCTGGCCGGAGACGGCCGGGGGCGCCGACGACTGGCCGGAACAGGACCGCGGCGCCGACGACTGGCCCGAGCCGGTCCAGGGCCCCGGCGGCGGCCAGGGCATGTGGCAGCCGGTGCCGCACGGCGGGGAGTACGACGCGGAGGCCACCGCCTTCGTCCAGCTGCCCCCAGAGGACGACACGGACGCGCCGCTGGCCGCGCCGGGCCACGGGTACGTGCCGCCGATGATCACACCGCTCCAGCCGGACCCCTCCGTCGCGGGCACCTGGGGCCTGCCGGACCCCGGGGCCGAGGCGGCGGACGCCCGGTTCGACGGGTACGGCCAGGACCCGTACGCGCCGCAGGGCCACGCGCCCGGGGCAGGCGCCCACGACCAGGGGGCCTACGGGGCGAAGGATCTGTACGCACAGGACCCGTACGGCCAGGCGCCGTACGGGTCGGGGCACTACGGGCACGAGACGCAGGCGCAGGCCGCCTACGGGCCCGGCCCGCTGGCCGCCGACCAGGGCGCCCACGACGCCAGGACGCACGAACCGCGGTCGCCGGAACCCCAGGTCTACGAACAGCAGGCGCACGACCCCCAGTCCCACGATCCGCGGTCCCACGACCCGCAGTCCCACGATCCGCAGGCGACGGGGCACTGGAACTTCAACGAGGCGCTCGACCCCCGGGAGGCCGCCCAGGCTCCCGGCCCCGACCCGGCCGCCGCACCGGCGGGGTCCGAGGCTCCTGGCCAGTGGCGCATCCCGCTCGCGACCGGCGATGTCCTCGACGAATCCGGCGAGTTGAGCGCCGCGCTCGCGGCGTCCCCGTGGAACGCGGGCGTCACCCCGCCCGCCACGCTGCCCGGCGGCGCCCGCGCCCCCTGGGCGCCGGAGCCCGCGCCCGAACCGGAACCAGTTCAGGAACCGGAGTACCAGCAAGAGCCGGACCCCCGCGCACACGAGGACGTCCAGCACGCCTGGGCCCCCACGGCGGACGCGGCGGCGGAGGCACGCGAGGGAGCCGGGGACGAGGCGCCGCGGCGGAACGAACACGACACCGCCGCGCCCGCCCGGGAGACAGCCCGCGAGACCGCCCGGGACATCGCGCCCGGCGATGCGGTCCACAGCCTCCAAGAGGCCCCCGAGGACGAGTCCTCCGACGCCCCCTCACCGGCCTCGACGGAGAACGGCGGGGAAGCCGAGGCCGCCACAGCGGGTGCCGGGGAACATGGCACCGCGGAGCCCGTAACGGAGGAACCGCTCCACGCCGCCCCCGCGGCAGAGCCGGAGACGGCGGCGGCTGGTCCCGACACGACGGTGGCCGGGCCCGAAGCGGAGTCCCAGCCGGAGGACGGTGACGGTGGCGGTGCGGCGGCCGGTGTGCCGGAACACGCGCCGGATACGGTCGCGGTGCCGCGTCCCGCGGCCGAACCGCACGTGACCACGGCCGCGCCTGAGCAGGCGGACCCGCTCCACCTGCCCGAAGGACGGGACCGCGCCGACGCGTCGGGCCCCGACCACGACGAGGTCGAACACCCCAGCTCCTCCTACGTGTTGCGGGTCAACGGCGAGGACAGGCCCGTCAACGACGCCTGGATCGGCGAGTCCCTGCTGTACGTGCTGCGCGAGCGGCTCGGCCTCGCGGGCGCCAAGGACGGCTGCTCACAGGGTGAGTGCGGCGCGTGCAACGTCCAGGTCGACGGGCGGCTCGTGGCCTCCTGCCTGGTACCCGCCGCCACCACCGCGGGCTCCGAGGTGCGGACCGTCGAGGGCCTCGCGACGAACGGCGAACCCTCGGACGTCCAGCGGGCGTTGGCCGCCTGCGGCGCCGTCCAGTGCGGCTTCTGCATCCCCGGCATGGCGATGACCGTGCACGACCTGCTGGAGGGCAACCACGCCCCCAGCGACCTGGAGACCCGCCAGGCGCTCAGCGGCAACCTGTGCCGCTGCTCCGGCTACCGGGGCGTGCTGGAGGCCGTCGGCGAGGTCGCCGCCGCGCGCGCCGCGGGCGCGGAGGCCGCCGCCGCGGCGGCCCACGGCTCCGGCCAGGACGCCCCGGCCACCGGCCCCGCGGCCTTCGCCCCCACCGGATCGCAGAACGGCGCCAACGGGTCCAACGGCTCCAACGGGCCCAATGGCGCAGCCGGTTCACACGGTTCTGCCGGTTCCGGCGGTTCTGCCGGTTCCGGCGGTCCGGCGGACGAGGCGAGAATCCCGCACCAGGCACCACCCGGCGCTGGCGGTGTCCGGGCGCCGCAGGGCCCGCACCACCCCCACGCGAACGACGGAGGCATGGCGTGAGCGACGAGACGGCCACCGAGCCCGCCTCCGCGCCGCCGGAGAGCGAGGAGCCGACGCACGGCATCGGCGCGTCCCTCCCCGCCGCGGATGCCCGCGCCAAGGCCGAGGGCACCTACCCGTACGCCGCCGACCTGTGGGCCGAGGGCCTGCTGTGGGCCGCGATCCTGCGCTCCCCGCACCCGCACGCCCGCATCGTCTCCATCGACACCTCCGCCGCCGCCCGCATGCCCGGCGTACGGGCCGTCGTGACCCACGCGGACGTGCCGGGCGACCCGTCGTACGGCCGGAAGGTCGCCGACCGCCCGGTGTTCGCCTCCGACGTCGTACGCCACCACGGCGAGGCCATCGCCGCGATCGCCGCCGAGCACCCGGACGCGGCGCGCCTCGCCGCGGCGGCCGTGGCCGTCGAGTACGAGGTGCTCGAACCCGTCACCGATCCCGAAAAGGCCTTCTCCGCCGAGCCGTTGCACCCCGACGGCAACCTGATCCGGCACATCCCGCTGCGCTACGGCGACCCGGCCGCGCAGGGCGAGGTCATCGTCGAGGGCCTGTACCGCATCGGACGCCAGGACCCGGCGCCCGTCGGCGCGGAAGCGGGCCTCGCCGTGCCGCGCCCCGACGGCGGTGTGGAGATCTACACCGCCTCCACCGACCCGCACACCGACCGCGACCTCGCCGCCGCGTGCTTCGGACTGCCCTCCGACCAGGTCAAGGTCGTGGTGACCGGTGTGCCCGGCGCGATGGGCGACCGCGAGGACCCCGGCTTCCAGATCCCGCTCGGCCTGCTGGCGCTGCGCACCGGCCGGCCCGTGAAGCTGACGGCGACCCGCGAGGAGTCCTTCCTCGGCCACCCCCACCGCCACCCGACCCTGCTGCGCTACCGCCACCACGCCGACGCCGAGGGCCGGCTCGTGAAGGTGGAGGCGCAGATCCTGCTCGACGCGGGCGCCTACGCCGACCAGTCGTCCGAATCGCTCGCGGCGGCCGTGGCGTTCGCGTGCGGCCCCTACGTCGTCCCGCACGCGTTCGTCGAGGGCTGGGCCGTCCGCACGAACAACCCGCCGTCCGGGCACGTACGCGGCGAGGGCGCCATGCAGGTGTGCGCCGCCTACGAGGGCCAGATGGACAAACTCGCGGCCAAACTCGGCGTCGAACCGGCCGAGTTGAGGCTGCGCAACGTCCTGGCCACCGGCGACCTCCTGCCCACGGGACAGGCCGTGACCTGCCCGGCCCCGGTGGCCGAACTGCTGCGCTCCGTCCAGGACTTCCCGCTGCCGACGCTGCCCAAGGACACCCCGGAGGAGGCGTGGCTGCTGCCCGGCGGCCCGGAGGGCGCGGGAGAGCCCGGCGCCGTGCGCCGCGGCGTCGGCTACGGGCTCGGCATGGTCCACATGCTCGGTGCCGAGGGCGCCGACGAGGTCTCCACGGCGACCGTGAAGGTCCAGGGCGGGGCCGCCACCGTCATCTGCGCAGCCGTCGACACCGGCCAGGGCTTCTCCACGCTCGCCCGGCAGATCGTCCAGGAGACGCTGGGCATCGAGGAGGTGCACGTCGCCGCCGTCGACACGGACCAGCCGCCCGCGGGCGCGGCCGCCCACGGCCGGCACACCTGGGTCTCCGGCGGCGCGGTCGAACGCGCCGCGAAAATGGTGCGCACCCAGCTGCTCCAGCCGCTGGCCCACAAGTTCGGGATGTCGACCGAGCTCCTCCAGATCGCCGACGGCAAGATCACCTCGTACGACGGGGTGCTGTCCACCACGGTGACCGAGGCCCTCGACGGCAAGGAGCTCTGGGCCACCGCCCAGTCCCGCCC
>NZ_JAIUKE010000640.1 GCF_020176795.1 Streptomyces sp. 8L
GCTCGGCGGTCACGGCGGCCCGGGTCCCGCCGGTCCTGCGCCGTCCGAGACCGCCGCGGGGTCCGACAGGGCCGCACACCGCGCGGTCACCGTCTTTCCGCTGCTGATCCTCGCGGCGGGCGCCCTCGGCATGATCCGGCCCTCGGCCTTCACCGGGTGGGGGACGGCGACCCCGTGGATGCTCGGCATCGTCATGTTCTGCATGGGCCTGACGCTGACCCTCCCGGACTTCAGGACGGTCGCGAGGCGGCCCTGGGCGGTCGGGCTCGGCCTCGTCGCGCACTACGTGATCATGCCGGGGCTCGGCTGGGTGATCGCCAACCTGCTCGGCCTGCCGCCCCAGCTCGCCGCCGGCGTCATCCTGGTGGGCTGCGCGCCCAGCGGCACCGCGTCCAACGTGGTGGCGTACCTGGCGCGTGGCGACGTCGCCCTGTCGGTGTCCGTCGCGACGGTCTCGACCGTGCTCGCCCCGCTGCTCACCCCGCCGTTGACGCTGCTGCTCGCGGGCCAGTTCCTGAACGTCGACGCCGGTTCGATGGTCACCGACATCCTGAAGCAGGTGCTGCTGCCGGTCATCGCGGGCGTGCTCGTACGGCTCGTCGCGGGGCGCTGGGTGAACCGGGTGCTCTGGGTGCTGCCGTGGATCTCCGCGCTGGTCGTGGCGCTCATCGTGGTGACGGTGGTGTCCGGCAGCGCGGACCTGATCAAGAACGCGGCGGGTCTCGTCCTGCTGGCCGTGGTCCTGCACAACGGCCTCGGCCTCGCGCTCGGGTACGGGGCGGGGGCGCTGGCCCGGCTGGGCAGGCCGGCCAGCCGGGCCATGGCGTTCGAGGTCGGCATGCAGAACTCGGGGCTGGCCGCGTCCCTGGCCACCGCGCACTTCAGCGCGGAGGCGGCGCTCCCGGCCGCCATCTTCTCCGTCTGGCACAACGTGTCGGGCGCCGTGGTGGCGGCGTGGATGGCGCGCCGTGCACGGCGGTCACCGGCACCGGAGCGGCGCGGCGGCCCGGTGCCCGAGTAGCACGGACGGCCCCCGGGCCGGGCCCTGGGCCCGAGCGGCGCGGCGGCCCCGCGCATACTCAGGCGCCCGGTGGGTTCCCGCGCGGCTCGTCGTCCGCGTCCCACTCCAGATTGCGCTCCTTCACCTTCTCCATCGCGTGCTCGGCCTCCGTGCGCGAGGCGTACGGGCCGAAGCGGTTCTTGGCGGGGCACTGGAGCCCCTCCTCCACCGTCTTGTGCTGGAGGCAGTAGTACCACTCGCCCGCCTTGGGCTCCGTGTGCTTCTTGAACAGGGCCATCGTCCGTCCCTTCCCTCTCCGTGCGGGCCCGCCGGCGGCGTTCCGCGACGGCCCGCCGGCTCCCGTGCCGGGCCGTGCCGTCCCCCTCATGCTGCCCCGTCGGCGGCCGGGGGACGCTGGTTAGACTCACCGCATGTCTGGCCAGCAGCTTCTCGTCCCCGGAAAACTCTCTCCCGCGCGCTCCGTGCCCGCCGCCATCCCCCGGCCGCCGTACGTCGGCAAGCCGATGCCCGACCGCTACGACGGGCCGGACGTGCAGAGCGCGGAGACCGTCGAACTGATGCGGATCGCGGGCCGTATCGCCGCCGACGCCCGCGAGGAGGCGGCGAAGCACATCGCGCCCGGCGTCACCACCGACGAACTCGACCGCGTCGCGCACACGTACATGTGCGACCACGGCGCGTACCCGTCCACGCTCGGCTACCGCGGCTTTCCCAAGTCGCTGTGCACCTCCGTCAACGAGGTCATCTGCCACGGCATCCCGGACTCCACGGTGCTGCGGGACGGGGACATCGTCAATCTCGACGTCACCGCCTACATCAACGGCGTGCACGGCGACACCAACGCCACCTACCTGTGCGGTGACGTGGACGAGGAGTCCCGGCTGCTGGTCGAGCGGACCAGGGAGTCCCTCAACCGCGCCATCAAGGCGGTACGGCCCGGCAGGCAGATCAACGTGATCGGGCGGGTGATCGAGTCGTACGCCAAGCGGTTCGGCTACGGAGTCGTACGGGACTTCACGGGGCACGGCATCAACACGGCCTTCCACTCCGGGCTGGTCGTCCCGCACTACGACAGCCCGCACGCCACCACCGTGATCCGCGAGGGCATGACCTTCACCATCGAGCCGATGCTGACGCTCGGATCGTACGAACACGACATGTGGGACGACGGCTGGACGGTCGTCACGAAGGACCGCAGGCGGACCGCCCAGTTCGAGCACACGCTCGTGGTCACGGCGGCCGGGGCGGACATCCTCACCTTGCCCTGATCCCCGCGAGCGGTACCGTTTTACCGACGGGGCGTCGGGAAGTGGGAGAGAAGGCCGAGGCTGACAAGTTAGGTAAGCCTAAGCTAAGATGAGCGTCAGCTCGCCTTGTCCCCCGGTCGTCCCCTGGTCCCGGAGGTACCGTCCGTGTCGACAGCCACCGTCCCCTTCTCCACCCGGATTCGTGAGGCCTCGGCGGCGGAGCACTCCGCCACCACGGCATCGACGTTCATGAGCGACCTCCTCGACGGCAGACTCGGGCTCGACGCCTTCGCCCGCTACACCGAGCAGCTGTGGTTCGTCTACGCGGCCCTGGAGGGCGGCGCGGTGGGCGACGGCCTCGCGGACGACCCCGTCGCGGGCCCCTTCGTGCGGCCGGAGCTGGCGCGTACGCCGGAGATCGCCCGCGACCTCGCGTACCTGCGGGGCCCCGACTGGCGGAGCGATCTGGTGCCGCTGCCCGCGACGGCCGCGTACGCGGCCAGGATCGAGGACTGCGCGGCGGGCTGGCGCGGCGGCTACGTGGCCCACCACTACACGCGCTACCTCGGCGACCTGTCGGGCGGCCAGATCGTGCGGGACCGGGCCGAGCGGCAGTGGGGCTTCGCCCGCGGCGGCGACGGCGTCCGCTTCTACGTCTTCGACGCCATCGCCAACCCCGCCGCCTTCAAGCGCGACTACCGCACCCGGCTCGACGCACTGCCGGTGGACGGCCCGGAGAAGCTGCGGATCGTGGAGGAGTGCCGCCGCGCCTACGCGTTCAACCACGGGATCTTCCGCGAACTGGGCGAGCTCTACCCGGCCTGAGCGCCCGAGTATGTGCCGGCCCGTGCGCGGCGGGCCCGCGGGGCGAGCAGCACCAGCGCCACCGCCGTGCACACCGCGCCGGCCAGGAAGGTGCCGCGCACCGACACCAGCGGGAGGATCAGGCCGCCGGTCAGCGCGCCCAGCGCCACCCCCGTGTTGAAGGCCGCCGAGTTCGCCGCGACGGCCGTCTCCGTCCGGCCCGGCGCCACCCGCAGCACCAGCGCCTGCGACGCCATCACGACCGGCGCGACCGCGACGCCCAGCAGCGCCAGCGCCACCGTCACCAGCCACCGCGTCCCGCCCGCCGCCCACAGCGTGGCCATCGCGGCCGTCTGGAGCGCCACCGGCGCCGCCAGCATCGCCCACGGCAGCCGGTCGAGCAGCGGGCCCGCCGCCGCGATGCCCGCGAGCGCGGCGACGCCGAACACCAGCAGCAGCGGGCTCACCGCGGAGCCGGGGAAGCCGCTCACGTCCGTCAGGAACTTCTCGACGTACGTGAACCCCGTGTACGCGCCCATGCCCGACAGGGCGGTCGTCGCCAGCACCACGGCGAACGCCCGCCGGTCCGGCGCCGTTCCGTACGCGGCGTGGCCGGTGCCGGGCCGCGTCGTCGGCAGGAGGGCCGCGACGAGCACCAGCGCCAGCGCCCCGAGACCGGTCAGTACGGCGAACGGGCCGTGCCAGCCCGCGTGCCGGCCGAACCAGGTGCCCGCGGGCACCCCAAGCGCCGTCGCCAGCGACCCGCCGACCGACAGCACCCCGATGACCCGGCCCCTGCGCTCGGGGCCGAACAGCCCCACCGCGGCCGGGCCCATGACCGCCCAGAACAGCGCCTGCGCGAGCGCCGTGGCCAGCCGCGCGCCGAACAGCACCCCGTACGAACCGGCCAGCGCGGACAGCCAGCTCGCCGTCACGAGGACGCCCCCCACGCCGCCCAGCACGTACCGGTGCGGGACGGCGCGCACGGCGCGCGCCAGCGGCAGCGAGAAGAGCGCCACCGTCACGCCGTACCCGGTGACCAGATAGCCCACGGCCGCGAGCGGCACGCCTAGGTCGTGCGAGACGTCGCCCAGCAGGCCGACGGGCAGGTTCTCCGTGGTGTTGAAGGTGAACGCGGCGAGCATCAGCCCGGCCACGACGAGCGCGCCGCGTACGGCGGCCGGGCGCGCGGTTGCCGGACGTGCGGCCGGTGCGGGCATGGTCAACGGGTCCTCCTGGAGGGCGGCGGCGCGCGCGGGCGCGACGGGAAGCGGGCGGCGGGGCGTGGCCCCTGGCCGCACTCGGGGAGCGTGGCCGCCGCCGCACCGCGCCCTCTACTCTTTCGTCCTGAGCCGAATCACCGCCGCTGCCACGGCGGCCGGCGCTCGCCGCCGCCGTCTGCCGGGGCCGCCGGCGCTCGCCACTGCCCCGGCTCCCGCCGTCAGGAGACGTTCCGCCCGCCATGCCCCTCCTCATGCACCTGCGTACCGAGGACCTGACCCGCTGCCGCTTCGCCGTGTCGCCGCTGTGCCAGACCCACGAGGCGCTGCGGCTCCTGCGCCGTACCGAACGGCACCGCTACCACCGCGGGTGGCTCGCCCGGGCCCGGCCGGCCGCGGCAGGTCTCGATCTGGCGGACCTCTGGCTGTTCATGCCGCGCGGACGCGGCTACACGCCCGACTTCCTCGGGCCGCCCCCCGGGGGCCCCTCGGCGTCCTTCGAGGACGAGATCGCGCGGATGCGGGCGACCGACCCGGCCATGGCGCGGGTGGAGATGGCGCGTTCACTGGAGTGCACGCCCGGCGCGCTCGAATCACCGCGCGGGCAGCGGCTGCTGGCGAACCCGGCCGCCGCCGTACGCCTGCTCGCCGCCCTCACGGAGCGCGCCTGGCACGCCCTGCTCGAACCCGAATGGCCCCGGTTGCGCGGCCTGTTGGAGGCCGACATCGCCTACCGGTCGCGACGGCTCGCGAGCGGGGGACTCGAAGCGCTGTTCGCCGACCTCGACCCGCGGGTGGAGTGGTCGGCGGACACCAGGACCCTCCAGGTGGGCGATGTCTTCCCCGGCTTTCCCGTGACCCAGCGGCTGGACGGGCGCGGTGTGCTGCTGATGCCCAGTGTGTTCGTGTGGCCGGATGTCGTCAGTGGTTTCGCGCCGCCCTGGCAGCCGACGATCCTCTATCCGGCGCGCGGCATCGGGGAGTTGTGGGGGAGGGGCGACCGGCGCGGAGCGTCCGCGGGC
>NZ_JAIUKE010000641.1 GCF_020176795.1 Streptomyces sp. 8L
CCTCCTCCGGCCCCTCCTCACGCCCCTCGTCCGGCGGTGCGCCCGGCCCGGCACCGAAGGACCGTACGGCCTCCGAGCGGGCGGGAACCCCGGTGCCCCGCCCGTCCGCTCCCGCCGCGCCCACCGGGCCCGGCCGCCATCCGATCGCCCAGGCACTCATCCCCGCGGGACGGTTCCTGATGGGAGACTCCTTCGGGGAGGGCCATCCCGCCGACGGCGAACTGCCCGTGCACCCCGTACGCCTCGACGCGTACGCCATCGATGCCACGCCGGTCACCAACGACGCGTTCGCCGCCTTCGTCGCCGCCACCGGCCACCGGACCGAGGCCGAACAGGCCGGCCACTCGGCCGTCTTCGCGCTCCACCTGCTCGCCGAACCGGCGGACGTCCTCGCCGTCTTCCCCAAGACGCCCTGGTGGATCGACGTGCGGGGAGCCGACTGGCGCCGCCCCTACGGTCCCCTCGCCACTCTCGACGGCCGAGGCGACCACCCCGTCGTCCAGGTCAGCAGGGGCGACGCCGAGGCCTACTGCGCCTGGGCGGGGCGGCGCCTGCCCACCGAGGCCGAGTGGGAGTACGCGGCCCGCGGCGGCGCGGAGTCCCTGCGCTACCCGTGGGGGAACGACCTCACACCCGGCGGCGAGCACCACTGCAACATCTGGCACGGCACCTTCCCCGTCGAGAACACCGAGGAGGACGGCTGGAGCGCCACCTCGCCCGTCGGCGCCTTCCCCGCGGGCGGGTTCGGCCTCCACGACACCGCGGGCAACGTGTGGGAGTGGTGCGCGGACTGGTTCGACCCCGCCTACTACGCACGCTCGCCCGTCCACGATCCACAGGGCCCCCCGACCGGGTCCGTGGCGGTGACCCGCGGCGGCTCGTACCTCTGCCACGACTCGTACTGCAACCGCTACCGCACCGCCGCGCGCAGCAGCAGCACACCGCACTCCTCCGCGGCCAACTGCGGCTTCCGCACCGTCGCCGCCTGAGCGGGCGGGCAGGGGCCGTACGGACCTCCCCGCGCGCACCGCCCCTGCCCGGCGTCGGGCTGCTCCGGGCTACCGCCGCCCGAGCCGCCGCTCCCCGCCCGCGCCCGTGGTGTACGCCATCCCGTAGTGCGCGAACACCTTCGGCTCGTCCTCGGCGGGCAGCTCACCGTCGACGTCGATGGAGGGCGCCTCCTTCACGAGCTTCCGGTCCACGGTCACCTTCAGATAGCCCGGCCCCACGGTCGCGTTGTCCAGCGGGACGAACACCAGCCGCCGCTTGGTCGGCAGCCCCACCGTCACGGTCGCGAACGAGGGCAGGTCGGTCGCCGTGTCGACATAGATGGCCTCAAGCGATCCGATCTTCTTCTTGCCGATGTCCACCACGTCATGGTCCCGCCACTCCCTGATGTCCTCTGGTTCGAACATCGTCCACTCGCCTCTCTGACCCGTCGTGCCTGCGTGTCACCAGTCTGTCGTCTACCCGGTGCGGACGCCCGATCACGGACACGGCGTGGCCATCCGTTCGGAGCAACGCCAGGACGGGCCCACGCGCGTCCGAGAGGCGACCGGTCGGCCATCAAACCCGCGCGCACGCGGCCGGGACGCCGACAGGACCCTGTGCGCGTACCCACCCGACCGGGCGAAGGCGGCCGTTCCCCCCCCGCCGGCGGGATCAGGCGGGCCGGTCCTGGAGCACCGACAGCACATTGCCCGCCGGATCGGTGAACCACGCGATGTACGGCCCGCCCTCGCGCATCACACCGCGCTCGTCGGCCGGCATGCCCGGATACCGCTCCATCCGCACGCCCCGGCTCACCAGTTCGTCCACTGCCGCGTCGATGTCGTCGACCGGGAAGTTCAACACGGTGAAGGACGCGGGCGTGTGCTGCTCCTTCGGATAGACGAGGACATGCGTGCCGCCCGCGAACTCCAGGGTGAGCATGCCGTTCTCCTCCGCCACGTCGAGCCCGAGAGTGTCCTCGTAGAAGCGCCGGGCCGCCTCGATGTCGTCCACCGCGAAGCCGCTGAACGCCTGTGATCCGCCGAGCATCACATGCCCCTCTCGTCGTCGGTCTGCCGAGGAGGGACCGTATCGGGCCGTCGGACTCATCCGTCCCGCCCGCGCGCGGCGCCGCCGCCTACGCACCCACGCGGCGTAACCACAGGGTCTCGCCGAACGGCTCCGGCACACTGCCGGCGAGCACCGGGAAACGGCGCCCCGCGCGCGGTACGGCCGACACCAGCGGAACCGGCGCCGCACGCTCCATCCGCAGTGCGTCCACCGACTCGGCGAGCAGCTCGTACTCGGTGGTGTCGTCGTGCGTCGCCACCCGGATCAGCCGCCCGTGCGCCAGGTGTTCCGCGATCATCTCCTGGTGCTCGGCGTCGTCTCGCCAGGCCCGCAGGGTGCCCGGTACGTCCGGTACATCGGCGCCGACCGGCGCGAGCGCGTGAGCGGGGATGCCGCCGCCGTCCGGGGTCGGGTCGAGGCGCTCCGCGATCCAGGTGGCGCGGTCGCGCAGCCACCACAGGGCGAGCGCCAGGGTGGGGGCCCGGTAGGTGCCGAGCGGGACACCGACGCGCTGCCCGCCGCACACACCGTAGGCGGTGACATGGCACAGGAATTCGTCATGCACGGCCGCTCTCCTTGCGCCGTCCGTCGGGGTCGGTTGGCCGTGGGGGCGATATCCGGGAGAGCAGAGACGAACGTGATCGCCCCATCGCGCGGTCACGCCATTATGCGAACGATGCTGACGCGCTGTCACCACGTGATTCCGGCCAGTTTCCGTCCGGCCCGGCGTCGTCAACTGGCTGAAAGACCGGGCAACCCTGGCAGGATGGGCCGCCATGAACGCACACCGGAACGCGGACGCCCTCACCGTCGCCGACGGGCGCAACGTCCTGACCATGGCACGGGACTACCCGCAGCCGCCGAGCGCGGTGTGGGCGGCGCTCACCGAACCGGCGGCTCTGTCCCAGTGGTTTCCCTTCCAGGTCGACCTGGACCCGCGCCCCGGTGGCACGATCGCCTTCGGCGCCCCGGTCAGCGAGGTGCCCCTGACCACCGGTACCGTCACCGCGGTCGCGCCGCGGCGCCTCTTCGCGTTCAACTGGGGTGCCGACCACCTGTCCTGGACCGTCACCGCGGACGGCGAAGGCTCACGGCTCACGCTGGAGCACACCTTCGACGACCGGGCGGGCGCACCCAGCTTCGCCGCCGGATGGGACCTGTGCATGGCCGCGCTCGGCCGGCTGCTCGACGGCGGCCCGGTGGAGCAGCGCCGCGACGGGGGCGAGAGCCATGACGCGTACGTACACCTCTTCGGCCTGGACCGGGGCACGGTCACGGCGGTCGGCGACACCAGGACCGTGCGTTTCGAACGGCAGCTCGTCGGCGCCGCCGAGCGGGTCTGGGAGACGCTGGCGGGGGGCATCGAGCCGGTGCCGGGGCTGCCTGTCCCGGTCGGCTTCACCGACCGCGACGTACCGGCCGGGCACGTCACCGAGGTGCGACCGCCGCACTTCCTGAGCTACGAGTGGACCGACGGCGGCACCGTCACCTGGGACCTGCGCGAGGGCACGGGCTACGGTGCCCGGCTCGTCCTCACCCAGACGGGACCCAAGTCCTTCGACACGGACGCCGCGCTCGCCGCCTGGCACACCAGGATCGAGGACCTGGCGGCGCGCCTGCGCGGGCGCTGACATCCCGCCTGCGCATGGGCCTCGCGGCCGAGCCCCGAGGTCAGTCGCCCCCGTCGTCCTCGCCCCGCAGTGACGAGACGCTCAGCAGCTCCTGGAACTCCGAGAGCTCCGCGACCAGCCCGGACACGCTGCCGCTGCCCTCGATGTCGACATAGACGAGCGCGGTGCCCGCTTCGACGCTCCGCGGCGGCTCGCCGTCCTCGCCCGGCGGCGGAGCCGCCCGGTCCACCCTGACCTGCACCACCTGGAATCCCCGCTCCGCGGTGAACTCCAGAACCCGCGTCAGCACGCCCGTACCGATCCGGTACGCCAGATGGAGCCGGGACACCTCGGGCGTGGCCAGGGCGGGGATGCGCCGCGTCGCGAACGGGTAGCCCTGGACCACCAGGAAGTGCACGCCCGTCACCCCTATGGCCAGCAGCGGCAGTCCACCGCCGCACGCCATGCCCACGGCACAGGTCAGCCACACCGTGGCCGCCGTCGTCAGGCCGCGCACCGCGTCCCGCCGTACGAAGATGAGGCCGCCGCCGATGAAGCCGATGCCCGACACGATCTGCGCCGCGACGCGCGACGGGTCGAACGACACGTTGCTGAGGCCGAGCACCGCGTTGAAGCCGTGCTGCGAGACCTCCATGAACAGGGCGCTGCCCACACCGACCAGCGTGTGCGTCCGCAGGCCCGCGCTCTTCTGCTGCCGGGCGCGCTCGGCCCCGATCAGCGTCGACAGCAGCAGGGCGAGCGCCAGCTCGGCGAACTGGCGGCCGCCCTGGCCTGCGGCGGGATCGAACAGGGGAACAGCCAAGGCACGCAACGAGAACCTCCCTCACCCGACGCCCGGCGACGGGACGGACAACGGGTACGAGGGTATGACAGACCCGGAACGACGGGGTCCGCGCCACAGGAACCGCGCGGGACCGGCTTTCCCCCGCACACGGGACCCGGCGTGCGGGGAGGGCGCCGGGCGGCCCGTCAGGCGCGGGCCCGGCGGGCCGGAACCGCCGCCGCCGGGCCGCGGCCCGGGCTCAGAGGTCGAACTCGTGCGGCGGCAGGCCGAGCGCGTAGCACGCCTCGCGGACCACCGCCTGCTCCGACTTGTCGAAGTCGCCGTCAGCGCCGCCGATGACGATGCCGATCTGGATCACCGCACGGGCCTCCACCGGCTTCTTCTTCGCCTTGGCGATCTCCTGGAGCACCCCCACCTTGCCGAAGGCGAAATCGGCCTGGAGCTTGCCGACGTTCTCGTTGAAGCGGCGCTGGAGGTCGGCGGCCGGGAAGTTCTGGAGCACGTCGTTGGCGGTGATCAGCGACGCGACCCGCTGGCGCTCGGAGGGGTCGACGGAGCCGTCGGCCGCGGCCACCAGGGCGCACATCGCCATGCTCGCGTCACGGAACGCCCCGCTCTTCAGGTCGTTCTTCTTCGCCGTCAGCTGCGTCTGCATCGTCGTGGCGGATTCCTTGAAACGGTCCCACAGGGCCATGCCGTCATCTCTCCTCGTAGATCAGGGTCGAGCACTGGTGACAACGGCCGGGCGGTACGGATGGTGCCCGGCGCGGCACGGAAGTTCTGTGGTGCCGCGGCCACCCGCCCCGCGGC
>NZ_JAIUKE010000642.1 GCF_020176795.1 Streptomyces sp. 8L
TCGCCCGTCCGTTACCTCGTCCGGCCCCGCCTTACTCGCCCCCGGCCCGTCCTCCTCGTGTGGGGTTCCGGGGCGGCGCGAGCGGCCCGGCACCGACGCCGCGCCGAGGCCGGCGAACATCAGCGCGCAGCCGCACCAGGCGAGCGGTGTGAGGTGTTCACGCAGCACGAGCGCTCCCAGCAGGGCCGCCGCGAGTGGCTCCGCGAGGCTGAGCGTGCCCACCACGCCCGCCCCGACATGGCGCAGTCCCAGGGAGAACAGCCAGTACGCGAGGGCCGTCGCGACGACACCCAGCCAGAGCAGCAGCCCCGCGCTCGACGCGTGGCCGAGCCCCGGCAGGTCCGCCGCCATCCACGGCAGCAGCGGCAGCGCGCCCACCGTGAGGGCGACGGCCGAGACGGTCGGCGGGTGGACGGCGGGCGCGGTCTCCACCAGCCGTTTGGCGAGCACGGTGTACAGCGCGTAGCACACCCCGGCGACCACGCCGCACAGCACGCCCACCCCGTCAACTCCGCCGCCTCCGCCTCCGCTTGACCCTCTCAGCAGGACGCAGCCGAGCACCGCGCCCGCGGTGCTCGCGGCCCAGGAGGCTCCGAGGCGTTCACCGACGAGCAGCCGCGCCGCGAGCCCGGTGGCGGCGGGCGCGGTGCCGAGCGCGACGACGGTGGCGAGTGCGGCGCCCGTCCGTGCCACCGAGAAGAGGAACGTCACCTGGTAGAGGCCGGTCGCGAGGGCGCAGCCGAGCAGCGGAAGGCGGATGGGGCGGCCCATGAGCGAGCGCAGCGTGCCGGGGTCCCGCCCGGCGACGAGCCACAGCACGGCCCCTCCGACGAGGAGGCGCCACCCGCCGAGTGCGGCGGCGCCCAAAGGCGCGCCGGCCAGCACCTGCGCGGGTCCGACGGTGCCCCACAGCACGGCGGCACCCAGCACTCCGGCGGCGCCCGTCCTGGCTCCGTTGTTTCGCACGCTCATGGGCCCGGAGCGTAGGACGGTATACGCATCAGCCGCTTGACTGCCGAAGCATGTATGGGAGAGAGCGATTATCGCCGGACGCCGTACATCCGTATCGGGACATACGGGCTCGACGGAGGCGGGATGTGCGGCGCCGGACGGAACGCGCCGTGTCCGGCACTCCCGTACGCGCCGGGCCGTGTGGCGCGCCGCGGGCCGGCGGTACTCTGGACCGCGGGACTGGACCGTCAGGTCCAGCGAGGCGCGGCACCGCGTGGGAGGACCGATCCGATGACAGCCGCTCTGACGGCGAAGGGCCGGGCGACCCGCGCCCGGATCGTGGAGTCCGCAGCGCTGGTGCTGCGCGAAGTGGGGCCCGTCGCGACGCTCGACGACATCAGGGAGCGCTCCGGCACCAGCAAGAGCCAGCTGTTCCACTACTTCCCCGAGGGCAAGGACCAGCTTCTGCTGGCCGTCGCGCAGTACGAGGCGGACCGCGTCCTCAGCGACCAGCAGCCGTATCTGAGCTGCCTGGACACGTGGAAGGCCTGGGGTCTGTGGCGGGACGCCGTCGTGGCACGGTACGAGGCGCAGGGCGACACCTGCCCGCTCGGCACCCTGTTCCAGCAGGTCGGCCGGTCGACACCGGGCGCCCGCGCGATCGTCGCGGAGCTGCTGCGCTCCTGGCAGGAACATCTCGCGGCGGGCATCAGGGCCCTGCGCGACGCCGGACTGCTGCCCGCCTCCTACGATGTCGACGGCGCGGCGGCGTCGCTCCTCGCGGGTATCCAGGGCGGTGTGTCGATCATGCTGGCGACCGGCCGGGCGGACCATCTGAAAGCGGCTGTGGACTGGAGCATCACGCAGATGCGCGAGGCCGCCGTCCCCGTGCGCTGAGGGCGCGCGCCAAGGCCGTCGTCAGGGCCATCGACACACGTCACCGCGATCGGCACAGCGCCGCCGTCCCCGTGCGCTGAGGGCGCGCGAGCCGTGCGCCGGGGATGCGGGACGGCGGTGGCGCGCGGGGCGGGGACGGCGGTGGCCGGCGGGTCAGTGGGCGATGCGCCGCGACCGCTTGTCGTCCAGGGCCGACGGCACGAACATCCGGTCACTGGGGTTCAGATCGGTGCCGGGCGGCACGATCGCGTCGATCCGGTCGAGCACGTCGTCGCCGAGCACCACGTCCGCGCCCGACAGGAGACCGTCGAGGTGCTCCGGCGTACGCGGTCCGATCAGGACGGACGTGACGGCGGGATGGGCCCGTACGAACGCGGTGGCCAGGTGCGGCATCGGAAGGCCCGCCTCGTCGGCGACCCGCGCCAGCGCCGCCACGGCCTCGGCCTTCGCCCGGTTGCCGGGGTCCGACTGGTCGAACAGCTGCGCTCCGATGCCCGCGTTGCGGTGTCCCGCCAGCGGGTCGGCGCGCCCCGAGAGCCAGCCGGAGCCGAGCGGCCCGAACGTCAGGACGCCCATGCGGTGGCGCCGCGCGGTGGGCAGGACGTCGTTCTCGATACCGCGCAGCAGGATGTTGTACTGCGGCTGTTCGGACCGGAACCTGTGGTGTCTCCCGCGCTCGGCGGCCCACTGCGTCTCCACGATCTGTTCCGCGTGCAGGAGCGAGCCGCCGAAGGCGCGCACCTTGCCGGCGCCGACGAGGTCGGAGAGCGCGGACAGCGTCTCGTCGAGTTCCGTGACCGGGTCCCAGCGGTGCATCTGGTAGAGGTCGATGTAGTCCGTGCCCAGCCGGCGCAGGCTCCCCTCGACCGCGCGCATGATCCACTTGCGGGACCCGCCGCGCTGGTTGGCGTCAGGTCCCATCGGCATCGAGAACTTCGTCGCGAGGACGACGTCGTCGCGGCGGCCCTTGAGTGCCTTGCCGACGATGGTCTCGCTCTCGCCGTCGGAGTAGACGTCCGCCGTGTCGATGAAGTTGACGCCCGCGTCCATCGCGGTGTGGATGATGCGCACCGACTCGTCGTGGTCGGGGTTGCCCATCGCGCCGAGCATCATCGTCCCCAGGGCGAACTCGCTCACGGACATGCCCGTACCGCCGAGGATTCTGCGTTCCATATGCCCTCTTCCGCCGTTTCGTTCTCCGCCGACCAGCTAAACACCGCGGAAGGGGGGTCGCAGCGCACGAGGCAGGTACCGCGAGAACCCCTCGGACCGGGCATCGCGCCGGGAAGCGGGAATACGCTGGGCCCATGAGGGAGGCCGACCACGAGGCGAACACGGAGCTCAGGGAGTTCCTCCGCACCCGGCGGGCCCGGGTCTCACCCCGCGAGGCGGGGCTGTCCGCCGACGCGTGGCAGGGGCCGCGCCGGGTGCAGGGGCTGCGGCGCGAGGAGGTCGCCCGGCTGGCCGGGGTGAGTGTGGACTACTACATCCGCCTGGAGCGCGGACGCGGCGCGAACGTCTCGGACGCGGTGCTTGAGGCGCTCGCCAGGGCGCTGCGGCTGGACGGCACCGAGCGCGCGCACCTGTTCACGCTCGCGGGTCCCGCGCACCGGCGCCGGCGGGCCCCCGAGGCGTGGACGGTGCAGCGGGTGCGGCCCGGGCTGCTGCGGGTCCTCGGCACGCTCGACACCACCCCGGCGCTGGTGCTCGGCCGCCGCTACGACGTCCTCGCGAGCAACGCCCTCGCCCGCGCGCTCTACACCGACTTCGAGGCGCTGCCCGTACGGGAACGGAACATGGTGCGCTTCCTCTTCCTCGACGCCGCCGCGCGGACGCTGTACGCCGACTGGCCCGCCGCCGCCCGCAGCACCGTCGCCGGTCTGCGGCTGTACGCGGGACGCCACCCCGACGATCCGCTCCTCGCGGACCTCGTCACCGAACTGTCCGAGCGGGACGCGGACTTCGGCCGGTGGTGGGCCGATCACGACGTGTCGGAGCGCGGGCACGGCGTGAAGCACTACCGGCACCCGGTGGCCGGCGAGCTGGTGCTCGGCTACGAGACGCTGGCACCGACCACCGACCCCGATCAGATCCTGGGGATGCACACCGCGGAGCCCGGCTCGCCCGCCGAGGCGGCGCTCCGCCGGCTGGCGGCCCCGGCCGGCTCCTGATCTCTCCCTCCCGGCTTCCCGGGGATGGCGTGCGCACCCTTCTCCGGGTGGCGTGCGCACCGCCTCTGGGTGGCGTGCGCACCGCCCGGGGCGCGGGGCCACCGGCCGGGCGGGCGGGACCACCCGCCGCCCGCCCGTACCGCGTCAGTCGCCGCAGAGTTCCGCGAAGCGGTGTGCGTCGATGTTGCCGCCCGAGATGATCACGCCCACGCGGCGGGCACCCTGGACCCGCCCGGCGAGCACCGCGGCGAGGCCGGTGGCACCGCTGGGCTCGACGACCGTCTTCAGCCGCTCGAAGGCCAGCCGCATGGCGCCGCGGATCTCGTCCTCCGAGACGAGGGCGATCCCGTCCACGAGGCGCTTGTTGATCGAGAACGTCAGCTCGCCCGGCGTCTCCGCGGCCTGGCCGTCCGCGATGGTCCGCGGCACCGGGATCGTGACGCGGGAGCCCGCCTCCAGGGAGCGCTTCGTGTCGTCACCGGCCTCGGGCTCGACGCCGATCACGCGGATCGCGGGGTCGAGCGCCTTGGCCGCGGTCGAGGCGCCGGCGAGCAGCCCGCCGCCGCCGACCGGCACGACCAGCGTGTCCAGCCCCGCGACCTCCTCCATCAGCTCCAGCGCCGCGGTTCCCTGGCCCGCGATGACGTCCGGGTGTTCGTACGGCGGGATGAGGGCCAGGCCGCGCTCCGCGGCCATCGCCTCGCCGAGCGCGACGCGGTCACCGGTGTAGCGGTCGTACGTGAGGACCTCGGCGCCGTAGCCCGCCGTGGCCTCCCGCTTGGAGCGCGGGGTGTCCTCCGGCATGAGGATCACGGCCGTGCTGCCGAGTTCGCTCGCGGCGAGGGCGACGGCCTGCGCGTGGTTGCCGGAGGAGTACGCGGCGATGCCCGCGGCCAGCTGCCCGGGCGACAGCCGGGAGGCGGCGTTGTACGCGCCCCGGAACTTGAAGGCCCCGATCCGCTGGAGGTTCTCGCACTTCAGGTACACCTCGGCGCCCACCAGCTCATCGAGGGTCCGCGACCGCAGGACGGGCGTGCGGTGCGCGACGCCCTTGATCCGCTCGGCGGCGTCACGTACGTCGGTGAAGGTGACCGGCGGGGTGTTCGTCATGGGGCCCCTCCAGGGCGGCGGGACGGCCGGCATCGGCCGTACGGGTTACCGAACGGTGCGAACGTATCCCATGGGGTCCCTCGCGCGGCCAGCGGGTTTTCGACGACCTCCGCCCGGCCGCGCTCGGCGCCTGGGAGGGCGGGAC
>NZ_JAIUKE010000643.1 GCF_020176795.1 Streptomyces sp. 8L
GCTGCGGGACCCGGCACGGCGCGCGCTCCTCGTCGTCGTCACGGACGGCCGGGCCACCGCGGCGGGCGGCGGCGACGCCCCCCCCCCCCCCGCGCGCCCCCCCCCCCCGCCGCCGCACGTCCCGCGCCGGAGACACCGGCGGTACGGGGAACCCGCCGCGATCCCCCGCGCCCCCGCACGCATCACGAGCCGAACGACCGAGGAGCAGCACCCGTATGACCGCCGAGGACACCGCGCCCCAGCCCCCCACCGTCGTGGAAGTGACCGATATCGATGTCGTACGCCAGGGCAGGCTGCTGCTCGACTCGGTGTCGATGACCGTGCGCGGTGGCGAGCACTGGGCGCTGCTGGGCTCCAACGGCGCGGGCAAGTCGACCCTGCTCGGCATGGTCGGCGCCCTGACGCACCCCACGCGGGGCCGGGTGGAGGTGCTGGGCCGCACTCTCGGCCGGGTGGACCTGCGGGAGCTGCGCACGTCCATCGGGCACGTCAATCCGCGGCATCCGCTGCGCTCGCCCCTGCGGGTCGCCGACGTCGTGCTGACCGGCCTGACGAACTCGGTCGAACCGGTGCCGCGCTGGTCCCCGCCTGCCGGGGAGCCGGAGCGCGCGCTGCGGCTGCTCGCGATGCTGGGCATGGGCGGCAAGCAGGACGCGCGCTGGCCGACGCTGTCGCAGGGCGAGCGGGGCCGTACGCTCATCGCCCGCGCGCTGATGCCGAGGCCCCGGCTGCTGCTGCTCGACGAGCCGGCGACCGGGCTCGACCTGGCGGCCCGCGAGCAGTTGTTGAGCGCCCTGGACGCCCTGCGGCTCGAACACCCCGAGCTGGCCACGGTCCTCGTCACCCACCACCTGGAGGAGCTGCCCGCGTCCACGACGCACGCGATGCTGCTGCGCGAGGGGCAGTGCGTGGCGGCCGGGCCCGCCGACGAGGTGCTGACCACGGACCGGGTGAGCAAGTGCTTCGACCACCCGGTGCTGATCTCCCGTACGGACGGGCGGTGGGGCGCGAGGGCGGCCCGGTTCACTCCTGCGGAGGCACTTCCCCAGGAGTGAACGCCGTGCCCTGGTGGAAGTAGAGGAGCCATTCGCCGCCGCGCCGCCACCACACCGAACTCCGGTGCGCCCTGCGTCCGTTGACATCCGAGTCAAAGGTCACGTGCACCACGTCGGGGGCGATCTGCACGGCGCGGAGGCCGGACACCGTGGCGGGCGCGGTGGCCGGGCCCCTGGCCCGCAGCTCGCCCACGAGCGTCTCGCGGTTCCAGGACCGGCCCGACGAGCCGAACGACTGGAAGTCGGGGTGCAGCAGCGCGCCCAGCAGCAGCGGGGAGCTGTGCACGGCCGGGTCGAGGAAGCGCAGTTCCGCCTCGATGACGGCCGAGGTGGCGGGCGAGGGGTCAGCCATGGGTGAGCTCCACCAGTTTGACGACGGTGTTCCAGTTGCGGCTGGTGGCGACCGTCCCGGCGAAGAGGCCCGGCCGCGCGAGCGCCGTGGCGAGCCTGGAACGGCCCAGGCCGTCGGGTGCGTACAGGTACAGCGCGCGGTCGCCCAGCCGGAACTCCTCGGGGCGGTAGGCGGCGGGGTCGATCCCCGCGAGCCGCTCCGGCCCGAGGGGTGCGGAGAAGTACGTGACATGGAGCTGCCTGCCCTCCAGGGCCGCCGCGTCGAACGGGCAGTCGTCCACGACGGCCCGCAGGTACGCCGCGTCGCGCACCACGCAGCCGACCTCGAAGCCGAACCGGCCCAGCAGCGCGGCCCCGATCTGCCCGCGCAGCGCCTCGGGGTCCCGCTCCGCGGCCTCGAAGACCGCGTTGCCGCTCTGGAGATGCGTGCGGACCCGGTCGTAGCCGAGCCCGGCGAGCGTCTCGCGCAGCTCGGCCATGCGCACTTTCCCGCGGCCTCCGACATTGATCCCGCGCAGCAGGACGGCGTACGACACGGTCATGAACACACGATAGGACGGGCGGGGCGCCCGAGGGGCCAGGCACGAGCGCGGGCCCGGCGCGGTGGCCGGGCGGTCCCGGCGGGGTGAGAGGGTGGTCGGTCGAGACACCCACCACCGGCACCTGTGAGCGAGTGATCATCCATGGACGAGGCCCTGGCCAGAGACATCCTGGAGGCCGCGGGGCTGCCCCGCGCCGCCGAGCTGCTCGCGCTGAGCGAGAACGCGGTCTTCAGGACCGGGGACCTGGTGGTGAAGGTGGGCCGGGACTCGGCGCTCGCCCCCGAGCTGCTGGAGCGGGCCGAGCGCGAGGTGCTGCTCGCCGGGTGGCTGGCGGACGCGGGCGTGCCCACGGTGCGCGCCGCGGAGCCGCACGCGCGGACGGTGGAAGGCCACCCGGTGACGCTCTGGCACCGGCTGCCGGACGCCGTACGCCCCGCCGTGCCCGCCGATCTCGCGCCGCTGCTGCGCCAGGTGCACGCGCTGCCCGTGCCGGCCGGCTTCACGCTGCCGCGCAGGGAACTGCTCGGCGGCGTCGAGCGCTGGCTGCGGCTGGCCGGGGACGCGATCGACCCGGCGGACGCCGCGTACCTGCGGGAGCGCAGGGACGGCTTCGCCGAGCGGGCGGCGGCCCTGACGCCGCATCTGCCGCCAGGACCGATCCACGGCGACGCGCTCCCTCGCAACGTGCACGTGACCCCCGCGGGTCCCGTCCTGGTCGATCTGGAGACCTTCTCCTGCGATCTGCGCGAGCACGACCTGGTCGTCCTCGCCCTGTCCCGCGACCGGTACGGCCTCGACGCCGCCGCCTACGACGCGTTCACCGCCGCGTACGGCTGGGACGTACGCACCTGGGACGGGTGCTCCGTGCTGCGGGGCGCGCGGGAGACCGCGAGCTGTGCCTGGGTGGCTCAGCACGCCCCGGCGAACCCGGCGGCGCTCGCGGAGTTCCGGCGGCGGGTGGCCTCGCTGCGCGCGGGGGACCCGGCGGTCCGCTGGTACCCCTTCTGAGCCCGCTCCCCCGGCTCAGAGCCCCGTGGCGGTGCCCGTGGCGGTGCCCGTACCCGTGTCGGCGGCCGGCGCGAACCCGGCGCGCAGCGGCCAGTCGCGGTCGACGGCCGCGTCCGCGTTGCCCTTGCGGCGCAGGAAGCCCTCGAAGTCCTCGGCCCACGCGGCGTACCAGGCGATCTGACGCCCGTGCAGCTCCTGGGCGCTCAGGGCGGCGACCGCCGCGTGCCGCGCCGCTATCGCGGTGGCGACCCGGACCGCGGCGAGGGCGTCCGCGGCGGCCTGGTGCGCCCCGTCGAGCACCACGCCGTACTCGCCGCAGACGGCCTCCAGGGTCCGTTTGCCCTTGCGGTAGCGGTCGACGGCGCGGTCGATCGTGTACGGGTCGATCACCGGGCCGAGCGGCCCGAGCGGCGGCAGCCCGTGCCGCCTGAGCTCCGCGCTGAGCAGCGTCAGGTCGAACGGCGCGTTGTACGCGACCACGGGGACGCCGCGCGCCCAGGCGTCCCGCAGCGCGTCGGCGACTTCCGCGGCGACCTCGCGGACGGGCCTGCCCTCGGCCGCGGCCCGCTCGCTGCTGATGCCGTGGACGGCCCACGCCTGAGCCGGGATCAGCACCCCCGGGTCCGCCAGCCAGGTCCGCCCCCGCACCACCTCGCCGCCGGCCGCCTCGACCACCGCCGCCGTCACGATCCGGGCCTCAAGCGGCTCGGTCCCCGTCGTCTCCAGATCGAAACCGGCCAGCGGTCCCCCGTGCCACGTCATACTGACTTCCCCTCACCGTGCCGCCATGCCGCTCCGCCGCGTCCAGCCGTGTCGTGACTTCCGACGTGCTGACCCACTTTCGCACGCGGCACTGACAACGCGGCCGGGGCGGTCCTCGCGGCGCGTGGACGACGGGCCGTCAGGACACCGGGCGCGAATCACCCCAGACCGTCTCGAACTCCTCGCGGTACACCTCGAACAGCCCGTGCTCCGTGTCCCGGCCCGAGCGCACCACTTCGCGCCCGCCGCCGCGCAGCACCAGCACCGGCGTCTCCATGCCGCGCGCCGTGCGCAGGTACGACTGGACGACGGCGAGCCCGCCGGGGCCGTCGCCGTCGACGAGGTAGGCGGTGAAGCGGGGAGTCTCGTCGAAGACGTGGATCTCGAAGGCGCCGGGGTCGCGGAGCTTCGACCTGACCCGGCGCATGTGCAGGATGTTCATCTCCACGGTGCGGCTGAGCTCGCCCTTGCGCAGGCCGAGCTCACGCTCGCGCCGCTTGACGGCGCTGCTGGCCGGGTTGAGGAACAGCAGGCGGACCCGGCAGCCCGACTCGGCGAGCCTGATCAGCCGCCGTCCGGAGAAGTTCTGCACGAGCAGGTTGAGGCCGATGCCGATCGCGTCGACCCGGCGGGCGGCGCCGAACAGGTCCTCGGCGGGGAACTCGCGCTGGAGCCTGACCCGGTCGGGATGGACGGACACGACGTCCGCGTACCGCTCGCCGACCAGGTCCTCGACCGCGTCGACCGGCAGCCGGTACCCGTCGGGGGGCGCGCCGCCGCCGCCGACCATCGCGAGCAGCCGGACCGAGGCCCGCTCGGCCTGCGCGAGGACGGTCTCGGACAGGGCGCGGTTGCGCGAGACGACGTTCCTCGCGACCTCCAGCTCGTCCATGACGAGCTCCAGCTCGCGCCGGTCGTCCACGTACGGCTCGAAGCAGGGCCAGTGCTGCACCGTCAGCTCGCGCAGCTGGGGCAGGGTGAGGAAGCTGAGGACGTTGTCGTCCGCGGGGTCGAGGAGGTAGCCCTTGCGGCGGGAGACCTCGCGTACGGCGGCGGCGCGCTGGACCCACTCCTGCCCCGCCGGTCCCGCCGCGGCGATCACCCAGTCCTCGCCGTGGTGCGGTTCGTAGATGGGGCGCAGCACGGCGGCCACCACGGCCCGCATCCGCTGTTCGACGAGATTCAGCCATATGTAGGCGCGGCCCGCGCGCTGTGCGCGCGTACGGACCTCGGCCCACGCGTCCGCGCCCCAGTCCAGCTCCACGCCGATCTCCATCGGGCGTGCGACGGACACCACCCCCGGCGGGATGTCGCCTGCGTCCCCCTCGTGACCTGCCTCACCGGGGGGTAGCTCCAGCCCTCCCGAGCTCACCCGCGCACCGCCTCTTTCCCGCCTTTTCTGGGACCGTCCAACGATCAAGGAAGATTACTCCGACGATCGCACACGCCGCATCAGGAACGGCTGCCTCGTTTCCCAACTCCCCCGTTCGTGGCCGATGTTCCCTCCCCTGTTTTCCGCCCCTTACCGC
>NZ_JAIUKE010000644.1 GCF_020176795.1 Streptomyces sp. 8L
GGCCGGGACGGCTGTGGGGGTGGCGTTCACGGGGACCTCACTTGCCGCTCCCGACGGCTGTGGCCGCGAGCCGCGCCGCGGCATGCCGGATCAGCCGGTCGAGGTCGGCACAGTAGACGGATGGATGGCCGAAGCCGCTGCCCGCACGGTAGCGGTGGGCGTAGTGGCCGCCGCCGCAGACGGCGAGCAGCGGGCAGGCGCGGCAGGCGGGTGCGAGTGCGGCGGCGCCCGACTGGCGCGCGGCGACGGCGGGGTGGCGCAGCGCGTCGTCGAAGCCGTGCCGGAAGACGTCGAGGCCGGTGGCCGCGGCGCCGTCGTAGGCCGACTTGAGCGAGTCGACCTGCTCGATCGAGCCGTCGGTCTCCACGACGATCGCGCCGAGCGGGTCCAGGCCCAGCGACTCGGTGGCGCCGGGCAGGCCGAACAGCAGGCCGACACACTCCTCGAAGAGCCGGACGCGCACCTCGCGGCGGCCCGCGTCCCACCACCGGTCGAAGACCGCGCAGAGCCAGTCGCCGTACGGGGCGGCGCGGGGGTCGCCGGGCGCGCCGGCCGGGACGCCTGGCGGCGGCACCGTCCAGTTGCCGTGCGGCAGCAGCAGGTCGATGACGGGCGGCGCGAGTTCGAGCAGCGACTCGTACAGCTCGACGGGGTCCGTGCGCGGGTCGACGACGGTGAGGATGCCCGCGTACGCCTCGGGCGCGCGCCGGGCGAGGAGCCGGGCGCCGCGTACGGCGGCGGCCCACGAGGGGCGTCCCGCGTGGTCCACACGGGCGGCGTTGTGGGCGGGCAGTCCGCCGTCGAGGCTGATGCCGACCCGCACCCGGTGGCGGGCCAGGGTGTCGATCGCGGCGGAGTCCAGCAGCGTGGCGTTGGTCTGCACGGTCGCGTGCACGCGGCAGCCGTCGGGCACGCGCTCGCGCACCCGGTCCGCGAAGGCGCCCAGCCGGTCCGCCCCGGCGAGCAGCGGCTCTCCGCCGTGCAGGACGAGCGAGAGGGCGGGCAGGGCGTGGGCGCGCGCGTGCTCGGCGATCCGGTCCGCCGTGCGGCCGAGGACGTCGTCGCCCGCGAGGGCCGGGCGGGCGCGCCAGGAGTGGTCGGGGCCCGCGTACAGGTAGCAGTAGCGGCAGGCGAGGTTGCACCTGCCGTGCGCCTTGACGATGAACTGGGCGAACGGGACGGGCGCGCCGGTGCCCCCCGGCAATCCTCTGCGCGGCACGGCGAAACCCCCGATACGGTGCGGCTCATGGAGCGGCGGGGCCCGTCGCTCCGGTGCGGGGCGTCCCCTGACGGACACCCCGAGACGTGATATGTCTGCGGCGGGCGGGTGCGAACCGTCCGCGGGCGATATCCGGATGATGTTGTCCGGTTCACGAGCAACCGGGTCCGGAATCGTACGGGTGTCCGGTGTGCGGCGTATGCGCCCGGCACATGCCCACCCGTATACCGTCGGCCGGGTCCGGCCCGTATACCGCCTGCCGGGTCCGGCTCGGGTCCGGCCCCTCCCGGGTCCCGGGACCACGGGTCTCCGGCGGCGGTCAGAACGCGTTGGTGAAGCCCCAGAGCATCTCGCGCGGGCGCTCGGCGCGCTCGCGCAGCTCACCGACCATCTCCGCGAGTACCGGATGGTCGAGCGTGCGCAGGGTCTCCAGGTCGACCTCGGAGAGGTCGGGCAGGGGCGGCGGCGCGGGCGACGAGGCGCCCGGAGCGCCGTCGTCGGGGCGCGGCCGGCCGGTATCGGGGCGCGTCCCCGTGCCGCCGGTGCCGGTGTCAGGGCTCACTGGTTCGGTCATCGTCTCTCCCCGTGGTCGCCGTGCGCATGTCGCGATGTGCGCTCCATCTGCCCGTACGGCACTCCCCGTTGAGCCCGTCCGCGGTTGGCGCTGTGGTGCGGTTGGTGCTGTGGTTTTCCGAGCGGTGGTTCCCGAGCGGACCGTACGGTCGCACGGTCAGACGGTTACATGGTCAACGGGCCCTGCGAGCCGCCATATTCGAATGCTTGACGGCCCATTGCTTTCAGTGTCGTCCCTCCATGGTCGCCCTTCACCATTGAACGCTCAAGTCTCCAGGTCCGCCAGACGGTCCTGGGTCTCGCGTGCCTCCTCGCCGCCGCCTCCGGGCAGTTTGCGCCACTGCTCGCGCGCCTCCCGGAAGGCGTCCCGCGCCGCCCGCGGCCGTCCCGCCTCCACGTACGTCCTGCCGCGCCCGTGGTGCGCGCGCGCCTGGACCGCCACGGCCTCCTCCGATCTCGCCGTCAGCGCGGGTGTCGCGTCGTCGGCCCCCTCGGCCGCCCTGCGGGCCGCCGCGGCCGCGTCCCTGAACGCCTCCGCCGCCTCGTCGAGCCTGGTCGGCCGGTGCAGGACCCGGTACGCGTCGAAGCGCGCGTTGCCCAGGTCCAGCCAGCAGTGCGCGCGGGTGAGCGGGTCGCGCGCCTCGCGCGCCGCGAGCCCGAACAGGTACTCCGCCTCGCGCAGGTCCACCCGGTCCTCGGCGATCCGGTGCCGGATCATCAGCGCCCGGGCGAGCATCAGCACCCGGTCCGCCTGGTGCGGGTCGTCGGGCGCCGTCTCGGCCCGGCAGTCCCGCAGCACCTGGACGGCCGCGTGCACCAGCTCGGGACCGTCCGGCAGGCTCGCGCGGCTCAGCAGCGCGCTCCCCCACTCCGCGAGCACGTCCGCGTGGGCCGCGGTGTCGCGCGGCATGCCCCGGGCCGCGAGCTCGAACGACCTTATGGCCTCCTGGAGTTCCGCCGGGTCCCCGGCGGGCGTGGCGCCCGCGCCCGCCTCGTACCTGGCGAGTCTGAGGCGGCCCTCCCGCAGCCTGAGCTGCGCGCTGAGCCGGTCGTCGCGGACGATGCCGAGGGCGCGGCCGACGAGCGTCAGGCCGTCGTCCAGGCCGTCGCCCGACGCCAGCAGTGCGTCCGCGAGGTCGAGTACGGTGCTCGCCTGCGTGCCGCCCGTCTGCCTCGCGCCGTCCTGGTCGCCGAGCGCCGTACGCAGGGACCTGGCGGCCTGCTTCGCGTACAGCTGGGCCTGTTCCGCGTCCTCGGTGGCGCCGGAGAGCCGCAGCAGCATGCGCCCGAGGGCCAGCGGCAGGGCGGCGGGGCGGTTGCGCTGGTCGGGCCAGCCATCCGAGAACGCCTCCAGCATGCCGACGGCGCTCTGCAGCAGGGCGCTGTCGTGGCCGAGCCGCCACTGGGCCTCCAGGGCGCGGACCCGCTCCAGTGTCAGCCGCAGCGCGTCGCCCGGCGCCATGCCGGGGGCGGCGCAGGCGGCCGTGTACTCCCGGTCGGCGCGCTGGAGCAGTTGGAGCGCCCCGCGCTCGTCGCCGCGCCGCAGCCGGTCGTCGGCCGCCGCGTGCAGGATCCCGGCGAGCACCGCGCGCCCGCGCACGCCCCCGGATCTGCCGATCGCCCAGTCGGCGGCCTCCTCGGCCTCCTGGAGGAGTGCGGCACCGCCCTGGACCTCCCACAGCCGCAGCAGGCAGGTGGCGAGAGTGGTGCGCACCTCGCCGCGCCCCGCCTCCGCCTCGGCCCCGGCTCCGTCGAGGCGGCCCGTGGCGGCCGCGTGCTCGTCCGCGGCGACCGCGCCGCGCAGCAGCTGCACGGCGTCGACGAGGTGCTGCATCATGCCGTCCGCCTCGTAGTCCCGGACCAGGGTCCAGGCTGAGCGCACCGCGTCAGGGGCCCGGTGGGCCTCGTCCGGCTCCGCGGTGAAGCGCTCGGGCAGCGGCATGAACTGCTCCAGGACGTGCGAGGCGACCTCCGCGAACGGGTGCGGGACCGCGGACCTGGCGCGCCTGGCCTCCTCCGGGTCCTCGTCGCCGGCCGGGAACGCCGACACGCCGCCGTGCCGCGGAACGGGCCAGTCGATGCCGGAGCGCCCGCTGTCGAGCTGCGCCGCCGCGACCGCGGGGAAGTTCCAGCTGCCCTTGCCGAAGTGCCGCTCGATGTAGTCCGAGCAGTGCTTCAGGACGAGCATGGCCTCCTCGCGGGTGAGCGGGCCCAGCAGTTCGTCCTGCACGCCCGGCTCGAAGGCGTACCACGGGCCGCCCTCGGCCGGCGCGGCGCGGTCGACCCGCATCAGCCCGCCGAGCAGCACCTCGGCCAGTTCCGCCGGGCCCGAGTCGGGCAGCATCGTGCGCTGTACGAGCTGCATCACCGGCATCCACAGGGGGGCCGCCGCCAGGTATCCGGCGAGCCGGCCCGCGTCCCGCGACGCCGCGGAGCGGAATCTGCGCACCACCTGCGCGGCGCGCAGCGGCTGCCCGTCGCGCGGCGCCGACGTGGCGGGCTGGTCGGGGCGCACCCAGCCGACCGCGCCCGGTGTGTGCCCCGCGCCCTTGCCGGAGAGCAGCCCGGCCCAGGCGCCGAGCGACGCGGCGACCGGCGGCAGCACGGGGATGGCGACGGCGCCCGCGGCGCGCGGCGGCGCGCTCCTGCCGACGAGCCGCAGCGCCGCGGAGCCCGTGCCCTCGCCGCGCGCCAGCAGACCGTACGTCACGGGCAGGCCCGTGCGCCCCCAGAGCCGCTGCGGGAGGGGCTGGAGCACGGCGACGGGCGCCTGGCCCGACAGCCGGTACAGCAGCCGGTGGGCCTGGCCGCTGTACCACAGGGGGCCCGCGCAGTCGCTGAGGAGGACCGTGATCCGGTTGCCCGTGGGGTCGCTGAGCCGCTCGACCGGGCCGAGTGCCGCCGTACGCGGGTCGAGGCTGGTGGAGACGGCGGGCTCGCCGTCCGGGCCCTCGTGGAGATACCGGACCCGCACATCGCGGAAGGCTCCCAAATGGCTGAATATGTCTTCCAGTTCGGCGATGAGCCGCTGCCACACGAGCATCGAGGACGACACGTCCATCACCAGTTGCAGGTCCACCTCCGCCCGGGCTGACGCGCGGTACACCGGCACGACGAGCCCGCCGGCGCGGGCGCTGAGGTCGACCGTCGCCGCCTCGTCGAGCAGGCGCTCCACGGGTGCGGCGGTCCGCTGGTAACGCTGCAACGGGCGGAGCGCGCGCTGGAGTTGGAGCGTGCTCGGCAGGGCGCTCGCGACGGGCACACCGAGCGGCAGCAGCGCGCCGGCACCGGGCACGGCGCCGCCGCCCGGGCCCGAGCGCGGGCCGTGGGGGCCGGGTCCGCGCAGGTCGGCACTCGACGCGTAGCCCGCGGCCGGGCGGGGCGCGCCGAGGGCGACGCGGGGGTCGGCCACACGGTGGCCG
>NZ_JAIUKE010000645.1 GCF_020176795.1 Streptomyces sp. 8L
CGCCCCAGCCCCAAGCCCCCGACAGACCATGGCTCTCGCACCGTCGCGGCCACACTCGGCGTCACGCTCCGCGAATTGAGTACACGCCACGAGCACGGCAGCACCATCAATGCACTGGCCTGGCTGGTCGTGCACGCCGCACAGCACCTCGACCACGTGCAGCGCCTGTTCCGTGACGAAGCCACGTCGCTCAGCGACACCCTCAGCCGGGTGGCCGGCGGACAGGCGCACGTGAACCCCCTCGGCGTCCTCCAGCAGCGCGGCATCCAGCTCGACATCCTCGCCGCCCGCCGCGCGGACGCCATCGAACACCTCGACGTGACAGTGGGGACCTATCGACAAGCCGTGGCCGCCGACAGGGCCACCCCGCGACTCCAGCCCTCACACTCGCCCGCGCAGGCCGCACCGCCGCCCCAGGACCGCGCTGGCCACACACACTGAACTGCCCTGCCAAACATCAGGAGAGCGCTCTGCTCCACCGCTGCATCATCATCCGGCCCACCCTCCCACACCGCAGCAGGGATCCGCTCCATGACTGAAGCGCAGATCATCCTCTCGGCCAGCCAGGACTCCGGGATCGCCGCCATCCCCTCGGGCGAACACTACCCGCGGGCGCACACCGCCCTCGCGGAAAGCGGCTTCCAGCGGGACGCCGACTTCGTCTACCACATGCCCGCCAACGGCAACAAGACCACCTTGGCCGACCTGATCACGTGCGCGAAACGCCACCGCGTCAGCGTGCACACGAGCAGCCGCCGGTTCATCGGCGACGCGGCCCGCGACCTCGCACGCCTCTTGCCCGGCCAGTGGAAGGCGTCGGTCGAGGTCTACTCGCACCCCGCCTGGCAGGAACACCTCGTGCCCTGGATCTGGGACAGCGGCGAGCTCGGCCGCGCCCTGAAGAACGAGCGGATCCCCTACGCCGGGACACTCACCGACACGGTGAACGGCACCACGCTGCTGTATGTCGAACGCCCTGGGCATCAACTCCATTACCTTGTGGGCGCCCTTGCCTCGGATGAACTCCAAGAGGGCTACGGCGATCCGCACGCCCCACGCAGTATCGTCCTGCCGCCGTCCGCCGGGCGGGCGGCCCAGGCCATTGCCGACCAGTACCTGCCCGCCTACGAGCGGACCGTACACAGCCGTCGCACCTCAGCCATCGCCACGGCGCTGAGAAGCATCCGGTCCGAATACGACACTTGGCAGGCCACGGTCTCCGCCGACCGCCACGGCGACGCCACTCCGCTGGGCGCTGCTGTTCTCAGCTCCGCGGCCGAGAGATTCCTTAGCCACTCCTGGCGACACTTCCTCACTGTCCTCGACCACGCTCCGCCTCTGATCGACCACTGCCGTCCTGCCGGCAGCCCGTGGCCCGACGACGCAGCGACGCTGTCCCGCCTGACCGACGCCGTCACCCTCGTCCAGGCCCTGCACGACAGCCCCTTGTCGTCGAAGGAAAGCTACGCCCGCGCATGGCCGGCCATCGAGACCTGGCTCACGGACGGCGAAATCTTTCTGCGCCAAGCCCGCGTGAGCGCACCCCATCACCGACCGGCTCTCCCCGTCGCCACACCGGTCAGCCCCCTTCCCACGGGCCGTCCCAGGCACGGCAGCCACTGACCGCTCTCTCTCCCCCCGACCCTGTGAGGAGAACACTGCCCCTTGTCCCCCGGCACCCACTTCGTCTTCGGCGACCACGAAGAACACGGCTTCGTCGCCTCCTGCACCTCCTCCATGCCCGCGCACCTTGCCCACTGGTACCTGGAGCGCGAACAGTTCGAACCCGTCCCCGGCCGGCCCGGGCTGTACCGGCTCAACGAGCCCGAGCGTGACGGGGTCCGTCGGACCCGCCAGGCCGTCCACGATCTTCGCCGCCAGGGCTACACCGTGCAGGCCGACATCCGCCTCGACCCGGCCCCCGCCCCCACCTCGTCCCGCCGGTTCCAGCCCAACGGAAGCCAGCAGCAGCGTAGTCGCATCGCCCGGGCCGCCGCCGGCCCCACGACCCAGCACCGCGCTACACCGCCCACCACTTCCCCGTCGGCAGCACCGCCGAAGCCCACCTACGCACCAACCGTCCACCTGACGGCCCCTGGCGCCAGGCGGCCTCGATGACGCCCACCAGCGATACACCGCACGACGGCCTCCCACCCCAGGCACCCGAACTCGTCCAGGCTGCCGCCAGCTTTCAACAGCGGATGACGGCCATCGGCCGCGAGAGCGAGGTCGCGCTCGATCTGACCCGCGACCGCTACGGCCGCACCGTCCACGAAGGCGCCGCCGCAATCGCACGAGCCCGCCGTGACAAGACCGCGGTGGAGGCGTACGCCACCCACCTCGCCCCGCGCGCCGAGGCCCTCATCGATACAGCCCGCCTCGCGCTCGACCAGCTGCCGCCCGCCCGGCACCTGCCCGCGTGGCGGGCCGTACTGGACAGCCTGACTGCCTCCGCCGCCGAGATCCACCGGGCTCTCGACCGGCCGGCCTCCCCCGGTTCCCCCGCCGAACGCGCCCAGCACGCGGCGCTGTGGCCACACCTCACCGCTTGGGCGGACCTCAGCCCCGTCGCCTGCCACCTCGCCGGCCCACGCGAGAGCCGGCACCACAAGGCTCCGCTGACCGACGAGGAAGCGCAGACGTGGACCGAGAGGGCCCAGGCCGCGCAGTGGCGCGGCGAGCTGGAACTGACCGAGTCGTGGTACGCCGCCGACGGGCAGCCGATCACCCTCGCCCACCTGGTTGAGGAGGACGACTCGACGGTGGTCGCGCTGCGAGGCGACCCGTACGCACCGGGCTGGCAGGTCATCGGGCATTACACCCACGAATACGAGGCGGGAAAGGTACTGCCCGCGCCGGTCCCGCCCGGTGTACTGCGCGGGGACGTCTCCCGCTTCAACCGCCCTGCACCGGCCCCAGAGGCGTCACTGCAGGATCTCATCCGCGATGTCGTCGAAGGCCACAGCGCAGGGGACGCATCCGATGCCCTCCTGGGCGCCGTGCAGCGCGGGTACGACGCAGGCCCGATGATCCGGCTCCAGCAACTACTCGAAACGGGTGCCCAGTTCGCAAGCGCACTGGAGAGCGTGCAGGGCCGCCAGATTGCCGCTCGGCTCTCCGCGCTGAGCCGGCAGATCGAGTTCCTTGCCCGCGAAGTCGAAGAGACGGCCGAGGACCTCGGTGCGACTGTCGCCGTCCTGCCTCCGCACCGTGCCAGCGTGCCGCACGCCCGTCCGCGCCCGGCCGTGGACACCACACTGCCCACGCCGCCTCCTCGTACCGGCGCGACCGCCCACCAGCGCTAAGCCCCCAGAAACTACTCGTTGCCGTGCGCCGGCACCGCTCTTCCCCAAGGCTTCGCCGGGCGGTCTCGGCACGCGGCCGACACCGCCGCGCCTTCGCACCGGGGCCGGTACAAGACGCCCTGATCAGAGCGCACCTCTCCTTTCCGTCCCACTTGAAAAAACCGTTGATGGCCGTTGTTGGTACACCCGGCTATCAGAAGGTACGGAAAGGCAGTCAGGTAGCTGCGGGGAGGTGAGGCCCGCCCTGGGGCATGTCGGCAGTCGTGCCCGTCGTTCGTGGTCCAGCCACGCACCGTTGATGTGCGGCGCGCTCCGGGCCCTCCCCGCCTTCGCCCAACACCCCACCACTTCCCGCCTCCTCCGATAGGAGATCCGCCTTGCCCGACGCACCAGCAGAGCCGTTCATGACGATCCGGCACGCCATCACCGGCGAGATCACCACCACCGGCTACAACGCCGCCGCCCGGCGGATCCTGCTCCAGGACGGCTTCGAAGAGGCTCCCGTCTGCGCCTGCCGAGCGACGGAACCCGGTACGGAGCGGACGCACGGGCCCGCTCGGCAGCCAGCGAGCTGCTCGTCGCCGGTCATCCCCTGCACCTGCACCGAGCCCTCGGTCGACGGGTGAGCGCCGCCGTCGGTACGCCCCGGTTGGCCCGGTCGCCGATGTCGGCACAGTCCGTGACCCGCGGCCAGCCTCTCCAGCGACTCGCCAACCCCGCCCGGACTGAAACCTGTTGAAGGAGCCTCGTTGTGACCACACCCGCACCGCCTACCAGTGCAGCGCGCACCAAGGGCGGCGAACTACGGGCCAAGGTGGCCCGCCTGCTGGCCGACCGGCCAGCGGATTCGCTCTCCATCGGGGAGATGGCCAGGCAGCTGGGCCACTCTCACGGCGCCGTCCGCAACGCGGTCCTGACCCTGGTGCGACGCGGCGAGGCCGACCAAGGCGGAAGCGGACAACCGAAGTTCCGCGCGAATCCGCAGACCGCCGCAGCCGCGCAGACCGCGGTGATCAGCCCACCGGGCACCCACGCTCCCCGCGCCCAGGCGGCCAGGGCCCGCACGACCATTCCCGCAGCAGCCACACCGAAGCAGTCCGGCCCGATCCGCCGCCCGGGGGGTCAGCTCTACCACCCCCGGGAGCTGGCCGATCTGCCCGACGTCGAGGCGCTGAACCGGTTGCGGGACGCCGACGTGCCGGTGCTGCTCTACGGCCCTCCGGGCACCGGCAAGACGAGTCTGGTCGAGGCCGCGTTCCCGGACCTGCTCACCGTCGCCGGTGACGGCGACACCACGGTCGGCGACCTGATCGGCGAGTGGACCCAGGCCGACGGCGGAGGCTACGTCTTCCAGTACGGTCCGCTGGTCACCGCGATGACCGAGGGCCGCGCCCTGCTGATCGACGACGCCACGTTGATCTCACCGAAGGTGTTGGCGGCGCTGTATCCCGCGATGGACGGGCGCAGGCAGATCCAGGTCAAGGCCCACAAGGGCGAAACCATCAAGGCCGAACCGGGCTTCTACGTGGTGGCGGGCCACAATCCCGGCGTCCACGGGGCCGTTCTGACGGAGGCGCTCGCGAGCCGGTTCAGCGTGCAGATCCAGATCGGCACGGACTACGACCTCGCCCTGGCTTTGAAGATCGATCCCCGGGTGGTCCGGGTCGCCCGACACCTCGCCCATCAGGTCGAACTCGGCGAGCTGGGCTGGGCCCCCCAACTGCGGGAACTGCTCAGCTACCAGAAAACCGAGGCCGTCCTCGGCACCAAAGCCGCGCTCGCGAATCTCGTCGGCATCGCTCCCGTGGAGGATCGCGACACCGTCGCCGACGCCGTCACCAAGGCCGCCGGCGTCACGAAGATCGCGCCCCTCACCCTCGGCAAGCAGCTCCCCGACTCCCC
>NZ_JAIUKE010000646.1 GCF_020176795.1 Streptomyces sp. 8L
CCTCCCCCCAGGCCCGCGACACACCACGCCGTACGACCTGACCCCGACCCCCGGCGAACCCGCCGTCCACCCAGGGGCGGGCCACCCGGGCACTTCCCGAAGCCGTATCCGAGACAAGGAGAGAAACAGCCATGACGACGTACGACGACAGCGTCACCGTCACCACCACCAGGACCGCGGGCAGGTTCCTGGCCGAGGCACGCGAGCAGTTCCTCGTCACCGACTCGACGGGCGGCCGGGGCGGACTCGGCCAGGCGTGGCTCGCCGGCGAGCTGCTGCTCGCCTCGCTCGGCACGTGCGCGGTCAGCAGCATCACCCACTTCGCGCGCGAGGAGGGCGCCGCGCTCGACGACGTCGCGACGGTCGTGGGCTACACCCGCGACGAGACCGACCCCACGCGGTACGAGGAGGTCGTGCTGTCCGTCACCACCTGGGGCGTCGACCAGGAGACGGGCGAGCGGCTCACCCGCCTCTACACCGAGAACTGTCCGGTCTACGGAACGATCTCACGCGGCGGCAAGGTGACCGTCCACGTCGACGCCCGCCCCGGCGACCCGGCGCGCCGAGGTCCCGGCGTGACCGGCGCCGCGGCCCGTTAGGCTGGCGGGCATGAGTCTCGGCCCGGCGCACGCCCCCACCAAGAGCGAGGTCGCGTACGAGGCACTGCTCCGTGCGATCAGGACGGGCGAGCTGGCGCCGGGCCAGCGGGTCGTACTCGGCGCGCTCGCCGAGCAGTTGCAGATGAGCCAGACACCGGTGCGCGACGCGCTCTCGCTCCTGGCCGAGCAGGGCCTGGTGATCCGCCGCCCCAACCACACCACCGTGATCGGCGGCCAGCCCGCGGAGCGCTCCTCCGAGGTCTCCATGGTGCGCTCCATCCTGGAGCCGGAGGCCGCGAAGCTGGCCGCCCTGCGGGGGGAGCCGGGCGACGTGGCGGCGATGGCGGCGGCCTGCGACGCGCTGGACGCGGCGCTCGCTGACGGCGGCCAGGCGGCGTCCGGTGACCTGAACGCGCGCTTCCACCTCGCGGTCGCCCGCGCCTGCGGATCACCGATGCTGGCCGACTTCGTCGGACGGGTCTGGCGGCAGATGCCGCTCGAAGGCCTCACGGCCAGCGGCCAACTCGCCCGCGCGGCCCAGGAACACCGGGCCGTGCTCGACGCGGTACGGGCCGGCGACGGGGACGCGGCGCGCGCCCTGATGGCGGAGCACGTCGGCCACGCCGCCCGGGCCACCGAGGACTACCTGCGCCGCGTCGCCCAGGCCGCCCCGCGCCCCTGACACCGGCCCGCCTCCCGCCGACGGGACCGTCAGCAGAGGTAGGCGGCCCCGCCGGGCCAGTTCAGGTAGTCCCCGTCGACCCAGCCCGTGATGCCGGTCGTCTTGTCGGTGACATACGCCCAGTCGCCGCTGCTCGCGCTGCACCGGAGAGTGACGGACTGCCCCGGATAGCCCGACCCGAGAACCGTGCACGACGTGGAGGGGCCGCTGCGGATGTTGACCCCCGACGTATTGAACGATGCCGCGGTCTTCTGGTTGGTCGTCGGCTTGGAACCACAGGTGGCCGCGGGCGCCGACGGCGCTGCCGACGCCGGGGCGGCGAGGTCGGCGAGGGCCAGCGCGGCGATCGCGGTCAGCGCGAACAACGGACGGCGTCTGCGCAGACGAGGACGAGGCATGTTTCCCCCTTTGTGGACATGGGACGGTCTCGATGAGCCCGTCGGGCCCCGGACGACCGGTGCCCATAGGAGAAATGGATGCCCTGAGGACGCACCCCCTAAGGGGCGGTAACGAGACGTTCTCCGTCCGCGCGCCGAGCGCCGGCCAACGGTCGCCACCACGCGCGCCGGTCCGCAGAGCGGGGTCCGGTTGAACCCCTGGTCAGGCCCTATGGCATCAGCACTCGATGATGTTCACCGCGAGCCCACCCCGCGCGGTCTCCTTGTACTTGACCGACATGTCGCGGCCGGTGTCACGCATCGTTTTGATGACCTTGTCGAGGGAGACCTTGTGGCTGCCGTCGCCGCGCAGGGCCATCTTCGCCGCGGTCACGGCCTTGACCGCCGCCATGCCGTTGCGTTCGATGCACGGGATCTGGACCAGGCCGCCGACCGGGTCGCAGGTCAGGCCCAGGTTGTGCTCCATGCCGATCTCGGCCGCGTTCTCCACCTGCTCGGCGCTGCCGCCCAGGACCTCGGCGAGGGCGCCGGCCGCCATCGAGCAGGCGGAGCCGACCTCGCCCTGGCAGCCGACCTCGGCGCCGGAGATCGACGCGTTCTCCTTGAAGAGCATGCCGATGGCGCCCGCCGCGAGCAGGAAGCGGACCACGTCGTCGTCGCGCTCCTCGGGCGTCGCGCCGTGGGCGCAGAAGTTCATGTAGTAGTGCAGGACGGCCGGGATGATGCCCGCCGCGCCGTTGGTGGGGGCGGTGACGACCCGGCCGCCCGCGGCGTTCTCCTCGTTCACGGCCATCGCGTAGAGGGTGATCCACTCCATCGCGTGGGTGTGCGGGTCGCCCTCGGCGCGCAGCTGGCGCGCGGAGTTGGCGGCGCGCCGCCGTACCTTCAGGCCGCCCGGCAGGTTGCCCTCACAGGACATGCCCCGTCCCACGCACGCGAGCATGACCTGCCAGATCTCCAGCAGCCCCGCCCTGACCTCGGCCTCCGTACGCCAGGCCAGCTCGTTCTGGAGCATCAGCGCGGAGATCGAGAGGCCCGTCTCGCGGGTGAGGCGCAGCAGCTCGTCACCGGTGCGGAAGGGGTGCTTGAGGACGGTGTCGTCCAGCTTGATGCGGTCCTCGCCCACCGCCTCCTCGTCCACGACGAAGCCGCCGCCGACCGAGTAGTACGTCTTCTCCAGCAAGGTCCCGCCCGCGGAGTCGTACGCGGTGACCTTCATGCCGTTCGCGTGGTACGGCAGCCGCTTGCGGCGGTGCAGGACCAGGTCCTTCTCGCTGTCGAACGTGATCTCGTGCACGCCCAGCAGATTCAGCCTGCCGCTTGTGGAGATACGTTCCACCTCTTCGTCGGCGTGCTCGATGTCGACGGTGCGCGGCGCGTTGCCCTCCAGGCCGAGCAGGACCGCCTTCGGCGTGCCGTGCCCGTGCCCGGTCGCGCCGAGCGACCCGTACAGCTCCGCGTGCACCGACGCCACGTGGACCAGCAGGCCCTCGTTCTTCAGCCGCTGCGCGAACATGCGCGCGGCGCGCATCGGGCCGACCGTGTGCGAGCTGGACGGGCCGATGCCGATCGAGAACAGGTCGAAGACCGAGATGGCCACGGAGAACTCCTTGCTGGTCGGCGGACGCCGTTGTCCGCCAGGTGGGCCGTACCGGCCGGCGGGGCGGTACGGGTCCTGACACGTACGGTGGCGCGCGGCGGGGCACCGCGCACCACACTCCAGTGTGACGCGATGCCCCGCGAACGGCCTGACGCGCTGTGCGCGGTCGGCTACAGCGTCGGGTACAGCGGGTGCTTCGCGGCCAGCGCCGCCACCCGCACGCCCAGGTCCTCGCGGTCGAAGGACGGCTTGAGGGCCTGCGCGATGACATCCGCCACTTCGGCGAAGTCCTCCGCGGTGAAGCCGCGGGTGGCCAGCGCGGGGGTGCCGATCCTGAGGCCCGAGGTGACCATCGGCGGCCGGGGGTCGTTCGGCACCGCGTTGCGGTTGACCGTGATGCCGATCTCGTGCAGCCGGTCCTCGGCCTGCTGTCCGTCCAGCTCCGAGTTCCGCAGGTCGACGAGGACCAGGTGGACGTCCGTACCGCCGGACAGGACGGAGACGCCCGCCCCCGTCACGTCGTCGCGGCCCAGGCGCTCGGCCAGGATGCGCGCGCCGTCCAGGGTGCGCTGCTGGCGCTCCTTGAAGTCGTCCGTCGCGGCGACCTTGAACGCGACCGCCTTGCCCGCGATGACGTGCTCCAGCGGACCGCCCTGCTGACCGGGGAAGACCGCGGAGTTGATCTTCTTCGCCAGCTCGGCCGTCGAGAGGATCACACCGCCGCGCGGGCCGCCCAGCGTCTTGTGGGTGGTCGTCGTCACCACGTGCGCGTGCGGCACCGGGTTCGGGTGCAGGCCCGCGGCGACGAGCCCCGCGAAGTGCGCCATGTCGACCATCAGGTACGCGCCGACCTCGTCGGCGATCCGGCGGAAGGCCGCGAAGTCCAGCTGCCTGGGGTACGCCGACCAGCCCGCGACGATCAGCTGCGGGCGGGTCTCCTTCGCCAGGCGCTCCACCTCGGCCATGTCGACCTGGCCGCTCTCGCCGTCGACGTGGTAGGGCACCACGTTGTACAGCTTGCCGGAGAAGTTGATCTTCATGCCGTGGGTGAGGTGCCCGCCGTGCGCGAGGTTCAGACCCATGATCGTGTCGCCCGGCTTCAGCAGCGCGAACATCGCCGCCGCGTTGGCCTGGGCGCCCGAGTGGGGCTGCACGTTCGCGTGCTCCGCACCGAACAGCGCCTTCACGCGGTCGATGGCGATCTGCTCGATCACATCGACGTGCTCGCAGCCACCGTAGTAACGGCGGCCCGGGTAGCCCTCCGCGTACTTGTTGGTGAGGACCGAGCCCTGCGCCTCCATCACGGCGACCGGGGCGAAGTTCTCCGAGGCGATCATCTCCAGCGTCGACTGCTGGCGGTGCAGCTCCGCGTCGACGGCGGCGGCGACGTCCGGGTCGAGCTCGTGCAGCGGGGTGTTCAGGAGCGAAGACAAAGCGGATCAGTCCCTGGTGTCGGTTGCGTCGGTGGCGGCGGCGTCAGTTGCCGGCGAACTCGGTGTACTCGTCGGCCGAGAGCAGGTCGTCGGGCTCCGCGGAGACGCGGACCCTGAACAGCCAGCCGCCCTCGAAGGGAGCCGTGTTGACCAGCGACGGGTCGTCCGCCACGTCCTGGTTGACCGCCGTGACCTCGCCGCTGACCGGCGCGTAGAGGTCGCTGACCGACTTGGTGGACTCCAGCTCGCCGCAGGTCTCGCCCGCGCTCACCGTGTCCCCGATCTCAGGGAGCTGTACGTAGACGACGTCGCCCAGGGCGTTCGCCGCGAACTCCGTGATGCCGACCGTCGACACGCCGTCCTCGGCGGCCGTCAGCCACTCGTGCTCCTTGCTGTAGCGCAGCTGCTGCGGGTTGCTCATGAGCTGAATTCTCCTGTACGCGGGTGGGCAGCCGGAACCGGCCGGGTGGAGTGGGGGTGGTG
>NZ_JAIUKE010000647.1 GCF_020176795.1 Streptomyces sp. 8L
ACGCGCCCCCCAGGCATCCCCGTACCTCCCCGCACCACACCGCACTGCACCGCACCGCGCCGCAGTGACCCCGGGACCCCGCAGGGCTCAGCTCCGCCCCGCCCAGATGTTCGTGCCCTCGGTGTCGATGGCGAAGTTGTCGATCTCCGTCAGCTCTTCCGGGGTCAGCGGGGCGCCCGAGAGCGCCGCCACGTTCTGCTCGACCTGCTCCGGCTTCGACGCGCCGATCAGCGCCGAGGTCATACGCGGGTCGCGCAGCACCCACTGGAGCGCCAGCTGCGCCAGGGACTGGCCCCTGCGGCGGGCGATGTCGTTCAGCCCCTGCAACCGGTGGGTGACCTCCTCGGACAGCACCTCCGGGTTCAGGGACTTGCCCTGGGCGGCCCGCGAGCCCTCCGGGATGCCGTGCAGGTACTTGTCGGTGAGCAGGCCCTGCGCGAGCGGCACGAAGGAGATGCAGCCCATACCCGCGCTCTCCAGCGTGTCCAGCAGGCCGTCGTCCTCGATCCAGCGGTTGATCATGGAGTACGAGGGCTGGTGGATGAGCCCGGGCACCCCCATGTCCTTCAGGATGGCCGCGGCCTTCGCGGTCATCTCCGCGGTGTACGAGGAAACGCCGACGTACAGCGCCTTGCCCTGCTGGACGGCGGAGGCCAGGGCCCCCATCGTCTCCTCAAGCGGTGTATTGGGGTCGGGGCGGTGTGAGTAGAAGATGTCGACGTAGTCGAGACCCATCCGCCTCAGGGACGCGTCCAGCGAGGACAACAGGTATTTGCGCGAGCCCCACTCCCCGTACGGGCCCGGTGTCATCCGGTATCCCGCCTTGGTCGAGATGATCAGCTCGTCCCGGTACGGGGCGAAGTCCTGGGCGAACAACTTGCCGAAGTTGAGTTCGGCGGAGCCGGGCGGCGGCCCGTAGTTGTTCGCCAGGTCGAAGTGGGTGATGCCCAGGTCGAAGGCGCGGCGCAGGATCGCGCGCTGCGACGCCAGGGCGAAGTCGTCGCCGAAGTTGTGCCAGAGGCCGAGCGAGATGGCGGGCAGCTTGAGCCCGCTGCGCCCGGTGCGCCGGTACTCCATGGCGTCGTAGCGCTCGTCTGCCGCGATATAGGGGGAAGAATCAGTCACACGTCTTTCCTTATCACGTACTTGTGACAGACCGAGTTGGGTGCCCGTGCCGTACGCGCAGTAGTGTGACGACTTCGGGGCCCCGCCGCGGCCCTGTGCTCCGGCACACCGGCCATGGAGCCGTCGCGGCTCGCGGGCGATCCCCACACGACGGATGAGGTGGACCCAGTGAACCTGCGCGACCTTGTGTACCGGCTGTACGCCCACCGGGTCGAGGGACGTCTCGACCTTTCCCAGGGACCCAAGCACATCGGGGTCATCCTCGACGGGAACCGCCGCTGGGCCAAGGCGTCGGGTGGCACCACCGAGCAGGGGCACAAGGCAGGCGCCAGCAAGATCCAGGAGCTCCTCGGCTGGTGCTCGGAGACCAACGTGGAGGTCGTCACCCTCTGGCTGCTGTCCACGGACAACTTCGACCGTCCCGAGGAGGAGCTGACCCCGCTGCTCGGCATCATCGAGGACGCGGTGCGCGACCTCGCCGCCGACGGCCGCTGGCAGGTCCACCACGTGGGCACGATGGACCTGCTGCCCGGGGGGACGCAGCTGGTGCTGAAGGAGGCCGAGCAGGCCACGGTCGGCAACCGGGGGATACTCGTGAACGTCGCCGTGGGCTACGGCGGCCGGCAGGAGATCGCGGACGCCGTGCGGTCCCTGCTGCACGACCACGCCGCCAAGGGCACCTCGTACGAGGAGCTGGCCGAGATCGTGGACATCGACATGATCTCCTCCCACCTCTACACGCGCGGCCAGCCCGACCCCGACCTCGTCATCCGCACGAGCGGGGAGCAGCGGCTCTCGGGCTTCATGCTCTGGCAGAGCGCCCATTCGGAGTACTACTTCTGCGACGTCTTCTGGCCGGCCTTCCGCAAGGTCGACTTCCTGCGGGCCCTGCGCGACTACGCCGCCCGCCACCGGCGCTACGGCGGCTGAAGCACCGCGATATCCCGGCGGAAACACGCACAGGACACCCGCCCGGCGCGGCGCCCCGGCGCCTGCGGAACCGGTGCCCTTCGGCGTCCCGACACGCGTTGTTCACCGGCCCTGCGTCATATGCCATGGCATGGCGGCGGCCGGAAAAGGGAATACCCCTAGCAGGTCGGCGTCCGGAACGTACTGACCAGCCCCTCGTGGGCGGGTCGGCGGGCGTCGTTCTCAGCGGGCGGCAGGCTGCCGTCCGCCCGGGAGGCCCTTTGCACCAGGACGACCGTACGGTGAGTCGTACGGGCGACGTGGAGGGCCGGAGCTCGGCCCGCGCAGGGGCCAGAAGCCCGGCCCACCCGCCCGCGACGCCGTCGCATCCCCGACCTCATCCGAGGGGGTTCGTCCTTCCGTGGTGACCAGCTCGAAGCGCCGTTCCGACCGGCGCACGTATGTACTCGACACCAGCGTCCTGCTGGCCGACCCAGGTGCCATGTCCCGCTTCGAGGAGCACGAGGTCGTGCTCCCGATCGTGGTGATCACGGAGCTGGAGGCCAAGCGGCACCATCCCGAGCTCGGGTATTTCGCCCGGCAGGCGCTGAGGCTGCTGGACGACTTCCGCATCCGGTTCGGCCGTCTCGACGCGCCGCTGCCGATCGGCGAGATGGGGGGCACGCTCCGCGTCGAACTCAACCATTCGGACCCGGGCGTCCTGCCCGCCGGCTTCCGGCTGGGCGACAACGACTCCCGGATTCTCGCCGTCGCCCGCAACCTCCAGGCCGAGGGGTACGACGTCACGGTCGTCTCCAAGGACCTGCCGCTGCGCATCAAGGCGTCGTCGGTGGGCCTGCTCGCGGAGGAGTACCGGGCGGAGCTCGCCGTCACCGACTCCGGCTGGACCGGGATGAGCGAGCTCACGCTCTCCGGCGAGCAGGTCGACCTCCTCTTCTCCGAGGACACGCTCTACGTCCCCGAGGCGAGCGAGCTGCCGGTCCACACCGGCCTGGTGCTCCAGTCCGAGCGGGGCAAGGCCCTGGGCCGGGTCACGGCCGACGGCAATGTCCGCCTGGTCCGCGGCGACCGCGAGGCGTTCGGCATCCGCGGCCGCAGCGCCGAGCAGCGCATCGCGCTCGACCTGCTCCTCGACCCCGACGTCGGCATCGTCTCGATGGGCGGCCGCGCCGGTACGGGCAAGTCGGCGCTGGCGCTGTGCGCGGGCCTCGAAGCCGTGCTGGAGCGCAGGCAGCACCAGAAGGTGATGGTCTTCCGTCCGCTCTACGCGGTCGGCGGGCAGGAGCTCGGCTACCTGCCGGGCACCGAGGCCGAGAAGATGAGCCCGTGGGCGCAGGCCGTGTTCGACACGCTGTCGTCGTTCGCGGGCCGCGAGGTCATCGACGAGGTGCTGGGGCGCGGGATGCTGGAGGTCCTGCCGCTCACGCACATCCGCGGCAGGTCGCTGCACGACGCCTTCGTGATCGTCGACGAGGCCCAGTCCCTGGAGCGCAACGTCCTGTTGACGGTTCTGTCCAGGATCGGCTCCGGCTCGCGCGTCGTGCTGACCCACGACGTCGCCCAGCGGGACAATCTGAGGGTCGGCCGGTACGACGGTGTCGTCGCCGTCGTCGAGAAGCTGAAGGGGCATCCCCTGTTCGCCCATGTCACGTTGACGCGCTCCGAGCGTTCGCAGATCGCCGCTTTGGTGACGGAGATGCTGGAAGACGGACATATTTGAGCCTATGAGCTCATGGTGGGTCACAAAAGAACGGCGCCGCCCCGCAGAGCGAAGGAGCTTAGCGGGGCGGCGCCGTGCTGTGCGGGATTTCCACAAATCCGCTGGGGCAAACGGGGTGTGAGCTTTCCCACGCAACTGGGAATTGCCCTGCGACGTCGCCATCCGGCAAAGTCTTGCTTCCGTCAGGCCCCGCATGCGGCACACGAACACCAGGCGTCTCGGCGCCCCGACAACTCCACACCCGCCGCCGCATGCCGCCCGAGCACCACGCGGCAGTCCCTCCGAGGACTGCTCAACGGGCCCGTGTCTCCCGTGACCCAGCAGTAGCGGAGGCCAGTGCCAGGGGCACGATCGCGCCCGCGGGGTCACCGTGCGGGCGTTGCTGGAAGGAAACCGTGTGAGCCGGATCTCGGTACGGGGATTCGCGGTGGCGTCCGCCACCGCGGTCACCACTGTCGGCGCCGTTGTGGGTGTCGCCTCGGGCGACCCTCAGCACGCTTCGGGCGACAACGTCGAGACGACCGCTTCGGACGCTGTCTTGGCGGACATCCCCTCGGGTGAGCAGGCACAGGTGCAGACCGCCTCGCTCGCGCAGCAGGCAAGTGCCCAGTCGGCCGCCGCCGACCAGGCCGCCCAGAAGTCCGCCGAGGAGGCGGCCCGCGTCCAGGCCGCCCACGACGCCAAGGCCAAGAAGCAGGCGGCGGACGACAAGGCGGCCGAAGCGGCCAAGAAGGCGGAAGAGGCCAAGGAGGCCAAGAAGGCCGAAGAGGCCCTCAAGTCCGCGACCGCGTTCGCCGTCCAGAGCTCGTACTCGGCCTCGGACGTGCAGTCGATCGCCCGTCAGATCGTGCCGGCCGACCAGTTCCAGTGCTTCAGCAACATCGTGACCCGCGAGTCCGGGTGGAACTACACCGCGCAGAACCCCAGTTCCGGGGCGTACGGCCTGGTGCAGTCCCTGCCCGGCTCGAAGATGGCGTCCGTGGGTGCCGACTGGAGGACCAACCCCGCCACGCAGATCAAGTGGGGCCTCAACTACATGAACAGCCGCTACGGCAGCCCGTGCGGCGCCTGGTCCTACTGGCAGGTCCACAACGCCTACTGAGGGCGCGGGGAGGACCGTCCGCCGCGCGGCCGTGTCCTCCCGGTTCTCCCGCACCGCCTCGTGAAGCCCCTCGCCGTCCTTCGGCGGGGGGCTTCATCCGTGTACGGTCTGTCTCGAACGGCTCCCGGGGGGAGCGAGTGGGGAGAGTGACGGGGGAAAGAAGGAACGCATGTTGAGAGTGCCTTCGTGGCTGAGCCGTATGGGCGGGGAACTGACCAGGCTCGGTCAGCGGTTTGACCAGCGCAGAGCCGACGCCGAGGCGCAGCTCGCCGCCCCCGTCCCCGTGCCCCCGGAACCG
>NZ_JAIUKE010000648.1 GCF_020176795.1 Streptomyces sp. 8L
GGCCGGTGCGGGGGAGGTCGGGCCGCAGTTGAGCCTGCCTGTACGGGAGGTACGGGGCGATGTGCAGGGCGGGTTGTTCTGAAGGCAGCCACACCGCCGCCCTGGACGCCGTCACGGCCAGAGGCGCGGCGGTCTGCGCCAGCGCGACGGGGGACGACAGCGGATGCCGCCCGGGGCCGACTCTCCGACGCCGACCTCCGGATGCCGCCCCCGGATGCCGGTCCCCGACGACGGCCGACGACGGCCGACGACCGCCGACGACGACGGCGCCAGTGCGCGGCGGCGGACAGCGCGGATGTCTTGGACAGCGACGGTGCCATGGACGGCGCCGGCGGTCACCGTGCCATGGACGGCGCCGGGGATCACGGTGTCACGGACAGCGCAGGCGTCACCGTGTCATGGACAGATACGGCACGCGTGCCGAGAGTGGAGGCCATGAGCGATCAAGGGGTGGACGAGCGAGAGGCCGTGCGGGCGTTCCGCGAGCGGGTGGGGCTGCCTGGCCTGGTCGACGTGCACACGCATTTCATGCCCGACCGGGTGCTGAAGAAGGTGTGGGCGTACTTCGACAGCGCCGGGCCGCTGGTCGGGCGTGCCTGGCCGATCAGGTACCGGCAGGAGGAGGACGAGCGCGTCGCGCTGCTGCGCGGGTTCGGCGTGCGTGCGTTCACGTCGATGCTGTACCCGCACAAACCGGGCATGGCGGTGTGGCTGAACGGCTGGGCGGCGGACTTCGCCGCCCGTACGCCGGACTGCCTGCGCACGGCGACCCTGTTTCCGGAACCGGGCGTCGAGGCGTATGTGAAGGATGCGGTCGCGAGCGGGGCGCGGGTCTTCAAGGCGCATGTGCAGGTCGGCGGGTACGACCCGGGCGATCCGCTGCTCGATCCGGCGTGGGGGCTGCTCGCCGAGGCAGGCGTGCCGGTGGTGATGCACTGCGGCTCGGGGCCCGTGCCCGGTGCCTTCACCGGCCCGGGGCCGGTGGCCTCGCTGCTCGCGCGGCACCCGCGGCTGCGGCTGATCGTGGCGCACCTCGGCATGCCCGAGTACGCGGACTTCATGGCGCTTGCCGAGCGGTACGGGGAGGTGCGGCTGGACACGACCATGGCGTTCACGGACTTCGTCGAGTTCGACGCTCCCTTTTCGAGGGACCGGGAGACGCTCGCGCGACTGGCCGCCCTGGGGGACCGGGTGCTGCTCGGGACGGACTTCCCGAACATCCCCCATCCCTACCGGCACCAGCTGGAGGCCCTCGAATCGCTGGGGCTCGGTGACGACTGGCTGCGAGCGGTCTGCTACGGAAACGGAGCGGCGCTGTTCGGAGTGGGTGAAGGTCCCGGCACGGTCCCGGGTCCGTAGGCGGGCGGCGCCTTCTGAAACATTCCTGAGAGGCTTTTCTCAGGCAATTCACAGAAAGCGGCAAGACGCCTCTCAGAGGCTTTGCCGAGGGTGAGGAGTATGACCATCACCTCGCCCCGCGGGCGTACCGAAATGCTGAAGCCGGACGGGAGTCCCGTCCGCGTACTCGTCGTCGACGACGAGGCGTCGCTCACCGAGCTGCTCTCGATGGCCCTGCGGTACGAGGGATGGGAGGTGCTCAGCGCGGGCGACGGTGCCTCGGCGATGGACTCGGCGCGGGACTTCGCCCCCGACGCGGTGATATGGGACGTCTCGCTCTCCGGCGCTGTCGCGGCGGCCGGTGCGGGCGGGGCCGCGGCCGGGAGCGCGGCGGGCTCCGTCGGCTCGGGGCCGGGCGGGAGCGTCGCCGGCGCCGGTCACAGTGACGGCGGCGGTGACGGTGGGGCGCCGAGTGGTGCGGGAGCGGAGGCGGTGGACGCCCGTGCCGTGCTGAGGCGGCTGCGGACCGAGCTGCCGCAGGTGCCGGTCCTCTTCCTGACCACCAGGGACGGTGTCGAGGAGCGCATCGCGGGCCTCACAGCGGGCGGCGACGACTACGTCACCAAGCCGTTCAGCCTGGAGGACGTGGTGGGCCGGCTGCGCGGGCTGATCAGGCGCTCCGGGGTGGCCACGGTGCGCAGCGAGTCGATGCTCGTCGTCGGTGACCTCACGCTGGACGAGGACAGCCACGACGTGACGCGAGGCGGGGAGTCGATCCACCTGACGGCGACGGAGTTCGAGCTGCTGCGCTACCTGATGCGCAATCCGCGCCGGGTGCTGAGCAAGGCGCAGATCCTCGACCGCGTGTGGTCGTACGACTTCGGCGGCCAGGCGAACGTCGTCGAGCTGTACATCTCGTACCTGCGCCGGAAGATCGACGTCGGGCGTCCGCCGATGATCCACACGCGGCGCGGCGCCGGTTACCTGATCAAGCCGGGGGAGCCGGGCACCGTCCGCTGAGGCCGGGCGGCGCGGACGATTGAGGCAGGGCGGCGCGGACGGTCGAGGGGCGAATTTTCCCGGTATGCACGAAGGCGGTACCCGGGACGCGGGGAAAGGATCACCACCAGCCACGGCATAACATCCTGAACCGGGTGGATCATGGGGCGGGTACGGGAAGGCGTACGGAGAGCGGCTCGTCGGGCCGCTCTCTGCGAGCGGGCGTTGAGCGCGTCCACCGCCCGATCCGTACCACCCGCTGAAGGGTCCGGCACCACCCGGCCGGAAGGAACCGAGGAGGCTGGCCCATGGTCGCCGGAACCGATCGCGCGAAGCGTCCTGCCCGGACGAGCGTGTGGCTGGAGGGCCGGCCGAGGGTCCGCGGGCGCCGCCACGAGCGGCCCGAGCACGCGCAGGCCGGCGCCGGGGCGGGCGGTGACTCCACGAGCCTGGACCGGGACCGGATCACCGAGGTGTCCGTCATGTTGCTGGACGCCGAAGGGCCGGAGAAGTTCTCCATGCGGCGCCTGGCGGCGGAGCTCGGGGTGACGGCCATGTCGCTGTACTGGTACGTGGACACCAAGGACGACCTGCTGGAGCTCTCCCTCGACCATGTCTTCGGCGAGGTCCAGGTGCCGGATGTGACGGGCGGTGAAGGACCGGACTGGCGGGAGCGGTTGCGGGCCCTGGCGGCGAGTTACCGGTCGGTGTTCGTGCGGCACCCGTGGGCGTCGCCGCTCATCGGCAAGTACCTCAACATCGGCCCGTGCGCGACCCTCTTCTCCAACGCCGTGCAGTCCGTGGTCCGCGACACCGGCCTGCCGCCGTACGTGCAGCGGGGCGCGATCTCGGCGGTCTTCCAGTTCGTCTACGGATTCGGCACGATAGAGGGCCATTTCGTGCAGCGGTGCGCGGACGCGGGCCTCAGCCAGGACGAGTACTACCGGCTCGCGATGGGGTCGATCAGCGAACAGATCGACGAACGGCCCGGCCTGCGGGCAGCGTTGGCGAAGGGCGGCGGCCTCATGGGCGCGCGCGGCGGCGCGACGGTGCACGAGCGGCGGGAGCGGGACTTCGGGATCGCGCTCGACCTGCTGGTCGCGGGCATCGAGGCCATAGGCGCACGCGGCGGGACGGACGACGACCGCGACCGCCCCGCCGGCCCGACCCGCGTTACGGAGACCGGCTCCACGGACACCGGGGGCGCGGAGACCAGGGGCGCGGACGGCGACGGAGGCAGCGCCGCCTGAGTCCCGCGCACCGCCCGCAGGCCGACTACGTGCCGGGCGGGCCCGGAAGCCGCCCGCCGCAGCGCAGCCGCCGCCCGTCAGTTCTCGGGGGCCAGGTGTGCCGGGAAGCCTCCGGTGGCCAGCGGGCTCCAGCGCTCGGGCGTGATGCGGATGATGGACTTGCCCTGCTTGACCATCGCCGCGCGGTACTCGTCCCAGTCGGGGTGTTCGCCGGAGATGTTGCGGAAGTACTCGACCAGCGGCTCGACGGACTCCGGGATGTCGAGGACCTCGGCGGTGCCGTCGACCTGGACCCAGGCGCCGTTCCACTCGTCGGACAGCACGATCACGCTGACGCGCTCGTCGCGCTTCGCGTTCTTCGTCTTGGCGCGCTCGGGATACGTGGAGACGACGATGCGGCCGGCGTCGTCCACGCCGCACGTCAGCGGCGAGCCCTGGGGGCGGCCGTCGGAGCGGGTGGTGAGGAGGATGGCGCGGTGCCGCGGCCGGACGAAGGCGAGGAGTTCGTCACGGCTGACGACGGTGTTCGTTGCGATGTTGGGTGCCATGGCGGCAGCCTACGACGACTCGCCGGGCCCGGCGGCGGGCCCGGCGAGCGCGACACGTCCGCGGCGCCGGGCCGCGCGGCGGGTCACGGCATGGGCGGCAGTTCGCCCTGGACGGCCTCGATGTGCAGTTCCACCCTCAGTACGGCACCGACCATCGCGATGCCGGCCTGGAGGACCTGGTTGTAGTTCATCTGGAAGTCCTCGCGGTGCAGCTCCGTGGTCGCGTGGAAGGCGGCGCGCACGCCGCCCCACGGGTCGGCGCCGGTGCCCAGGTACGACAGCGCGAGGTCGACGTCCCGCTCGATGCCGTGCAGCGCGAGCTTGCCGTGCACGGTCCACCGGTCGGTGCCGGCCGGTGTGAGGCCCGTACTGCGGAAGGTGATCTCAGGGAAGGTCTCGACGTCGAGGAAGTCGGGCGACTTCAGGTGCTTGTCGCGCAGCGCGTTGCCGGTGTCGACGCTCGCCGCGCCGATGACGGCGTTGACGTGCGAGGCGGTGTACTCGCCGCCCCCTGCGGCGCCTCCCTCGACGACCTCGATCGTGCCGCCGAACTCGTTGAACCTGCCGTGGACGCTGGCGATGCCCAGGTGCTGGGCCACCACGCTCACCGCGGAGTGCGCCGGGTCGATGCTCCACGATCCCGGAGGCGGCAGCTCGAACCCGCCCTGCCGGGCGAGGACGACCGTCCCGACGTCCGCCCGGCCGCTCGCGGTGACCAGGGCGGTCGCCGCCGACGGCGTGTAGCCGACGGCCGTCACCACGACCGTGTACGGGCCGGGTGCCAGCGTCTCGGACGCGGTGACGACGCCGTCCGGGTCGGCCGTGGCACGCAGCACCTGGTTGCCGCCTGTGTCCGTGAGGGTGACGACGGCGTGCTGTACGGCCCAGCCGTCCCGCGTCCTCACCTGTGCGCGAAGTCCCATCCCGCGTTCTCTCCTTGGTCTCGCTGTGTGACGAGGCGCGGCCGGCTCTGTCGCCTGCCGCCGCCTCCGGGACGGCTCGGGGCGGGCGGCGCCGCCCGCG
>NZ_JAIUKE010000649.1 GCF_020176795.1 Streptomyces sp. 8L
GCCCGGCGGCGGACGGGCGCCGCGCGGCCGGCGGGTGGCCTGGACGGTGGCCGCCGTCGTTGCGCTGCCGGTCGCCGGCGGGCGCACCCACGCGGGGGGCGCGGGAGGCAGCAGTGTCGCCCCGATGCCCGCCACCACCGCCGCGAGGCCCGCCTCGAAGCCCTCGTCCTGGTGGGCGAAGAGCTCGTAGCCCGCCCGTGCCGCCAGCGGGTAGCGCGCCAGGCGCTCCGCGCGGGTCTCCAGGTCGACGGCGTCGCGGTCCGGTGCCGCCGCGAGGGACTGCTCCTCGATGACGAAGCCGATGGTGTAGTGGTAGGCCGTCACCCAGGCGCGGGCGGCGCGTCCCGGGGTGAAGCCCGCCGCGACGAGCCTGCCGAGCGCCGCCTCCATCCCGGCCGCGTACGCGGTGTCGGTGAAGCGGCTGCCGCTGTAGACCTTCGCGCCGTCCCGGTAGCGCAGCAGGTGCTCGCGCAGGGCGCCCATCAGCCGCGTCACCATCGCCCGCCAGTCCCGGGCGCCGGAGAGTTCCTCGTCCCAGGCGGCGCCGTACATGCGCCGCATCATCTCCGTCGCCATCTCGTCCAGCAGCGCCCGCTTGTCCTTGAAGTGCCAGTACAGCGCGGGGGCCTTGACGCCCAGCTCGGTGGCGATGGCGCGCAGCGTCAGCCCTTCGAGCCCCAGGTCGTTCAGCAGGTCGAGGGCGGTGCGGGCGACGAGCGCGCGGTCGAGTCGGGGAGCAGCCACGCTCCCAATCTATCCGTACCCGCTTGACAGCTTAACGGCGTTAAGCGCATGCTCCGAGACATGGAACTTAACGACGTTAAGGGCGCTGGCACGGCCCGCACGGTGGACGTACTCGTCGTGGGCGCCGGGCCGACCGGCCTCACCCTCGGCTGCGACCTGCGGCGGCGCGGCGTGTCCGTGCGGATCGTGGAGCGCGCGGACGGCCTGTTCCCCGGCTCCCGGGGCAAGGGCGTGCAGCCGCGCACGCTGGAGGTCCTCGACGACCTCGGCGTCGCCGGCCGGATGCTGGCGGCGGGCGGCACCGTCCCGGTCACCATGGTCTGGGAGGGCGGCGAACGGCAGGGCGAGCACCGCATGTTCGACGACGTGGAGCCGACCGGGTCCGAGCCGTACGCGATCCCCTGGATCGTGCCGCAGTGGCGCACGCAGGAGATCCTGTACGAGCGGCTCACCGCCCTCGGCGGCTCCGTCGGCTTCGGCACCGCGCTCACCGGCCTCACCGAGGACGCGGACGGCGTCACCGCGACCCTGAGCGGTCCTGGCGAAACCGGCGGAAGCGTGCGCGCCCGCTTTGTCGTCGCGGCCGACGGCGGCCGCAGTACGGTACGCGCGCTGCTCGGCGTCGGGATGCGCGGCGAGAGCGTGGACGACGCCCCGATGATCGTCGCGGACGTGCGCGTCGGCTCACTGGACCGCCGCAACTGGCACGTCTTCCGCGAGCCCGACGGCCGGTTCGCGGCCATCTGCCCGCTGCCGCACACCGACGCCTTCCAGCTCGCCGCGGGCTACGAGCCGGGTACCGTGCCCGACACCTCGCCCGCGGGCGTACGAGCCCTGATCGCCGAGCGCACCCACCTGGACGCTGACGACGTCACCGACGTGCTGTGGGCCTCCGACTTCCGGGTGCGGGCCGCGCTCGCCGACCGCTTCAGGGCCGGGCGCGTCTTCCTGGCGGGGGACGCCGCGCACATCCACTCGCCCGCGGGCGGGCAGGGCCTCAACACCGGCATCCAGGACGCGTACAACCTCGGCTGGAAGCTCGGCCAGGTCCTCCGCCACGGCGCGCCCGACGCGCTGCTCGACACCTACGAGCAGGAGCGCCGCCCGCTCGCCGCCGGGATGCTCGGGCTCTCGACCCGTATCCACCGCGGCGAGGAGCGCCGCGGCGCCGCCACCCGGCAGCTCGGACTGCACTACAGGGGCGGGCCGCTGTCATCGGGCGCGGCGGGCGCCCTGAGCGCCGGGGACCGCGCGCCCGACGGGCTCCTGCCCGACGGCACGACGCTCTTCGACGTCCTGCGCGGCCCGCACTTCACCCTGCTGCGCATGGGCACGGACGCCCCGCTCCCCGACGGCCTGCCGCCCGCCCTGCGGATCTTCGACCACTCGGCCGCGTACGCCCCCTACGGCAAGGGCCTCTTCCTGATCAGGCCCGACGGCTACGTCTGCTGGGCCGGCGAGGCCACCGGCGGCCTGGCCCCCTGGCTGGCGGCAGTGGGCCTCACCCAATGAGGGACGTACGCGGCGAGTGGCGGCGCGGTTGCGGGCGGTGGGCCCGAGCGGGCGGCGCGGAGGGGCGGTGGGCCCGAGCGGGCGGCGGCGCCTGGCTGTACCCACCTCGTGCGCCTGTTATGCGCCCGCCGCGCCGCACGGTTCGCTCCTGTGGCTGAAATTCTTCCGAACGGCGGGTAGGAGACCGGTGCGGGGGCCTACCCTTCGACAGGTGAACCAGACGATGCCGCACGAGTCCGACGCCGAGCTGCCGGGCGAAGCCGCACTTCCGGGCGGACTGCCCGAGGAGCTTCGCGCGGAGCTGATCGCCTTCCGCCGGGACCTGCACATGCACCCGGAGCTGGGACACCAGGAAGTGCGCACCACGGGCGCGATCGCAAAGCGGCTGGAAGAAGCCGGTCTCAGGCCGCGTGTCCTGTCGATGGGCACGGGCCTCGTCTGCGACATCGGCACCCCGGACCCCGCGCGCCCCATGCTCGCGCTGCGCGCCGACATCGACGCGCTGCCCATCCCCGACACCAAGACCGTCGAGTACCGCTCGACCGTGCCCGACCGGGCGCACGCCTGCGGGCACGACGTGCACACGGCGTCCGTGCTCGGTGCCGGGCTCGTCCTCGCCGACCTGCACCGCGCGGGCCTGCTGCCGGGCGCCGTACGGCTGATCTTCCAGCCGGCCGAGGAGGTCCTGCCCGGCGGCGCCCCCGAGGCCATGGAGTCCGGTGTCCTGGACGGCGTCGGCCGCATCCTCGCCGTGCACTGCGACCCGAAGGTCGACGCGGGCCGGATCGGCCTGCGGGCGGGCCCCATCACCTCCGCGTGCGACCGGCTGGAGATCGCCCTCGACGGCCCCGGCGGCCACACCGCGCGCCCGCACCTGACCACCGACCTGGTCACGGCCGCGGCGAAGGTCGCCACCGAGGTGCCCGCGCTGCTCGCCCGCCGCGTCGACGCCCGCTCCGGGCTCGCGGTGACCTGGGGCCGGATCACCTCGGGCCACGCGGCCAACGTGATCCCGCAGCACGCCGAGCTGTCCGGCACCGTGCGCTGCCTCGACCTCGCCGCCTGGCACGCGGCGCCCGACCTGGTGCACGCCGCCGTCGACGAGGTCGCCGCGCTGCACCACGCGAAGACCGAGGTCACCTATGTGCGGGGCGTCCCGCCCGTCGTCAACGACCCGGCCATGACCGAGCTGCTGCGCGCCGCGCACGCTCTGCGGCGTGGCGCCGACGCGGTCGAGGAGACCGAACAGAGCCTCGGCGGCGAGGACTTCTCCTGGTACCTGGAGGAAGTGCCGGGGGCGATGGCCCGCCTCGGTGTCCGGCCGCCGGGCGACGGCGCCCGCTACGACCTCCACCAGGGCGACTTCGACGTGGACGAGCGGGCGATCACGGTGGGCGTCGAACTCTTCACCGCCGCGGCGTTGATCGACGGCAACCGGTTGTAACCGGACCCGACACCTGCCGTTCGCGACGATCCGATAACGGCTTTTGTCAGGGCCTTTATCTGACATCTACGCGCGTTACGATCGCCGCGAAACCAGCGCCGGAAGAGGCGCTTCGGTCAGTTGAAGGGACCACCCTCTTGCGCCGGGTAACCAAAGTCGCCGCGTCGGGGATAGCCTCCGCCGCGCTCGCGCTGTCTCTCGCCGCCTGCGGCAGCACGTCGGAACAGAAGGCCCAGGACGACTCGTCGACCGGTTCCGCCAAGGCGGGCAGCGTCAAGGTCGGTGTCGCGTACGACGTCGGCGGCCGCGGTGACCACTCCTTCAACGACTCGGCGGCGCGTGGGATCGACAAGGCGAGGAAGCAGTTCGGCGGCTCGGTCAAGGAGCTGACCGCGAAGACGACGGACACCGAGGCCGACCGCCTCGACCGGCTCTCGCAGCTCGCGGAGGCCGGCTACAACCCGGTCGTCGGCATCGGCTACGCGTACGCCAACTCGATGAAGCAGGCCGCCGAGAAGTACCCGGACACGACCTTCGGCATCGTGGACTCCTCCGTCGCCGCGAAGAACGTCGACAGCATCGTCTTCACCGAGCAGGAGAGCTCCTACCTCGGCGGTGTGGCCGCCGCGCTGAAGACGAAGTCCGACCAGGTCGGCTTCATCGGCGGCGTGGACGTCCCGCTCATCAAGAAGTTCGAGGCCGGCTACACGCAGGGCGTGCACGACACCAACCCGAAGATCAAGGTGGACGTGCAGTACCTGTCGCACGGCTCCGACACCTCCGGCTTCGCCAGCCCCGACAAGGGCCAGGCGGCGGCGCAGGGCATGCTCGACAAGGGCGCGGACGTCATCTTCGCGGCGGCCGGCTCCTCCGGCTCCGGCTCGATCGAGGCCGTCCACGGCAAGAAGGGCGCCTGGGCGATCGGCGTCGACTCCGACCAGTACCAGCAGGCGTCGCTCGCGCAGTACAAGACGTCGATCCTGACCTCGGTCGTGAAGAACGTCGACGTCGGTGTCTACGACCTGGTCAAGTCGATCCACGACAAGAAGCCGCTGACCGGCACCAACACGTACTCCCTGGCCAAGGACGGCGTCTCGCTGACCACCAGCGGCGGCTACATCAGCGACATCCAGGCGAAGATCGACGCCGCCAAGCAGAAGATCGTCGACGGCAAGGTCAAGGTCAAGACGACCCCGTGAGCCGGGCCGTGGGTCCGTACCGGCTGTACGGTCCCGCGCCCGTCGCGGCCGATCACACCGCGGGCCCGGTGAAGGGCCTTCCACACCCCTTCACCCCCCCCGCGCCATGTCCGGCAGGTGCCCCCCGGATCTCCGGGCACCGGCCGCAGCGAAGTATCAACTCTACGCGCGTAGTGGGGAGTTGATGCCTGAGGGGACCCCCGGCCGTAGGCTGAGGGCCCGCCGAACACCCTCCCCACCCCTCC
>NZ_JAIUKE010000650.1 GCF_020176795.1 Streptomyces sp. 8L
CCCCCACACCGTCTCCCCCACCCCGCGCTCCCACCGCGCGCCTCCGCTCCACAGAACCAGGAACGTCATGCCCCCTGCGGTCCGCTTCGGCGTCAACTACACCCCCAGCGAGGGGTGGTTCCACCACTGGCTCGACTTCGACCTCGACGCCGTACGCGCCGACCTCGACTCGATCGCCGCGCTCGGCCTCGACCACATCCGGGTCTTCCCCATCTGGCCGTACTTCCAGCCCAACCGGACGCTGATCCGCCCGCGCGCCGTCGAGCAGCTCGTCCAGCTGGCCGACGCGGCGGCCGAGCGCGGCCTCGACGTCAACGTGGACGGCCTCCAGGGCCATCTGTCCAGCTTCGACTTCCTGCCCGCCTGGACGCGGACCTGGCACCGGCGCAACCTCTTCACCGACGCGGACGTGGTCGAGGGCCAGGCCGCCTACCTGCGGACCCTGGCCGCCGCGCTCGCCGACCGGCCCAACTTCATCGGTATGACGCTCGGCAACGAGGTCGCGCAGTTCGCGGCGGGCCCGCACCCCGACCCGGACCGCATCACCGCCGGGCAGGCGGGCGCCTGGCTGGAGCGGCTGCTCGCCGCCTGCGAGGAGGGCGCCCCCGGCCGGCCGCACCTGCACGCCGAGTACGACGCCGCCTGGTACCAGGACGACCAGCCGTTCACGCCCGCGCACTCGGCCCGCCTCGGCGCGATGACCGCCGTGCACTCCTGGGTGTTCAACGGCACGGCGCAGCGCCACGGCCGTGACGGCACCGCGACCGTCCGGCACGCCGCCTATCTGGTCGAGCTCTCCAAGGCGTGGGCGGCCGAGCCGCACCGGCCGGTGTGGCTCCAGGAGGTCGGCGCGCCCGCGCCGCTCATCCCGCCAGAGCACGCGGCCGAGTTCACCTCGGCGACCCTCGCGGGCGCGCTGGACTGCGCGGACCTGTGGGGCGTCACCTGGTGGTGCTCCCACGACGTCTCGCGCTCCCTCGCCGACTTCCCCGATCTGGAGTACGGGCTCGGGCTGCTGACCTCGGACCGTGAGGTCAAGCCGGCCGGCGAAGCCGTCGCACGGGCCGCGCGGGAGTGGCGTGCGCACCCGTACACCCCTGCGCCGCGCACCACGGCGCTGATCGTGGACGCGGGCGACGACGACACCGCGCCGCACCGCTCGGTGTGCGCGCCGGGTGGCGCCGTCTTCGAGGCGTTCGCGCGGCTGTGCGCGGACGGGGTCCGGCCGACCACGGTGCTCGCGAGCCGCGCCGACGACAGGCTCCACCTGGCACAGCGGGGGATCACCGAGGTCCTCGCCCCGGACGCTGTGACAGGCTGAGCAGGCACCACAAGACGGCCGGCACCCGACAGCAGCGCCGTACCAGTACCAGCAGTACCTACCAGGACCAGCACCGCCGTACCAGCACCAGCACCAGCACCAGCACCAGCACCAGCACCAGCAATGGAGCCGCCTCTCATGCATGACGACCGCTCTCTGGTCGAGGCCCGTCTCAAGCGCGTCCTCGACGAGCGCATCAGGCCCGCCGTTTACCCCGAGGCCGTGCCGATGGAGGTGGCGGTATGGACCGCGCCGGGCGAACCGGTCCCGGTCGCCGAGGGCCTCGCCGCCGAGCCGTCCCCCGTCTCGGTCGGCGACCGCTGGGGCGCGCCGTGGGGCACCAGCTGGTTCCGGGTGCGGGGAACGGTGCCCGCCGCGTGGGCGGGCCGTACCGTCGAGGCCCTGCTCGACCTGGGCTTCGACGAGAACATGCCGGGCTTCCAGTGCGAGGGGCTCGTCTACCGGCCGGACGGCACCCCGGTGAAGGGCCTCAACCCGCGCAACCAGTGGGTGCGCGTCGCCGAGCGCGCCGAGGGCGGCGAGGACGTGCGACTGCACATCGAGGCGGCGTCCAACCCGGTCCTGCTGGACTACCACCCCTTCCTGCCGACGCCGCTCGGCGACAAGGAGACCGCGGGCTCCGACCCGCTGTACCGGATCGCCCGGATGGACCTCGCCGTGTTCGACGAAACGGTGTGGCAGCTGGTGATCGACCTGGAGGTGCTGGGCGAGCTGATGGCCGAGCTGCCGGTGGAGGGCAGCCGGCGCTGGGAGATCCTGCGGGCCGTGGACCGAGCCCTGGACGCGGTCGACCTCCAGGACGTGAACGGCACCGCGGCCGCTGCGCGCGCCGAACTGGCGGGCGTGCTCGCCGAGCCCGCGCACCCGGCCGCGCACCGGATCAGCGCGGTCGGGCACGCGCACATCGACTCGGCGTGGCTGTGGCCGCTGCGCGAGACCGTGCGCAAGGTGGCCCGTACGACCTCGAACATGACCGCGCTGCTGGAGGACGAGCCGGAGTTCGTCTTCACCATGTCCCAGGCGCAGCAGTGGGCGTGGGTCAAGGAGCACCGGCCCGAGGTGTGGGCGAAGGTCGTCAAGGCGGTGGCCGAGGGGCGGTTCGTACCGGCGGGCGGCATGTGGGTGGAGTCCGACACCAACATGCCGGGGTCGGAGGCGATGGCCCGGCAGTTCGTGCACGGGAAGCGGTTCTTCCTGGACGAGTTCGGGGTGGAGAACGACGAGGCGTGGCTGCCGGACACGTTCGGCTTCGCGGCCGGCCTGCCGCAGATCATCAAGGCCGCCGGCTCCAAGTGGCTGCTCACGCAGAAGATCTCGTGGTCGGCCACCAACACGTTCCCGCACCACACCTTCGACTGGGAGGGCATCGACGGAACGCGGATCTTCACGCACTTCCCGCCCGTCGACACCTACAACTGCTCGATGAAGGGCAGCGAGATCGCCCACGCGGAGCGGAACTTCAAGGACAAGGGCGTGGCACGCCACTCGCTCGCGCCGACCGGCTGGGGCGACGGCGGCGGCGGTACGACGCGCGAGATGGTCGCCAAGGCCGCCCGGCTCAAGGACCTGAACGGTTCGGCCGCGGTGAAGTGGGAGAAGCCCGCGGACTTCTTCGCGAAGGCCGAGGCGGAGTACCCGAATCCGCCGGTGTGGGTGGGTGAGCTGTACCTGGAGCTGCACCGGGCGACGCTGACCAGCCAGGCGGGCACGAAGCAGGGCAACCGCAGGAGCGAGCACCTGCTGCGGGAGGCCGAGCTGTGGGCCGCCACGGCTGCGGTACGGTCCGGATTCCCTTATCCGTACGAGGAGTTGGACCGGATCTGGAAGACGGTGCTGCTGCACCAGTTCCACGACATCCTGCCCGGCTCCTCCATCGCCTGGGTGCACCGCGAGGCCCGCGCCACATACGCGAAGCTCGCCGAGGAACTGAACGGCATCATCGACGCGGCGCAGCGCGCCCTCGCGGGCACGGGCGAACAGCCGCTGGTGTTCAACAGCGCCCCGCACACGCGTGAGGGGGTGCCCGCGGGCGGCGCGTCCGTGCCGGCCGTGGCGGGCCCCACGGCGGTGGGCGCCCGCGCCGACGGCGGCTTCGTGCTCGACAACGGCCTGCTGCGGGTGGAGATCGACGCGCGCGGCCTGGTCGTGTCCGCGTACGACATCGAGACGGGCCGCGAGGCGATCGCGCCGGGGCAGGCCGCCAACCTGCTCCAGCTGCACCCCGACTTCCCCAACCAGTGGGACGCCTGGGATGTCGACGCGTTCTACCGCAACACCGGCACGGACCTCACGGCACTGGACGAACTGACGGCGCTCCAGGACGCGTCCTCGGTGCGGGTCGTACGGTCCTTCGGCGCGTCCAGGGTCACGCAGACGCTGTCACTGGCGGCGGGCAGCGGACGTCTGGACATCGAGACGGAGGTCGACTGGCACGAGACGGAGAAGTTCCTCAAGCTGGCCTTCCCGTTCGACGTGCACGCCGAACGGTACGCGTCGGAGACGCAGTTCGGGCATGTCTACCGGCCGACGCACACCAACACCAGCTGGGAGTGGGCGAAGTTCGAGGCCTGCAACCACCGCTTCGTGCACCTGGAGGAGCCGGGCTGGGGCGTCGCGCTCGTCAACGACTCGACGTACGGCCACGATGTGACCCGTACCGTACGCGCGGACGACGGCGGCACGACCACCACCGTACGCGCGTCCCTGCTGCGCGCCCCGCGCTTCCCCGACCCGGAGACCGACCAGGGCGTGCACCGCTTCCACCACGCGCTGGTGCCGGGCGCCGCCATCGCCGACGCCGTACGCGAGGGCTACCGCGTCAACCTGCCAGAGCGCCGCATCGCCGGTGGCGGGGACGTGGCGCCGCTCGTCGCCGTCGACAACGACGCGGTGGTGGTCACGGCGGTGAAGCTCGCCGACGACGGCAGCGGCGATGTGGTCGTGCGCTTCCACGAGGCGCGCGGCGGCCGGGCCACGGCGACGCTGACGGCCGGTTTCCCCGTCGGCGGCGTGCGCGCCACGGACCTGCTGGAGCGGCCTCTCGCCGACGCGCCGGCCCCGGAGCGCACGGGCGGGGTGGTGACGGTGTCACTGCGGCCGTTCGAACTGCGCACCCTGCGGTTCACCCGCGGCTGACCACGCGCGAGGACAGCACGGGCAAGGACCTGACAGGGCGACAGGGCGGGCCTCCGGCACGGAGCCGGGGGCCCGCCCTTCCGCGTCGTCCACGGCGGTACGGGAAGTGGGCGCTCAGGCGGCGGCCTTGAGGCTCTCCCGCCATGCGTCCGTGGTGGCGATCTCCCCGCGCTTCGCGAGGATGTCGGTGATGAGGCTGTCGTGCAGGGCGGGGCTGGGGTCGGCGCAGGCGTCGGACAGAACGGTGATCCGGTAGTCGAGGTCGAAGGCCTGCAAGGCGGTGGACAGCACGATGCCACCGGTGGCGATGCCCGCAAGGACGAGGTGGTCGATGTCCTGGGCGGTCAGGATCTGCTGGAGGTTGTTGCCCGCGAAGGCGCTGACGCGGTTCTTGTACACGACGATCTCGCCGTCGGCGGGGGCCACGTCGGGGTGGATGGCGGCGCCGGGGTCGTCCGCCGTGAAGAGGTGGGAGGGAAGGGCGCCGAAGATCTTGTTGCGGGGGTGGGCGTCGGTGTGTCCGTGGCGCAGTCGCAGCGCGACGTGGATGACCGGAATCCCGGCGGCGCGTGCCGTGCCCAGGG
>NZ_JAIUKE010000651.1 GCF_020176795.1 Streptomyces sp. 8L
GACCACTACGCTGGCCGGGTGACGCAGGACGTACCACGTGAATCCCAGAGCACGCGGCTCGAACGGGCGGTGCAGGCGGCCGAGCAGGCCCTCATCGAGTTCGAGATCGCCCTTGAGACGTTCCGGATCGAGGTGGAGAACTTCTCACGGCTGCACCACCAGCGGCTCGGCCCCATGTACACGCGCCTCGATGAGCTGGACGCCCTGATCGCCGAGGCCAGGGCCCGGATCAGCGGCGACCCGGAGGACCTGCGCAAGGCGCGGGAGGCGCGCGGCATGGTGCAGCCGATGCCGGGTGTGGACGAACTCTTCAACGACTGGCTCGATTCCGACGGGCTCTCCCCCGAGGCCGCCGCGATGCTCACCGAGCAGCCCGTACGCCCGCCGCGCCGCGTCCGGCCGAGCGACGAGGCCCGCAAGCTCTACCGCGAGCTCGCCCGCAAGGCACACCCCGACCTGGCCCAGGAGGACGGTGAACGGGCCAGGCGCGAGGAGTTCATCGCGCGGGTCAACGGCGCCTACGGGCGCGGCGACGAGGTCCTGCTGCGCGAACTCGCCGCCGAGTGGGAGGCGGGGCCCGCTCCCGCGCCCACGCCGCTCACCGAGAGCGAGGAGCTGTACGCCCGCCTCGAATGGCTGTCGCAGCGCAAGGAGCTGCTGACGCTGCTGGCCAAGGATCTGGAGGAGTCCGCCATCGGCGCGATGCTCCGGATGGCGCCCGACGACCCCGACCGGCTCCTCGACGAGATCGCCGAGCAGCTGCTGTCCCAGGTCGCCGAGCGGGAGGCCGAGCTCGGACAGCTCGTGGAGTAGGTTCGAAGGGCCGGCCCCAAGGACCTGAGGACCACCGGCCCGAACCGGAAAGAGAGCGCCACCCATGAGTTTCGCCGCACTGCCCTCCGTCGACGTGACCGCGCTGCCCGCCGACGCCCTCCTCATCGACGTCCGGGAGGACGACGAGTGGGCCGCGGGCCACGCCGAGGGCGCCCTGCACGTGCCGATGAGCGACTTCGTCGCCCGCTTCGGCGAGGTGTCCGAAGCGGCTGACGGCCGCACCGCGTATGTCGTGTGCAAGGCCGGCGGCAGGTCCGCGCAGGTCACGCAGTACCTCGTGCAGCAGGGTGTGGACGCGGTCAACGTCGAGGGCGGCATGATGGCCTGGGACGGCGCCGGCCGGCCCCTGGTCTCCGAGGGCGGCTCGTCCCCCGCCGTCCTCTGAGCCGTCGCTCTCCGGGCTGTCGCTCCGAGCTGTCGCTCTCCGGGCCGCCCCGCGCAAAGCCCCCGCCTGGCGCGCCGCGTCACCGGTCGAAGTCCAGCTCCACCTCCGGTGTGACCGCGTGCGACTGGCAGGCCAGCACGTAGCCGGCCTCCCTCTCCTCGGGTTCCAGGGCGAAGTCGCGGTCCATCGCCACCTCGCCCGAGACTAGGAGCGTCCTGCACGTGCCGCAGACGCCGCCCCGGCACGCGTACGGCGCGTCCGCCCGCGCCCTGAGGACCGTCTCCAGCAGGGGCTCGCCGTCCCTGACCGGCCATCTGCCCGAGCGGCCGCCGAGCGTCGCGGTGAGCGTGGAACCCGAAGCGCTCGGGGCGGGGCGTGCCGGAGCTGCGGACGCCGCCTCGTCCACATGGAAGATCTCCTGGTGGATGCGGGAGCGGTCGACGCCGAGTCCGCGCAGCGCCCGGTCCGCGCCGGCCACCAGGCCGAGCGGCCCGCACAGGAACCAGCCGTCCACGTCCGCGACCGGCAGCACGGAAGGCAGCAGCCGCGCCAGCCGCTCCCGGTCCAGCTGGCCGGACGGCAGCCCCGCCTGCTGTTCCTCCCGCGAGACCACCGTGACCAGCTGGAACCGGCCGGGGTAGCGGTCCTTCAGATCGGCGACCTCTTCGAGGAACATGGTCGAGGCGACCGTACGGTCGCTGCGCACCAGGCAGAACCGCGCCAGGGGCTCCCGGGCCAGCAGCGTCGAGGCGATCGACAGCACCGGGGTGATGCCGCTGCCGCCGACGACGGCCGCGAAGTACCCGGGCCGCGGCTCCAGCACGAACCGGCCCATCGGCTCCATCACCTCGACCGTGTCGCCCACGGCGAGTTCCTTGAACGCGTACGTGGAGAACGCGCCGCCCTCCACCAGCCGCACCCCGACGCGCAGCGCGGGCTCGGGCCCGGCGGGCGCGCAGATCGAGTACGTACGCCGGATCTCCTCGCCGTCCGCGCCCGTCCTGCGCAGCGCGATGTGCTGGCCGGGCGTGTGCAGGAAGGCCTCGCGCAGCTCGCGGGGCACCTCGAAGCTGAGCGCGATGGCGTCGTCCGTGAGGCGTTCGACCTCGCTGACCCGGAGCGGATGGAACATCTACAACTCCTTGAAGTGGTCGAACGGCTCCCCGCACGCCGTGCAGCGGCGCAGCGCCTTGCACGCGGTGGAGGAGAACCTGCTGAGCAGCTCGGTCGCCGTGGAGCCGCAGTGCGGGCAGCGGACGGCGAGGGACAGCGCCACCACGCCGTCGCTCCCGCGCGATCGGGGCGGAGCGATCCCGGCCTCGGCGAGCTTGCGCCTGCCCTCGTCGCTGATGTCGTCCGTCGACCAGGGCGGGGACAGCACCGTGACCACCGCGACATCGGGCTGCCCGTGCTCGTGCAGCACCCGCTCGATGTCGTCGGACATCGTCTCGATCGCGGGGCATCCCGTGTAGGTCGGCGTCAGCTCGACACGCACCGACCGGTGGCCGTCCCCCGCGTACGACACCCGCACGTCCCGCAGGACCCCCAGCTCCGCCAGGGACACCACGGGCAGCTCCGGGTCGGGTACGGAGCCCGCGACGCGGCGCAGCTCCCGCTCCAGCGCCGTCTCGGCGGCCGTCCGCGTCACCATGTCGCCCCCGGGTGGCTTCTGTGCAGGTGCTGCATCTCGGCGAGCATCCGCCCGAACGGCTCGGTGTGCAGGCCCTGGCGGCCGGCGCCCGCCGCCCAGCCGCCCGCCCTCGGCCGCTCGGGCACCCGCAGCGTGGCCCGCCGCAGCACGTCCTCCACCGACTGGAGCCATTCCGCCTCCAGCGCCGCCGGGTCGACCTCAAGACCCTCGACCGGACGGAACAGCTCGCCGGTGAACCTCCACAGCGCGTCGCAGGCCCGCTGCGCGCGCTCGTGGCTCTCCTCGGTGCCGTCGCCGAGCCGCAGCGTCCACTGCCGCGCGTGGTCGAGGTGGTACTCCACCTCCTTGACCGCCTTCGCCGCGAGCGGTGCGAAGGGCCCCCGGCCGGAGGCCAGTTCGCGGTACAGGGGGAGCTGGTAGGCGGAGAAGTACAGCTGCCGGATCATGGTGTGCGCGAAGTCGCCGTTCGGCTGCTCGACCAACTGGACGTTGCGGAAGGCGCGTTCCTCCCTCAGGTAGGCCAACTCGTCTTCGTCGCCCGCCAGCGACAACAAGGTCCTCGCCTGGCCGAGCAGGTCGAGCGCGATGTTGGCGAGGGCGACCTCCTCCTCCAGTACGGGCGCGTGGCCCGCCCACTCCCCCAGCCGGTGCGACAGCACCAGCGCGTCGTCGCCGAGGGCGAGCGCGGCGCTCACAGGTGCTTCACCCCGTCCGGGATCTCGTAGAACGTCGGGTGCCGGTACGGCTTGTCGGCGGCCGGCGCGAAGAACGGGTCCTTCTCGTCCGGCGACGAGGCCGTCACCGCGGCGGAGGGCACCACCCAGATCGAGACGCCCTCACCGCGGCGTGTGTACAGATCCCGCGCGTTGCGCAGGGCCAGGTCCGCGTCCGGCGCGTGCAGGCTGCCCGCGTGGGTGTGGGACAGGCCGCGCCGGGCGCGCACGAACACCTCCCACAGCGGCCACTCACTCTGCCCGCTCATGCCGCCACCTTCCCGTCCCGGTCCGCCGCGTGCTTCGCGGCGTACGCCGCCGCCGCGTCCCGCACCCAGGCGCCCTCCTCGTGGGCCGCGCGGCGCTGCGCGATCCGCTCCTCGTTGCACGGGCCGTTGCCCTTCAGGACCGCCTGGAACTCCGCCCAGTCGATCGCGCCGTAGTCATGGCCGCCCTTCTCCTCGTTCCACCTGAGAGCGGGGTCCGGCAGGGTGAGGCCGAGGGCCGCTGCCTGGGGCACGCAGATGTCCACGAAGCGCTGCCGCAGCTCGTCGTTGGAGAACCGCTTGATCTTCCAGGCCATGGACTGCGCCGAATGGGCGGACTCGTCGTCGGGCGGCCCGAACATCATCAGCGACGGCCACCACCAGCGGTCCACCGCGTCCTGCGCCATCGCGTGCTGCTCGGGTGTCCCCTTGCTCAGGGACATCAGCAGCTCGAAGCCCTGGCGCTGGTGGAAGGACTCCTCCTTGCAGATGCGGATCATGGCCCGCGCGTAGGGGCCGTAGGAGCAGCGGCACAGCGGCACCTGGTTCGTGATCGCGGCGCCGTCCACCAGCCAGCCGATCGCGCCGACGTCAGCCCAGGTCAGCGTCGGGTAGTTGAAGATCGACGAATATTTCTGGCGGCCCGCGTGCAGCTTGTCGAGCAGCTCGTCCCGCCCGGTGCCGAGGGTCTCGGCGGCGCTGTAGAGATACAGCCCGTGGCCCGCCTCGTCCTGCACCTTCGCCATCAGGATCGCCTTGCGGCGCAGGGAGGGGGCGCGGGTGATCCAGTTGGCCTCCGGCTGCATGCCGATGATCTCCGAGTGCGCGTGCTGTGCCATCTGCCGCACCAGCGTCGCCCGGTACGCGTCCGGCATCCAGTCGCGCGGCTCGATGCGCTCATCGGCCGCCACGGCGGCGTCGAACGCCGTCAGGAACGCGTCCGCCGCCTCTTCGGCCCGCTCGGCCGTCCCGGCCGTATCCCTCCCGGCCGAGCCCGTCCCACCCGCCACCGTCGTCATCCCGACTCCCTACCGACCGATCGTTCGGTTACTGGACTTCAATGGTCGGTCGGCGGCCCGTAGGGTGTCAACCCTGTGGATAACTGACTCGGCGTGGCGCGGCTGATCTCGGCGGCGCTGTAGAGATACAGCCCGTGGCCCGCCTCGTCCTGCACCTTCGCCATCAGGATCGCCTTGCGGCGCAG
>NZ_JAIUKE010000652.1 GCF_020176795.1 Streptomyces sp. 8L
CCCTTCCTGGCGCGGCCGGTGCTCTCCTTCTTGTGCTCACGCGCGGCGGGGCCCCGCCCCCCCCCGGCCGCCGCGGCCCGCCGCGCCCCCCCGGGGGGGGGGGGGGGCCCCCCCCCCGGCCGGGCCGGGCCGCGCGAACGGGCCCGTACCCTGTCCGAGTGGCTAATCCAGCGGCAGATCCAGCGGAGCGCGTTTCGAACGCGAAGGTCGCCCTGTCCACGGCCTCGGTCTATCCGGAGTCCACCGCGACGGCCTTCGAGATGGCGGGCCGCCTCGGCTACGACGGTGTCGAGGTCATGGTCTGGACGGACCCGGTCAGCCAGGACATCGACGCCCTGCGCGGGCTCTCGGACTACCACGAGGTGCCGGTCCTCGCGGTCCACGCGCCCTGTCTGCTGATCACGCAGCGCGTCTGGTCGAGCGACCCGTGGACGAAGCTCCAGCGCGCCAGAGCCGCCGCGGAGAAGCTGGGCGCCTCCACCGTCGTCGTCCACCCGCCGTTCCGCTGGCAGCGGCAGTACGCCAGGGACTTCGTCTCGGGGATCTGGCGCATGGCGGAGGAGACGGACGTCAGATTCGCGGTCGAGAACATGTACCCGTGGCGCTACCGGGACCGCGAGATGCTGGCGTACGCGCCCGACTGGGACGTCACCAAGGAGGACTACCGGCACTTCACCGTCGACCTCTCGCACACGGCGACCGCACGCACGGACACCCTCGCCATGGTCGACCGGATGGGCGACCGGCTCGGGCACGTGCACCTCGCGGACGGCAAGGGGTCCGCGAAGGACGAGCACCTGGTGCCGGGCCGGGGCGAGCAGCCGTGCGCGGAACTGCTGCACGGGCTGGCCGGGAGCGGCTTCGACGGCCATGTGGTGATCGAGGTCAACACGCGCAGGGCCATGTCCGTCGCGGAGCGCGAGGCCGACCTCGCGGAGGCGCTCGCGTTCGCGCGCCACCACCTCGCGGGCGCCACAGCCGCCGAGGGTACGGGGCCCGGCGCGGGTACGGGCCTTGCGTCGGGTACGGGCTCTGCGCCGGGTACGGGCCCCGCCGCCGCGCCCCCCCCGCGCGGCGCGGACCAGGCCGCCGACGAGGCCCCTCTGCGTACCGGCCGCGTCCGCCGCCCGGGCCGCGGCGGGCGTACGCGCCGCATCGGAGGCACGGCGTGAGCGGTTCCGACGCCTCCGCGCCCGCCTCCACACCGGGCAGGCGCGGCCGGGGCCGCCCCGCCCGCGCCGCCGCGGGGGCCGGGCCGGGAGCGCGGGAGCGGATTCTCGCCGCGGCCCGCGGCGAGTTCGCGGAACACGGCTACGACAGGACGTCCGTGCGCGGCATCGCCGCCGCCGCCGGCGTCGACCCGGCCCTCGTACACCACTACTTCGGCACGAAGGAGCAGCTCTTCGGTGCCGCGATCGCGGTGTCCTTCGAACCCGCGACGGGCGTGCCCGGAGTCCTGGACGGCGACCGCGACGCCATCGGGGAGCGGCTGGCCCGCTACTTCCTCGGGGTGTGGGAGGACGAGGACACCCGGGTGCCCCTCCTGGCGGTGATGCGGTCCGCGCTGACGAACGAGACGGCGGCGGACGTCCTGCGGTCGTTCGTGCTGCGCCGGCTGCTCGAGCCGATCGCGCGGGCGCTGGACGTCCCGGACCCGAGGCTGGGCGCCGAGCTCGCGGCGTCGCAGATGGTCGGCATCGCGATGCTCCGCTACGTCGTGGGCGTGCAGCCACTGGCGGGCGTCGACGCGGAGGAGATCGTCCGCCGGGTGGCCCCGACGCTCCAGCGGCACCTGACGGAGCAGTGAGGACGTACGGCGCGGGGGCCGCCCGAGGCCGCCGGGCCGCACAGGCGCTCGGGCCGGTCGGAACGTACGGCCGCGACTTCGGACAGGTGTCCCGTATTCCGGACGGCGTGTCCGGATCTTGGAGGGGGCGCGTACGCTCGACGGAAGCCATTCGTGCTGACGCATCTGGTGAAGGTCTGCTGAAGGAGCGAGCGAAGATGCCCGAGCTGAGGTCCCGCACAGTCACCCACGGCCGCAACATGGCGGGCGCGCGCGCCCTTATGCGGGCTTCGGGCGTAGCGAGCGAGGACATCGGCAAGCCGATCATCGCCGTCGCCAACTCGTTCACCGAGTTCGTGCCGGGGCACACGCACCTCGCGCCGGTCGGCCGGATCGTCTCCGAGGCCGTCAAGGCGGCGGGCGCGGTGCCCCGCGAGTTCAACACGATCGCCGTGGACGACGGCATCGCGATGGGCCACGGCGGCATGCTCTACTCGCTCCCGTCGCGCGACCTGATCGCGGACTCCGTCGAGTACATGGTCGAGGCGCACTGCGCCGACGCGCTGATCTGCATCTCGAACTGCGACAAGATCACGCCGGGCATGCTGATGGCCGCCATGCGCCTGAACATCCCCACGGTCTTCGTCTCCGGCGGCCCCATGGAGGCCGGCCGGGCCACCCTGGTCAACGGGACGGTCCGCAAGCTCGACCTGATCAACGCCATGTCGGACGCGGTGGACGAGTCGGTGTCGGACACCGACATGCTCCGCATCGAGGAGAACGCCTGCCCGACCTGCGGCTCCTGTTCCGGCATGTTCACCGCCAACTCGATGAACTGCCTGACCGAGGCCATCGGCCTGGCCCTGCCGGGCAACGGCTCGGTCCTCGCCACGCACACCGCGCGCCGCGCGCTGTACGAGCGGGCCGGCGCGAGCGTCGTCGAGCTGGCGAAGCGCTACTACGAGCAGGACGACGCGTCGGTCCTGCCGCGCAACATCGTCACGCACGCCGCGTTCGAGAACGCGATGGCGCTGGACATCGCCATGGGCGGCTCCACCAACACGATCCTGCACCTGCTGGCCGCCGCGCAGGAGGCGGGCGTCGACTACGGCCTGAACGACATCGACGCGGTCTCGCGCCGGGTGCCGTGCCTCGCGAAGGTCGCGCCGAACGTGGCTCCCGGCGGCACGTACTACATGGAGGACGTGCACCGCGCGGGCGGCATCCCCGCGATCCTCGGCGAGCTGTACCGGGGCGGCCTGCTCAACGAGGACGTGCACACGGTCCACGCGCCGAGCGTCAAGGCGTGGCTGGAGACCTGGGACGTGCGCGGCGGCTCGCCGTCGGACGAGGCCCTGGAGCTGTGGCACGCGGCGCCGGGCTGCGTCCGCTCCGCCGAGGCGTTCTCGCAGTCCGAGCGGTGGGACTCGCTGGACACCGACGCCGCGGGCGGCTGCATCCGCGACGTGGCGCACGCGTACAGCGTGGACGGCGGCCTCGGCGTGCTGCGCGGCAACATCGCCGTCGACGGCTGCGTCGTGAAGACGGCGGGCGTGGACGAGTCGGTCTGGACGTTCGAGGGTCCCGCGGTCGTCTGCGAGTCGCAGGAGGAGGCCGTCGAGAAGATCCTGCGCAAGGAGGTCACCGACGGCGACGTGGTGGTCATCCGCTACGAGGGCCCGAAGGGCGGCCCCGGTATGCAGGAGATGCTCTACCCGACCTCGTACCTCAAGGGCCGCGGCCTCGGCAAGACCTGCGCCCTGATCACGGACGGCCGCTTCTCCGGCGGTACGTCGGGCCTGTCGATCGGGCACGTGTCGCCCGAGGCCGCCTCCGGCGGCACCATCGCGCTGGTGCGCGACGGCGACCGCATCCGTATCGACATCCCGTCGCGCGCGATCGAACTCCTCGTGAGCGACGCCGAACTGGCCGAGCGCCGCGCCGAGTTGAACGGTGTCTACGCGCCGAGGGCCCGCGACCGCAAGGTGTCCGTGGCGCTGCGCGCGTACGCGGCGATGGCGACGAGCGCGGACCGCGGCGCCGTGCGCGACGTCACCCGCCTGGGCTGAGGCGCCCGTACGCCGCCCCCGCCGGTCACCAGTCCGAGGGGCGGCGCGCGTCCCGCGCGAACACCGAGCCGTCCGGCGCCGGGGCGACGACCTCGGCGCCGCCCGACGTGACGAGCGGCGGCGGGAGGGCCCCCGCGACCGTGGACCGCTGGGCGCCGAGCCGGGGCGGGGTCGCCGCGAGGAGCGTGCCGCGCCGGGCGTCGACGGCGAGCAGCCGCCCGTCGCCCGCCGTCACGAACACATGGCCCGCCGCGTCGGCGGTGGGGCGCGACCCCTGGGTCACCGCCGTCTGGAGCGTCCACAGCACGGGCCGCCGGGCACCCTCGCGGGTGTCGAGGGCGGTCAGCGCCCCCGCGTACGACATGACGTAGGCGGCCCCGCCCGCGACGGTGGCCTGCGCCTGGTCCACCGGCTGCGGGAGCCGGACGCGCCGGGCGCCGGCGGCGTCGAGCCGTACGAGCGCGTCCGTGGCCCCGTCGGGCCGCTGCGAGAGCGCCCACAGGGCCCCGCCGCTCCCGCCCACCGGCGTGAGGGCACCGTCGGCCCGGGTGGACCAGAGCGCGGAGCCCGTCGCCGGGTCCAGCGCGCTCACCGTGGAGGACGCCCCGTCGGGGGCCGGGACGACCGTGTACAGCGCCGGTCCCGCGCCGCCGGGGTCCGCCCACACCCCGGCGCGTGCCGCGAGCCGCCGCGACCAGCGCACCGTGCCCGTCGCGGCGTCCAGGCAGCGGACCGACCGGCCGTCGGCGGAGACGAGGAACACGGCGTCCGCGGTGTGCCGCACGGTCGGGAAGCCGGCGAGCGGCACCGACCAGCGCTGCTTGCCGGTGGCCGGATCGAGCGCCTCAAGACGGCCGCCGTCCGCCGCCGCGGTGACGTACAGTAAGCCGCCGGAGAGCACGGGCCCCGTGTCGCCCGCGACCGTGTCGGCCGTGCCGGACTTCCCGGGACCGGACACGGACCACACGACGTGCCCGTCTGCGGCGTCCAGCCGGGCCGCCACGACACCGGGCGCCGAGCAGTACAGCGCGCCGGAGGAGGCGGCCCCTGCCGTGCAGACCGGCGTACGGCTGGTGCCCGCGCCGGTGCGCAGCGCGGTGCTCCACGGGTGGAACGCCGGAGCCGGTGACGCCCCGCCCGCGTGCCCGCCGGGCTCGGCGTCCGCGGTCCGCAGTCCGGCGTAGCCG
>NZ_JAIUKE010000653.1 GCF_020176795.1 Streptomyces sp. 8L
CGGCGGCCCGCGAAACGGGGGCGACGGGGTCTCGGGAGCCCGGGGCGGCGGTCGGTGCCTCCCGCTCCCGGGACGGCGATGGGGGTGCCGGGTACGCAGGCGCTCCGCGCACGTACCCGGCACCCCCATCCGAACGAACGTCGGGGACGTCTCCCGTCAGTCGTCGCTGGCCGCCGTCGGCAGCTGGCTCTGGATGAGATCCATGACGGACGCGTCGGTGAGCGTGGTGACGTCACCGAGCTGACGGTTCTCCGCCACGTCCCGCAGCAGCCGGCGCATGATCTTGCCGGAGCGGGTCTTCGGCAGCTCCGCCACCGGCAGGATGCGCTTCGGCTTGGCGATCGGGCCGAGCGTCGCGCCGACGTGGTTCCTGAGCTCGGCGACCAGCCCGTCGTCCACGGAGGCCGTGCCGCGCAGGATGACGAACGCGACGATCGCCTGGCCCGTCGTCTCGTCCGCCGCGCCGACGACCGCAGCCTCGGCGATCTTCGGGTGGGAGACGAGCGCCGACTCGACCTCCGTGGTGGAGATGTTGTGGCCGGAGATCAGCATGACGTCGTCGACCCGGCCCAGCAGCCAGATGTCGCCGTCCTCGTCCTTCTTCGCACCGTCGCCCGCGAAGTACTTGCCTTCGAAACGGGACCAGTAGGTGTCGATGAAGCGCTGGTCGTCGCCCCAGACCGTACGGAGCATCGACGGCCACGGCTCGGTGACGACCAGATAGCCGCCGCCCCCGTTCGGCACCTCGTGGCCCTCGTCGTCCACGACGGTGGCCGAGATGCCGGGCAGCGGGCGCTGCGCGGAACCCGGCTTGGTCTCCGTGACGCCGGGCAGCGGCGAGATCATGACCGCGCCCGTCTCGGTCTGCCACCACGTGTCGACGATGGGGGTCTTGCCGCCGCCGATGTTCTCCCGGTACCAGACCCAGGCCTCCGGGTTGATCGGCTCGCCGACCGAGCCGAGGACGCGCAGGCTGGACAGGTCGAAGCGGGCCGGGATGTCGTCGCCCCACTTCATGAACGTACGGATCGCCGTCGGGGCCGCGTACAGCAGCGAGACGCCGTACTTCTGCACGATCTCCCAGAACCTGCCCTGGTGCGGGGTGTCCGGCGTGCCCTCGTACATGACCTGCGAAACACCGTTCGACAGCGGCCCGTACACGATGTACGAGTGCCCGGTGACCCAGCCGATGTCGGCGGTGCACCAGTAGACGTCGCTCTCCGGCTTGAGGTCGAAGACCGCGTTGTGCGTGTAGGACGTCTGGGTCAGATAACCGCCCGAGGTGTGCAGGATGCCCTTCGGCTTGCCTGTCGTACCCGACGTGTACAGGATGAACAGCGGGTGCTCGGCGTCGAACGCCTCGGGCGTGTGCTCCGGCGACTGGCGGTCGACGATGTCGTGCCACCACACGTCGCGGCTCGTGTCGAACGCCGTGTCCTCACCCGTGCGGCGGACCACCAGCACGTGCTTGACCTGCGGACACTTCGCGACGGCGTCGTCGATCGCGGGCTTCAGCGCGGTCGGCTTGCCGCGCCGGTAGCCGCCGTCCGCCGTGATGACGATCTTGGCGTCGGCGTCCTGGATGCGCGAGGCCACCGCGTCCGCGGAGAAGCCGCCGAAGACCACGGAGTGTGGCGCGCCGATCCGGGCGCAGGCCAGCATCGCGATGACGGCCTCGGGGATCATCGGCAGGTAGACGGCGACGCGGTCGCCCTTCGCCACGCCCAGTTCCAGGAGGGCGTTGGCGGCCTTGGAGACCTCGTCCTTCAGCTGAGCGTAGGTCAGGGTACGGCTGTCGCCGGGCTCGCCCTCGAAGTGGATCGCGACCCGGTCCCCGTTGCCGGCCTCGACATGGCGGTCCACGCAGTTGTACGCGACGTTCAGCTTGCCGTCCGCGAACCACTTCGCGAAGGGCGGGTTGGACCAGTCCAGAGTCTGAGACGGCTCGGTGGCCCAGGTGAGCCGCCGCGCCTGCTCGGCCCAGAAGCCGAGCCGGTCGGCCGAGGCCTGTTCGTACGCCTCCGCCGTCACGTTGGCGTGCGCGGCCAGATCGGCAGGCGGGGCGAACCGACGCTCTTCCTTGAGCAGATTGGCCAGGCTCTCTTTGCTCACGACATCTCCCATTCCCAGGGCGTCCTACATTTCCCCCGCTAGCTCATCAGTCGGACGCCCACGTGACAAGAGCCGACGGAGAATTGGTTTAGACCTCTGTGGGTGTGTGCCCCGGCCCCCGGCCCGGTACTCGTGCCAGGACCGCGAAACGGCCCCTCCCCGTCACCCGCGGGGAG
>NZ_JAIUKE010000654.1 GCF_020176795.1 Streptomyces sp. 8L
ACCAAACCCGCCGCGGTATATTTGTTTTCCCCCGGGGGGGGGGGGGCCCCCGCCCCCCGGCCGGGTCCGCGGCCCCGCCCCGCCAACCGCCCCCCCCCCGCCCCCGGGGGGGGGGGGCCCACACCGTCTCACGGATGGTTCGGGCGAGAACCCCGGACGCGCGAGATACCGGGGTCCGCGGCGGGCACGCGATGGAAGACGGCAGATCCGGGCTCTGCGCCCGGCCCGGTCCGGGGTTGGGGTTGGGGCTCGGTCCGGGTTTGGAGCCGGGGTGTGGAGTAGGGCTCGGTCCGGGTCTGGGGTCGGGGTTCGGGCTGGGGCTCGGTCCGGGTCTCGGCCAGGGCCCCGGTCTCGTTGACGGCCCGGGTCACGGCCCCGGCCCCTGCCCAGGTCCCGCTCCCGGCCCAGGTGCCTGGCCCGACCCCCGTTCCCGTCTCATCGAGCAGGTACGCCTGGGCCTCGCCGACATGGAAGTACATGCCGTGCAACGCCAGCTTTCCTTCCGCGATACGACGGGACACCGACGTGTGCGCCCGCAGATTGTCGAGCTGCTGGACCACGTTGGCCAGGCACAGCTCCTCGATCCTGTCAGCGACGGGCCGCGCCGAGAGCCGCACCGCCGGGCTCGAATCCCGCACCCGCCGCAGGCTGGGCAGTCCGTGCCGCAGCCAGCGGCGCAACGGAGTCGAGGACGGTGTCCCCGCTCCAACGCCGGCCGCGGGACCGCCCGTACCGTCTGCGACCGGGGCGCCCGGAGCGTCGTCACCGAGCAGCGCCTGCATCGCTCCGCACCCCGAGTGCCCGCATACGGTGATGGATTCGACGCGCAAGACGTCGACCGCGTACTCGATCGCGGCCGCCACGGAGTCGTCGCTGCCTTCGGCGCCGGGCAGTGGCACGAGGTTTCCGACATTGCGCACGGTGAAGAGGTCGCCGGGACCGCTGGCCGTGATCATGCTGGTGACGAGACGCGAGTCGGAGCAGGTCAGGAAGAGCTGCGAGGGCCGCTGCCCCTCGCGCGCCAGCCGGGCCAGTTCGTCGCGTACGAGGGGTGCCGTGTTGCGCTGGAAGGCGCTGAGCCCGCTGGCCAGCCGACTGCCCCCGGAGGGCGTCGGGGCCCGTGTCGCCGCCTCTTCCAGAGTGCCTTGCGGCGCGACTTGCGGGGTGACCCCCGAACTGTCCTCGGTGCTGGTGCTGGTGCTGGTGCTGGTGCTGGTGCTGGTTCCGGTATCGGTATCGGTATCGGGGCCCGGCCCGAGGCCCGACGCCTGCCCGGCCTCGGCGAACCGGCCGCTCGCCCTGCCGGTGAACTCTGCGGTACCGCCGTGGGCGACGTGCGCCGCGCGCCACTCGTGGAGTACCTCGTACGCGGCGTGGTCCATGAACGATCCGTCCAGTTCCACGACGCAGTCCGCGCGTTGTGGCACCTGATGCAGGACGCGTGTGAGCCGCGGCACCGCCAGGAACGTCAACTGCCCCTTGACGCGCACGTGGTACGTGGTGCCGAGCGTCTCCGCCGTGACGCGCGTACGAGTCAGGCCGCGCAGCGCGACCGCCACCGCGACGGCCCCGCCGATCGCCACGCCCTGCAGGACGCCGAGCAGGATCACCGAGACCACCGTCGCCCCGTACACCAGGAACTCGCGGTGCCGGTGCACGTTGCGGATGTGCGCGTACGACACCATCTGGACGCCGACCATCATCACCAGCGCGGCCAGCGACGCCAGCGGAATCCGTTCGAGGGCGGAGACCAGGAGCCCCGCGGCGACCAGCACCCAGACGCCGTGCAGGATCGTGGACGCTCGTCCCGTCGCCCCCGCCCGTACGTTCGCCGAGCCGCGCACCGCGCCCCCGGATACGGCGAGTCCACCGAGGGCCCCGGACAGGGCGTTGGCGACGCCCTGCGCCCGCAGTTCCCTGTCGAGGTCGGGCCGTGGCGTACGGGGCGCTCCCGAACGCGCCCCGGCCGCAGCGCGCGTGGCGGCGAGCTTGTCCACGGCGACGGCGGACAGCAGTGATTCCAGGCTTGCCACCAGCGTCATCGTGACGACGGCCGTCAGCAGCGGGAGGAGCGGACCGCTCGGCAGGCCGGGCAGGACGTGCGCGTTCCACGACGGCAGATCGACGCGCGCGACCTCGGGGGCCGCGAACGCGGCGACACCCGTGGCGATACCGACGGACGCGAGAGCCGCCGGCACCCTCCCGACCGTTCTCCCGGCGAAGCCGGGGAGCCGGGGCCAGAGCATCAGTACGGCCAGGGTGAGCGCGCCGATGAGGGGTGACACCGGACCGACGTGGGCCAACTGGCCCGGCAGCGCGCGGACGTTCGCGAGGGCCGAGCTCTGCGGCGACCCGCCGAGGACGACGTGCAGCTGGGCGAGGGCGATGGCGACACCGATGCCGGCGAGGGTGCCGTGCACGATGGCGGGGCTGATGGCGAGCGCGGACCTGGCGACCTTGAGCGTACCGAGCAGGATCTGCGACAGCCCCGCGCCGATGGTGATGACGCAGGTGGTCGGCCAGCCGAACTGCTCGATCATCCCGGCGGTGACGACGGTCAGGCCGGCAGAGGGGCCGCTGACGAGGAGAGGGGACCCGCCGAGGGCGCCGGCGACGATCCCGCCGATGCCCGCGGCCAGGAGCGCGGCGCCCAGGGGGACGCCCATCGCGAGGGCGAGCCCGTGCGACATGGGGATGGCGATCAGGAAGACGGTGACGGACGCCGAGACATCGGCGCC
>NZ_JAIUKE010000655.1 GCF_020176795.1 Streptomyces sp. 8L
GCCCGGAGCCGGGGGCGGTCCGGCTAGGGGCGGTCACCGCCGTCGCCGGGGGCCGGATACTGCCCGGACCTGGCCCGGGTGGCACCGGCCTGGAGCGCCGACATCATCGAGCGGACCCGTGCCGGGCGGTCCGCCGGGTCCTCGTACGCCGGGTCCTCGTACGCCCGCGTCCGGTCCCATCCGCCGCGAGGCGCGGGTTCTGCGGGGTACGGCCGGCCGGCCGGGTAGGGGGAGGAACCGGACGGCGTGCGGGGTGCGGCGCCCGCGCGGGTGCCGTCCCCGGTCCGCGCGCCACCGGCCCGGGAGTACGTCCCGCCGGTTCGCGGACCGGCGGGAGTGGCCGCCGGGTACGCGCCGGGGCCCGGCGCCGGGGACCCGGCCTGCGCGGAGGGCGTGGAGGACCGCCCCTCGGACTGCCCGTGCGGTCCGCCCCAGCCAACGCCGCCGACGTATCCGTGCTGCTCCTGGCCGGTGTTGTCCCAGTCCATCAGCTGGCCCCCGGCCACCGCGGCGGACTCCGCGGCCAGTTCACCCGCGAGGCTCGCCTGGGGCACCCGGCGGGGCAGACCGTCGACCGTGTCCTCACCCTCGGGAAAACCGTGCGCGGGGTCCACCGGCGGCGGTGCGTACGAGCCGGTCTCGTATGAACCGGTCTCGTATGAACCGGTCGCGTACGAGCCGGTCGCGGACGAACCGCTCGCGGACGAACCGCTCGCGTGCGAACCGGTCGCGGACGAGCCGCCCGCGTACGAACCGGTCGCGTACGGGGTTCCCCCGGGGTGGGGCCCCGCCGGGCGGGGGGGCGCGGGGGGCGGGACGGGCGCGTCAGGTGCTACGGGCGCCACCGCAGGGGCCGCAGGGACCGCAGCGGCCCGTGGCGCGCGGCCGGGGCGCCGGGGGGGGGGGGGGCCCGGGCCCGCGGCGGACGGCAGCCCGGCGGGCGTCTCCAGGGCCGCGGTGTCCCACTCCAGCAGTTCCTCGGGGATCAGCACGACCGCGCTGACCCCGCCGTACGGAGAGCGCCGCAGAGTGACGTCGATGTGGTGCCGCTGGGCCAGCCGGCCGACCGTGACCAGGCCGAGCCGGGTGCTGTCCAGGGTGCTGACCTCCAGCGAGGCGCCGAGGCGCTCGTTCGCCGCCGCCAGTTCCTCGGGGGGCATCCCGACGCCCCGGTCGTCGATCTCGACGACAAGGCCGGTGGCCGCGGTGCCGACACTGACCCGGACCTCGCTGTCGGCCGACGAGAACGCCTCGGCGTTCTCGATGAGTTCGGCGAGGAGGTGGATCACGTCGGCGGCGGGCCGCCCCTGGACGCCGACGGCCGGCACCGGCATGACCACGACGCGGGCGTACTGCTCCGTCTCCGCGATACCCCCGCGCACCACGTCCACGACGGGCACAGGGCGGCGCCAGAAGCGGCCCGGCGACGTTCCCGACACGATGAGCAGGCTCTCGGCGTACCGCCGCATCCGGGTGGCGAGCTGGTCGAGTTCGAACAGCCGGTTGAGGGCCCTCGCGTCCTCCTCGTGCCGTTCCATCTCGTCGAGCATGCCGAGCTGGCGGTGGATCAGGACCTGGCTGCGCCGGGCGAGGTTCACGAAGAGCCGGCTGATGCCCTCGTGCAGCCGTACGTCCTCGCGGGCGAGTTCCACGGCGGTGAGCTGGAGCGCGTCGAACGCGGCACCCAGCTCGCCCATCTCGCGGTTGACGAAGACCTGCCGGGTCATCCCGGCGTCCACGTCGACGCTCTCCCCGCGCCGCAGCCGGCCGACGACGTCCCGCAGCTGGTCCTCGGTGAGGTTGCGCGAGGAGGTGCGCAGCCGCCCGATGTCGCCGAGCAGGGACCGGGCCATGCGCAGCGACATCAACACGGAGACGACCAGCGCCGTCAGGCCCAGCAGCCCCGCGAGGATCAGCTCCACGAAGGCGCGGTGCGCCGGCGGTCCCGTGCGGGTGAAGACCAGGGAGATGTCGTCCAGGGCGTAGCCGGAGGACTTCGCCGTCTGGGTGTCGAAGGCGGCGCGCCACTGGCCGATGGAGAACGGCAGCCGGCTCGCGTGCGGGCCCGCCTCGATGAGCTGGTCCTCCAGGGCGGAGACCCGGGCCACCGCGCCGCCGGGGGCCGCGAGCTTCAGCAGGGGTGCGCGCTGCGGGGCCGGCAGCTGGGCGAGTGCCTGGGCGTTGAGCACCCGCTGGGCCCCGATGTCCTGGACGACCGCCTTGTAGTCGTCCACGCCCAGCCGGTGCGCGGGGCTCGCGGCCGCCGCGGATATCAGCGCGTCCTCCTGCGACTGCCGGTCTCCCGCGGGGACCTGGATGTAGAGGGCCTGCCCGAAGTCCTGCGCGTCCTGGTCCGGCAGGAGCGTCATGCCCCTGAGCGCCTCGGCGATGCTCGCGCTGATGGCCGTGTACGCCGTGAGGACGTCGTTCTTCGACATGGTGTGCGCGGCCACGCCCCGCCGTACGGCGGAGAGGGTGCCGAGGGACTTGACAGCGTTGTCAACGCCCGTGCGCACGGTGTCGTTCTCCGCGTCGCGCACGTCGCTGTCGCGCGACTGCTTGAGGAACGCGGCGACGGCGTGGTCGGCGATCCCGCGGTCCCGGCTCAGGGCCGCGGAGTCGGAGCCGGGAACGGCCGTCTCGACCACCGCGTCGCGGCGTTCGGCCTCCAGCGCGACCACGGCGCGCCCCAGCGGCGCGGCGAGATGGCTGCCGATGGTGTCCACGTGTTCCAGGGTCAGCGCGTTCCCCAGGGACAGGTCCGCGGCATAGGCGCACAGGGCGGCCAGGGACACCAGCGGAAGCAGGAGCAGCGCCGTGAACTTACGGCGGATTGACCAACCATGACTTTTCACATGAGGCCCGTCGAGTGGTGGCGCGCAGGTGCCGGCGACGAATGGGGGTGGGGTGACGAATGGAGATGCGGTGAGGTGCAGTGCGGTGCGGTACGACGCGAGAAGCCCGTCCGCGGTCGGCTCCCCCGCTCGCGGCAGCCGGCGCCGATCACCCGGGGAGCCGTAGGCCGCGCGGCCGCACTCTCTCGTCGTGATCACGATAGGTCCGACACCCGGGGACACAGTAAAGATATTGCGACGCCTTGATTAACTACTGATATCTCCATGGCATGTTGTGTTGATTGCGCGTCAACTTCCTTGCCACTTATGGTCGTTTGCGCCTTTCGGCGACCACGCACAGCGCAGCGGGGGAACGCGGCGGGAGCGGGGGCGCACGGACCTCGGGGGCGCGGAAAACACCGGAGGGCGCGAAAACGGCGGAG
>NZ_JAIUKE010000656.1 GCF_020176795.1 Streptomyces sp. 8L
CCCCCCGCCCCTCCTCCCCCAACTACCCCCGCGGCGGCCCCCCCCCCCCCCCCCCCCCCGCGGGGCGCCGGGACGGTGTCAGCTGTTGCTGTCGCCCTTGCGCGCGCCCAGTGTGACCTGGACCGTGTGGCTCTGGCCGTCGCGCTTGTACGTCAGGTTCACCTTGTCGTTCGGCTTGTGCGTCCAGATCTCGCTGATCAGGGTCGGACCGCTGTCGATCGGGGTGTCACCGAACTTCGTGATGACGTCGCCCGACCGCAGGCCCGCCTTGGCCGCGGGGCCGCCCGCGGTGACCGCCTGGCTGCCGCTCACGCCCTGCGACGCGATCACCGCTCCGTCGCCGCCCTGGTCGCCCTGCTGGCCGTTGTCCATGGTGACCGTGGCGCCGATGATCGGGTAGACCGGCTGGCCCGTCTTGATCAACTGCTGGGCGACGGTGGCCGCCTGGTTGATCGGGATGGCGAAGCCGAGGCCGACCGAACCCGGCTGGCTGCTGCTGCCGCCGAGGCCGCCGTCGCCACCGCCGCTGCCGCCCGGCTGGATGGCCGAGTTGATGCCGACGACGGCGCCGCGCGAGTCGAGCAGCGGGCCGCCGGAGTTGCCGGGGTTGATCGACGCGTCCGTCTGGAGCGCGCTCATGTACGAGGTGCTGTTGCCGCTCTCGTCGCCCGAGACGACCGGCCGGTGCTCGGCGCTGATGATGCCGGTGGTGACCGTGTTGGACAGGCCGAAGGGAGCGCCGATCGCGATCGTCGAGTCGCCGACCTGCGCCTTGTCGGAGTCCCCGAGCGGGAGGGGCTTGAGGCCCGACGGCGCGTTCGTCAGCTTGATGACGGCGACGTCGTACCCCTCGGCCCTGCCGACGACCTGCGCCTTGTACTTCTTGCCGTTGGAGAAGGTGGCGGACAGCTTGCCGCCGCTCGCCGCCTCCGCGACCACGTGGTTGTTCGTCAGGATGTGGCCCTGCTTGTCGAAGACGAAGCCGGTGCCCGTGTCGCCGCTGCCGTTGCCGCTCGTGGCGTCGATCGTGACGACGCTCGGCAGCGAGCTGGCGGCCACCGCGGCGACGGAGCCGCTCGCGGCCTTGCCCTTCGGCAGGTCCGCCGCGGAGACCGTGGTCGAGCCGATGCCGCCGTTGTCGTCGCTGGACGCGGCCCAGTAGCCGATGCCGCCGCCGATGCCGCCCGCGACGAGCGCGCCGATGATGACGGCCGCGATCAGACCGCCCCTGACCCGGCCCCCGCGGCGGGGGGGCTGGTGCTCGGGCGAGCCCCAGACCGGGCCGCCGGGGCCCTCGGGGCCGCCGCCGAAGCCCTGTCCTTCGGGGGCGCCGTACGCGGGGTACTGGGGCGCGGCGGGCGGCGGCCAGCCGCCCGCGGGAGGTCCGCTCGGCGGGGGCGGAGTGCCGCCCTGGGCCGCGTGCGCGCCGTGGGTCGCCGCGTGGTGGTGCGGCGCCTGTCCGGGCGGCGGCGGCGCGTCCGTCGGCCCGGCCGGCCGGGGGGGGGGGCGCGGCCGCGCGGCGGCCCGGGCGGGGGGGGGCGCCCCCCCCCCGGCGCGCCCCCCCGGGGGGGGGGGCGGCCCGGCCGGGGGGGGGGGGGGGGGGGCGGGCGGCGGGCGGGGGGGGCGGCGTGTGCGGCCCGCGCGCGCGCCCACGGCTGTGGGGGCCCGGCCCCCGTGCCGTGGGCCCGTACCAGTCCATCGCGTGG
>NZ_JAIUKE010000657.1 GCF_020176795.1 Streptomyces sp. 8L
TGCCTGCCCCCCACGTGCCGGGCCCCGGCTCCACGGCCCGGCCGCCGGACGGTGCGGGACACACACCCGCGACCTATCACGGCCCCGGCTTCCGCCTCCGCCGCCTCCCGCACCGTGCCGAGGTGGCCGAAGGGCGTCTCTGGGCGCCCCGCGCCGTGAACTCCGAGTACCGGCGCCTCCGGGAGGTCGCGCTCGGTATCCCCGGGCGAGGGCAGCGTCCGCCCGCCGATCCCGACGCGGTGCAGCACCTGAGGACGGTCGACTACGCGCGCATGGCCGACGAACTCGCCTGCCTGGCCGAGACGTACGAGGCCATGGGCGTGGCCGTCCACGAACTGCCGCGGCCCGCGGGGCTCGACACGGGTTCCACGGACGCCCGCCCGCACCCGCGACCCGCGGGGGCCCTGGCAGGCCCGGCGGACGATCCGGCCGTCCACAACCGGATGTTCGCCCGCGACACGTTCGTCCTGACGCCCGAGGGAGCCGTCCTCGCCCGCATGGGCAGCGACGTGCGGGCCGGGGAGGTCCGGCTGGTCGCCCGGCTCCTCGCGTCCCTCGACATCCCCGTCATCCGCACGATCCACGGCAGCGGCACGCTGGAGGGCGCCGACGTGCTGTGGGCCGGGCCGGACCTGGCGCTGGTGGGCGTCGGCAACCGTACGAACGAGGAAGGCGCCCGACAGCTCGCCGAGACACTGGCGGCCTTCGGCGCCCGCACCGTCCCCGTCGCGATGCCGCGCGGGGTGCAGCACCTTCTCGGCCTCGTGCAGTTCCTCGACCACGATCTCGCCGTGATCCGGGCGGAGTTGGCGGACGCGGCGCTGACCGGCCTGCTGCGCCGCCTCGGCCACACCCTGCTTCCCCTGGCCGAACACCCCGACATCACCGCCCGGTTCGGCATGAACGTCGTCTGCGTCGCCCCGCGCACCGTGGTGATGCCGGCCGGCGTGCCCCAGGTGCGCAAGGCCTTCGACGCGGCGGGCATCGAGGTGGCGGCCGAGGTCGCCATCGACGAACTCCTCGGCGCGGCGGGCGGGATCGGCTGCGCCACCGGCATCCTCTCCCGGGACCGCGCGACGCTCCCGCACCCCGATCCGTCCCCGGCCGACTGACCCGGCGCTGTCTCAAGGAAGAAGGCCCACCGATGCAGGACTCCGTCCGGATCACCGTCACGCTCGCCTCCGGCGCCAGCGCCGTCTTCGACGGCCTTTCCCCCGACGGCGTTTCCCCGAACGGCCCTTCTCCCGAAGGGCTTTCCTCTGACGGGCTTTCCCCCGGCGCCGGCGGCGCTCTCGTCGACCCTGACACCGGAATCGAACTGCGCACATCCGGAACCCGGCCCCTGGCGGTCACCGTCCGTCCGCCGTCCACCGACGACCCGATCCGCTCGGTGGCCCACGACCTCTTCGCCCCCATGGCCAATCTCCGCAACGTCATCGTCCCGGACAGCGGCCGCTGGTTCATGAACGGGCTCCAGCCGATCAGCGCCTGGCGCTTCCACCGCACCGCCGACAGCGCCGCTCACGACGTACTCACACCGCTGTACGTCTTCACCCGCCCCGACGGGGCGACGGACGTGGCCCTCGGGCTGGTGGGCGAGCTGTACGAGACCCGGTGCGAGGTCGTCGAACCGGCTTCCAACCGGGCCCTCAACGTCCATGTCGGCATGCTCGGCGTCCGCTTCGTCCGGGGCACCCCCGACCACCCCATCCCCGCACACGTCGTCGCGGCGGACGGTTCCGTCACCGACCACCTGTACGTGGACCGCCCCGGCCGCGACGAGCACGTGCCCTGGTCCCTCGCGCTGCGCCGGTTCAGCCTGGCCCAGCGTGCGGTCCACGATCTGCGCGACGCCGCCCCCGCCGACGCGTGGGAGCCCGTGTGGTGCTCCTGGGTGGACTGGGGCAGCGAGCATCTGAGCGAGGACCTCGTACGGGAGAACGCCGCCCGCGGTGTGGACCTCGGCATCCGGCACTTCATCATCGACGACGGCTGGTTCGGCCCCGGCCTCGACTCGTCCTACGACACACCGCTGAACATCGGTGACTGGGCGCCCGACCCGAAGAAGTTCCCCGACCTGGCCGGCCTCGTACGAGAGATCCGGGCGATGGGCGGCAAGACCCTCATCTGGTGCGCGCCGCACGCCGTGGGGCCCGCGGCGCGCTGCCTGCCCGAGCGGGAGCACCTCCTGATGCGGGACGCCGCAGGCGCGCCCTCTCGCAGCGAGACCCAGTTCCACTCGCTATGCTTCCGCTGTCCGCAGGCCCGGGACGTCATGGTCCGCGTCTGTGTGGACCTCCTCACGGCGTACGACTTCGACGGCGCCAAGTACGACCTCTTCAACTGGCTCCCGCCCGAGGGCTGTCAGAGCACCCGCCACGAGCACGACACCGCGTCCATGCTCCACGGGCTGGAGCTCACCCTCGCCGCCGTCGACGAGGCGACCCGCCGCGCCCGCCCCGGCGCCGTGGTGGAACTGAAGCAGAACTACGGCACACCGTTCCTCACCCGCCACGGTTCGATGACGCGGGCGGGGGACGCCCCGTACGCGCCGGAGACCAACTTCCTGCGCACGCTGCACGTCCAGGGGTACTGCGCCGCGTCCCTCAACGACTACCAGACCTTCACCGACCGGGACTCGGCACAGGACGTCGCGGTCGCCGTGCTGACGATGATGGCGGTCGGCATCCCCGCCTACGGCGCCGACCTGCCCTCGCTCTCCGGGGACCGCGCGCAGGTGCTCCGCCACCACCACCGCTGGTACACGGAGCGCCTGCCGCGCATGCGCCGCCACCGCCGGCCCCTCGACGCGGCGCACCGCCTCATGGCCGTCGCCGCGTGGGAGCCCGCCGACGGCGATGTCGACGGCAAGGACATCGTGTTCGCGGTGAACGACCCGGCGCCCGTGCCCTGGAGCGGACGGCCCACCACCGTACTGAACGCGACGCACGCCGACCGGCTGCTGCTGACCGGCGCCGTCACCGGCGACCACCGCGCCCGCACGGCCGACGCCCTCGGGCGCGATCTCGGCGAGGTCCTCCTGCCCGGGGACCGGGACTGCTGGTCGGTGCCCGTGCCGCCCGGCGGCCGTGTCGACATCGTGCCCGCGACGGCGGCCGGGAGGTCACAGTGAACGCGTCCGTCCCGGCCGTCACCGTGGTGATCCCCTGCCACAACGACGGGGCCTTCGTCGGCGGAGCCGTCGACAGCGCCCTGGCCCAGACCCACCCCCATGTCAGCGAGATCGTGGTGATCGACGACGCGTCCGACGACCCCGCGACCCGGGACGTACTCGCGGCCCTGGACGGGGGAGGCGTCCGCGTGCTGCGCGTGCCGCACGGGCACGTGGCGGCGGCACGCAACCACGGCATACGGCAGGCGCGCACCCCGTACGTCATGGTCCTCGACAGCGACGACCGGATGGAGCCGGACTACCTCAAGGAGACCGTCGCCCTGCTGGAGGCGGACGGGGCGCTGGCCGTCGCGGGGAGCTGGCTGCGGACGTGGGGCGCCGCCGAGTGGGTCGTCAAGCCCACCGGGGGCGGTCTGACCGAGTTCCTTCCGCGCAACAGCTGCCCGGGGTCCTCGCTGCTGCGCAGGTCGTGCTGGCAGGAGTGCGGCGGGTACAGCGAGGAACTGCGGGGCGACTACGAGGACTGGGACTACTACCTGAAGGTGACCTCGCGCGGCTGGCGGATCGCCGTCGTGGAGGCCCCGCTGATGCGCTATCACCTCGCGCAGGGCTCCTTGAACACCCAGGGGTTCGCCCGCCGCCCCGAACTCGTCGCGGAGATCGTCCGCAGACACCTCGACACCTACCGCGACCATGTCGTGGAGGCCATGGCGGGCAAGGAACGCATCCTGATGCAGCGCGTGGAGGAGCTGCGGGACCACCTGGTCCGCACTCCGGACGCGCCGCTTCCCGAGGTGACGTTCGGCGACGGCGGTCTCGCCTTCGCGGCGGGCGTGCAGGCCCTGCGCGACACTGCCCCGCGTCCCTGACGCGCGCCCGCCGCGCGCCCGCGTCCGTATCCCGTATCCCGCGTCCGATATCCCGTCTCACGCGCGCGCCGTACGGGCCCGCCTCCGCTCGCGCCGACCGAGCGGCAACCGTTCCCTCACAGTGAATTCACTTCCGGGGTCTACCCGCGTAGCGCCCTCCAGGGGTGTCATGGACACGACCGTCACGACTCCGTCGAGCCTCATGCCCCAGGAGACACTCATGCGCCCCACCGCCCTCATACCCGTCGCGGCCGGATCTGCTCTGGCTCTGGCGTTCAGCGGCCTCATCCTCGGCGTCGGCGCCGGCACCGCGCGGGCCGCGAGCTGCTCGCAGGCCTACCTGCCGCTGCCTGACCCGTCGTGCACCCCCGGCGTGTACAACTCCGACGTCACCCAGTCGACGATCGACTCCACGATCTGCGTGTCCGGCTGGACGGCCACCGTCCGCCCGCCCACGTCCTACACCAACCCGCTCAAGGCGCAGGGCATCACCGACTACGGCTACGCGGACACCGACCTGGCCGACTACGAGGAGGACCACCAGATCCCCCTCGAACTCGGCGGCTCCCCGCGCGACCCCGGCAACCTGTGGCCCGAGCCGTACTCGGGCACGCAGACGGCCCACAGCAAGGACGGCGTCGAGACGAAGCTCAAGAACGCCGTCTGCGACGGCCGGATCACCCTCTCCGCCGCGCGTACCGCCATCAAGAAGAACTGGACCACGGCCCTCAGCGTCACCGGCATCGGCTGACGGCACCGGTACGGACCGACGTGCACGCCGAGGGAGTTGGCGGCGATCCCGCGACCGCCGCCAACCCCCTTGCCGGTCGCGGCACACCGGCCCGACCCGACGGTTGCCGGGTCCCCGGCCACCGGCCACGCTGTGGCTCCGGGTGCCACCGAGTGCCCCCTAGTACTCCAGCAGTACTTTGAGGCTTGACCTGGGTGAATGTCGAGCGGTGGGAGTGTAGCGGGACGGTTCATGGTCAC
>NZ_JAIUKE010000658.1 GCF_020176795.1 Streptomyces sp. 8L
GCGGTGACCGGAGCGGCGTCGGCGGGGTGGCCGCTGCGATGGGCTCCCGCCTCCGGTGCGCCGGGCGCGTGATCGCCGTCCGCGGGGAGCCGTGGGGAGGGTTGGGCGAGTCGCCGCTACGGCCCGGGGGGCGCGGCCGGTCGCCGTGGAGGGCGACGGCATCGGTGGACTTGGAGATTCCGGTTGTGCAGGTACGGCCCGACGTCCGCACCATGAGCGGCATTTGCCGTGATTGCGCCTCTCCTTGTGTCACAGCTTTGCTTCAACAACACATAGTCATGGTGTGTTTTACGGGGGCCACTTGTGTCACGTGCGTGCTGTTGCGGCATACTCGTGTCCCCGGCCATCAGGCACGGACACCAACTACCTCGGCGGCGGCAGCTCCTCGTCGACCCGGGCGCGACACAAGAGCCCGCGGCACGGCGTGCTGGGCACGTGAGCACTGCTGCTCGGAACCGGTCACCGCCACGTATTCAGGAGTACCGAAGTGCAGAGTTCATTTGCCAGACGTCTGATAGGTGCCGCCGGAGTGGGTTCCATGGCCGCGGCGCTGTCCCTCGCCGGTGTGGGCACCGCGTCCGCCCACGGCCACGACGGCGGCGGCCAGGGCCACTGCGGCCCGCTCCAGCTCCAGTTCTCCTCCGACGGCGGCTCGACCTGGACCAAGAACGACACGCTGCCGGCCGCGCCGAGCAGCATCGTCGTCAAGCTCGACGGCAAGGCCACGAAGGGCTGCGCGTACCCGGTCTCCCTCGCGGCGTACAAGGCCGAGGGCCCGACCTGGGAGAGCTCCGGCACCCAGACCTTCCTCGGTGTCGACCAGGCCACCCTGTCGGACAAGAACCCGCAGGCCACGCTCACGGTCAAGGGCATCGACAAGTCGACCTGCTTCGGCCAGATCGACCTGTACGGCAACAACAAGGTGTACGACGGCAAGAGCGGCGCCCTGCCGCACTTCCCCGACTCGTACACCCCCACGGACCTGATCGCCCACTGGAACGGCAAGTTCGACAAGTGCGAGCAGGGCGGCGGCGGCTCGACCCCGCCCAGCTCGCCCCCGCCGTCGTCGCCCGCGCCTTCGGACTCCAGCACCCCGCCGCCGAGCGGCTCCACGAGCCCGTCGACCGGCCCCTCGGACTCGGCCTCCCCGAGCGCGCCCGCCTCCAGCACGCCGTCCGCGTCGCCGAGCAGCAGCGCCCCCGCCGTCGGCGCCACCGCCGCGCCGTCCGGCACCCCGGTCGCCCAGCCCGTGTCGAGCACGCCGACGCTGGCCGAGACCGGTAGCAACAGCTCGCAGACCACCACCTTCGTGGCCGCGGGCGCCGCGCTCGTCGTCATCGGCGCCGGCGCGGTCGTCTTCACCCGCCGCCGCAACCGCACGCAGGCCTGATCCACGCGCTTGACGCGTACGAGCAGACAGTGAACCGGGGGGGGGGGGGGGCCGCGGGGGGGGGGGGGGGGGGGGGGGGCGGGGGGCCGGGCGCGCCCCCCCCCCCCGCGCGCCCCCCCCCCCCCCCCCCCCCCCCCCCCCCCCCCCCCCCCCCCCCCCCCCCCGGGTTCGCCGTTGCGGCCGTACGTCCAGGGCCGACGCGGACCGGAGGCCTCAGCGCGCTGCCGACATCGCCAGCAGGAACCACGCCGAGTGCGGTATCCACTGCTCGGTCCAGCGCCAGCCGTTGCCGGTGGCGCGGTGGTGTTCCGGCATGAAGGCGATGTCGTGCTCGTCCTCGAAGCCGCCGGTGATGCCGTTGAGGATGCCACCGGGAACGTTCGGGTAGTCCGGCTTGTACTCGATGTTGTTGCGGCCGACCCCCTTGATCATCGAGGAGTCGAACGGGTTGAGCCCGGTCACCCAGTGCAGCTGGTCCTCCGCGAGCTTGCGCAGCCGCTCGGCCGACTCGGCGTCCAGCCCCTCCTGTTCGGACGCGAGTGAGGCGGCGTACGCGACGGAGCAGATGTTCGCGTTCTCGCCCTGCCACCAGTAGCCGGTCTCGTTGTCGTGCGGGAAGAAGAAACTCGTGCGCGGCTCGGCGCCGGTGGACTGCACGTACTGGCGCGCGCAGCCGAACGGGTTGGCCACCTCGTCGGCGAGGAAGGCCGCGTCGGCCATCATGGCGAGCGCCGCCGTGCGCGCCTCGGCGGCGGTGGGCGAGGCCGCGCAGACCTCGGCGTACCGCAGCAACGCCACGGCGGGCAGGCCGGATTCGGCCGCGTGGAAGTACGGGCGGCCCTCCACGTCGCCGACGAGGTGGTGGAAGCCGAGCCCCGAGTCGGTGCGGCGGTCCATGAGCTGCCGGGCGCGGCGTTCGGCGGCGGCGGTCAGCACGGGGTCGGGCTCCGGGGTGGCGCGGACCAGTTCGACGGCGGCCATCAGTGCGCAGTAGTCGTCGAGGACGGACTCCTCGCCGTCGTAGAGGTACTCCTTGTTGTGCGCCTCCAGGTGGTCGAACCCCCGGCGGGCGGCGGCCAGGTACTCGCCGGAGGTGAAGTCGCCGTGGTCGTCCAGGGTGGCGGCGCGGGCGAGCGCCGCGATCGCGAAGCCGCCGCCCATGCGGTAGGCGGCCTGCCAGCGCTGGGTGCGCACGGAGTCCTGGAGGGGGGCGTTGATGACCCGCTCGTCCAGGTTCTTGGTCAGCGCGTCGAAGATCGCCGTGTAGAAGTAGCCCTCGGGCGACTGGAACCGTACGAGGAAGTCCGCGCCGAACAGGGCCTCGTCGCGCAGCCGGTCCCCGAGCGCCTTGAGCAACTGCGGTGTCCGGCGCGTCAGGGTGTCCCGCGCCTCCATGAACGCCCAGGCGCACAGCGGGAGTTGCTGCGGGCTCATCATGCGCGTGTAGTTGAGGTGGCTGAGGAACTTGCTGTAGTCGCCGGACGCGTCCAGCCAGCCGCCGCGCGCGTCGACCGTGGCACGCGAGTCGTCCTGGTAGAAGCCTGCGGTGCGGTCCTTGCGGTCGATGGCGCCGCTGGAGCGCACCGACTTGAAGTAGTACAGGATGTCCGAGAGCGTGCTCTGCTGGAGGACGCGCTCGCCGATGCGGAACGGCTCGGAGCGCTCGTCCCCGTAGACGACGCGGAACACGCCCTCGTCGCGTACGTCGCTGAAGTCGATGACCCGGAAGGTGCCCACGCTCCAGCGGTCCACCGCCTGCTGGGCGCCGACGGCCAGGGGTGTGTCGACGCCGTCGCCCACCAGCCGTGCCGCGCCCAGGGGTTCGGCCCCGGCCGGCTCGGCCGGTGCGGGGCCGGCGAGCAGGACCACCGCCTTCTTGCTGCCGGCCGTGTTGTAGCCGATGTGGTTGGTCAGGATCGTCGCCATCGTCGGGGCTCCTCCGGGGGGGCAAGAGTGGTCTTGGTGGTCTGCTGGGTCTGCTCGGTCAGGTCGGTCTGCTCGGTCAGGTCAGGTCGGGTCGGGTCGGGTGGGTCCGGCCCGGTCAGGGACAGCGGCGTACGGGAGGGCGGCGGTGTCAGTACGGGTACGCCACCGGCTGGTGCTGGACCGTGAGCCAGCGCAGCTCGGTGTATTCGTGGAGGTTGGACTCGCCGCCGGACCTGCCGCCGAGGCCGGACGCGCGCCGGCCACCGAACGGGGCTCCCGCCTCGTCCAGGCAGGTCGTGTCGTTGACGTGCGCCATGGCCGATCCGAGCCGCCGCGCGAGCCGCCTGCCGCGCTCCGGGTCGCCGGTGACGATCGCGTCGACGAGCCCGTACTCCGTCTCGTTGGCGACGGCGACGGCCTCCTCCTCGCTGTCCACCACCATGACCGGCGCGATGGGGGCGAAGATCTCCTCCGTCCACAGCGCCATGTCAGGGGTGACCCCGGTGACCACCGTGGGCCGGTGGAAGAGCCCCTCGCAGCCGCCGCCCTCCACCACGTGCGCGCCCGCCTCGACGGCGCCCGCCAGCAGGTCCCTGGCCCGGTCCCGCTGCTGGGTGCTGATCAGCGGGCCGAGGCCCGTACCGTCCTCGGCCGGATCGCCGACGGTGATCCGGGCGGCCCGTGCCGCCAGGTCCGCGACGTAGCGGTCGTACACCGGACGCAGCACGATGTGCCGCCCCGCGGTGATGCAGGTCTGCCCCTGGTAGTGGAACGAGGACCAGGCGCCGATCGCACCCGCCTGGTCCAGGTCGGCGTCCTCCAGGACGATCAGGGAGTTGTTGCCGCCGAGTTCGAGCGAGACCTTCTTGAGCCGGGAGCCCGCGTCGCGGGCGATCGCCCGGCCGACCGCGCTTGAGCCGGTGAAGTGGACCATGGCGGTGCCGGGATGGGCGGTCAGCGCCTCCCCGGCGTCCTGTTCGCCCGGCACCACCTGGAGCACGCCGGCCGGCAGACCTGCCGAGGCGAACAGGTCCGCGAGCAGCAGCCCGCCGCTGAGCGGGGTGTGCGGCGAGGGCTTGAGCACGACGGCGTTGCCGGTGGCCAGCGCCGGTGCCAGGACGCGCATGGCCAGCACCAGGGGGAAGTTCCACGGCGTGATCACGCCGATGACACCCAGCGGGACCCGCTCGGCGACGCTCTCCCGCCCCGGCGCGCGGCTGGGCAGCGTCTCGGACGTCGCCGCCCCGGCCAGCCCCGCGGCCTGGTGCAGCTCGTCGAGGGCGCCGCTCACCTCGTACTCCGCCTTGCCGCGTATCGAGCCGGTCTCCCGGACGATGAGGTCGCAGAACTCGTCCGACCTGGAGCGCAGTCGCTCCGCGACGGTGCGCAGCAGGTCCGCCCGGGTGCCGAAGTCCGTGGCCGCCCAGTCGCGGGCGGCGAGCGCGGCCTGCGCGACGGCGCGGTCCATGTCGGCGGGCGACGCCGAGCCCGCGGAGCCGAGCGGCTCCTGACGTGCCTTGTCGAGAACGACGCAGGTGCGCCCGTTCTCGGCGGGCACGAAGGCCCCGCCGATGAAGAGGGAGCCGTCCCAGGGGGACGGTGTGGACGATGTCGGCATACGGGCCTCCGGGGTGCGGTGGTGACGGGAGTGCGGGGTGGGGGC
>NZ_JAIUKE010000659.1 GCF_020176795.1 Streptomyces sp. 8L
GGATTCGACCTCCTCCGACACCGCATCCTGCTTCAATAACTGCCCACCGGCCGTCACCACCGACTACGGAACAGAGCCGGAGACCGTACAGACCCGCGACGCTTGGACGACGGCGGTGATCCGGGTGGTGCTGCAGCGGAGTTTCCGCAGGAGCCGCCAGGACTTGAGGATGGCCATGGCGCGTTCGCCGAGGCTGCGGATCTTGGTGTGATCGCGGTTGCGACGTCGGCGCCAGCCGCGCAGGTGCTTGCCCCGGATCGGGACACGGATCGCAGGCACGGCACCCTGATACGCCTTGTCGGCCCAGCACTTGATGTCGTTTTCGGCGAAGGCGACGGGAATGCCGTGGACCCGCGCCGCGGTCAGGTCGTGCGTGGCTCCCGGCAATGCGTCCGAGGCCCAGATCAGGCGGCCGGCGGGATCGGCGAGGACTTGCACGTTCATCCCGTGGTGCTTCTACTTTCCCGAGTGGTACGGCCGGTCGGCGGCGATGCGGTCGATCGGCAGCACGGTGCCGTCAAGGATCACGTACGCCTTCTTGCGGACGGTCGTCATGGCCTGTTCCAGCGTGGGCGCGCGAGCGGCCAGGAGGTCGACGGCCTCGCGTATGTAGCGGTAGGCCGTGGCGATCCTGATACGGAAGCCTGCGGCAAGACGGGCGTAGGCGTAGCCGCAGCGCAGGTGGCCCAGGACGAGCAGGGCCTGTCGGCCACAGGTCAGGCGACGCCAGCGTGAACCGATCCGACGACGGTGACCTGCGAGAAGACCGGATAGATGCCTCAGAGTGCGGCTGGACAGATCGATGCCGGACGGGTAGACAAGCACGCGAAAGCTCCTGGCGGACTGGTGATCTTGGTCGTGAACCCGTCTACCAGGAGCTTTCTTCATGCCCGCAGCCGGGGCTGCCGGCCCAACCACCCGTCAGGTTGGAAGAGGATCAGTGTCTCGTGTGTCCAAGATCCGGGAGCAAAGTCCCGGTGCCGCAGAACGACTCGTACCGCATCCGTTCGTCGTACGGGTCAGGACGGGCGGGACGGGCGGGTCTCGCGGTGGCGGTCGTACAGGGACCAGGCCCACAGTAGGGCCGCGGGGGGCAGGACCCAGGTGGAGACGGAGTGGGGATCGTGGTCGTCGACGACCTTCGCCAGGGTGAGGACCACGAGGGGCAGGAACAGCAGGCCGGATCGGAGCCTCCGGCGGGCTGCCCGGTGGGCCGCACCGGGTCCGTCGGCCAGCCGCAGCGCGTACACCTGCGGCGATCCGAACTGTTCGTACGCTCCGCCGCTCGCGGCGGCCAGATGGTCGCGGGCCTCCTCGGCGTGGGCGCGCGCCTGGCTTGGGGACATGCCGTACGCGCCCCGCAGCACCCCGTCGAGCCGGCGCAGCCAGGCTTCGTCGTCGTTCCGGCAGGCCGCCTCCGGACCGTTGAACCAGCGGCTCGCCCGTTCCTCCGGCAGCAGCCAACCGATCACGGCGGGCAGCGCGGCGAGGACGACCACAACAGGTGCTGGCACGGAAAACAGCGTTCCGCCGGGCACGGAGGCGGTGACCGAGGCGGCGACCGGCACCATCACGACTGCGCCTCCGAGTGCCGCCCACAACCCGCGTGGGCGCCCCGCGGTCCGCAACGCCAGCGCGATGACGGCCAGCAATACCACTGTGCCGACCAGCACGGTCCCGGTGAGCGCCGGTCGGCCGACCGCGAACTCCGCGCCGTTGCCGAACCAGCCGCGCAGGGACAGCAACACGCCGATCACGCCGAGCACGAGAAGTCCTCCGCTGAGGGTCTCGCCGGGCGTGACGCCGTGCACGTCGCGGCGGCTGCGGTGCGCGTCGTCGATTCTTTCGGCGGCCACCTGGGCGGCGTAGTCGTCGGCGTCACCGAAGAGTTCGCGCGCACTGCGGCCGGAATCGGTGACGGCCTCGTAGACTTCGTCGATGACGCGGTCGCCCAGTCCCTGCGGAGAGTCGTATCGCAACAGCAGCCGGAACCGGAACCTGCCGGCCCACTGCTGGTCCTCCTCCCGCGGCCACGTCCGTACGGTGCCCACCCCGCTTCCCGGTTGTCCGCTGTCGCCCTGCCCGGTTTCCCGCTGCTGAGTTGTCACGTCGAATCCTGTCTCGTCGTCCGTCGTCTACCAGATCTTCTGACCGGTAGAGCCCACTAGATTGTCCGGCCGGTGCGATCCACGGTGCGGGTGGCACACTGTCCGGTACATCCGTATGGCTATCCCCTGTCACGTATCCGCACCGGAATGCTGTGCGTCGGCCGGGCCGGGGATGGTGACGAGGGCAGAATCGACGGGTGCCGCCTTCGGGCCGGTCAGCAACCCGGAGACGGACGCGCCGAAGTCCTGCCATGCCGCCCACTCCGCGTCAAGCCGCTCCCGACCGGCCGACGTGATCCGGTAGCACTTGCGTCCTGGCCCGCCCTCACCCGCACGCCACTGGACCTCCACCGCACCGTCCTCGGCGAGCCGGTTCAGCGTCGGGTACAACGTCGCCGGCTTGACGGAGTCCAACCCCGCCGCAGCCAACTGCTGGAGCAGCGCATAACCGTAACTCTCCTTGTGTCGCAATGCACCAAGCAGGCACAACGGCAACACGACCCGCACCCACGCCCCCTGAACTTCCGCCACCACGCCCCCTTCCGTGCTGAACCTGCCCCGCCCGCCCTACGCTACTGTTCTCACTCTACGGCTATTCCAAATCTCAGACTAGTAGACTGTCGCGACTAAGTAACGTTCAGGTTGGTGGAGTTGAGGTCGGGCGGGCTTCGGTTGATGCTTCCGTTCGGCTGGGCAGGGGTACCGTGTCCTCGCAGAAGAAGTATCCGGTTGTCTTGAGTGCCGAAGATCGTCGGGCGTTGGAGCGTGCGACGACGACGGGGGTCCGCAGTGCGTCGATGATCAGGCGGGCGCGGGTGCTGCTCGCGTTGGACACCTCGGCTGGCGGGGTCGCTCCGCGGGCGGTGATCGCGGGGTGGGTCCGGGTCTCGTGCGATTCGGTCCGCCTGATTTCGAAGCGGTACGCGGAGACCGGCGGCGATGTGTGGGCCACGGTCGGCCGGAAGGAACGCGCACTGCCGCCGGTGCCCTCCTCCGTGACCTGAGGTTCCCCCGTTGTGCGGGAGCGGCTGATCAGCTGGTCCCGGCGGGTTGACGTGGTTTCAGATTCACCGGTTCGGCCGCTGCCTGGTTGGCATAGTGCTTCTCCTCGAACTCGATCGGGCTGAGGTGGCCGAGTCGTTTTTGGATGCGTCGGCTGTTGTAGAAGCCGTCGATGTACTCGAAGAGCGCGAGGTTCGCCTCGGCCCTGGTGGCGAAGGTGTGCCTGCGGATGCACTCGGTCTTGACGGTGCTCCACAGGTTCTCCGCCAGGGCGTTGTCGAACGAGTCACCGACGGACCCCATAGACGCCTGGATACCTACTCTGACCAGGCGTGTTGTGAGCTTGATACTCGTGTACGGGCAGCCGTGGTCGGTGTGGTGCACGAGCTCGCCGGGGGCGACCTCCCGGCTGGCCAGGGCGTACTCCAGCGAGGACAGGACGAGGTCGGCGTCCGCGCGGGCAGAGGTCTCCCAGGCCACGACGCGGCGGGAGAACGCATCGCGGATCGCCGACAGCCACAAAGGTCCCGCGCCGGTGGGGATCATGGTGAGGTCCGTGACCCACAGCCGGTTCGGCACGCTCGCGCTGAAGTCACGCCGCACCCAGGTCAGGAGCGAGATCGGCGTCCGGATCACGGCGGGTGAAACCTTTGGGGTGGCGGGGACTGATGCCCGCGAGACCGGCCTCGCGCATGAGCCGCTCGACCCGCTTGCGGCCCACGTGGACCCTGCTGCGTTTGAGGACGGCATGAACGCGGGGCGAGCCGTAGATGCCACCGGATTCCTCATGAACCTGCCGGATGCGGCCGGTCAACTCCGTGTCCTGACAGCGCCGCTCGTACGGCTCCCTCTCGGCCTTACGCCAGCGGTAGTAGGTGGACGAGGGGATGTTCAACTCCCGGAGTACAGGCTCGACCCCCAGATGCGGATACTCATCGACGAGCGCCGTCACCTGGGCCGGGTCGGATCGAGCTGAGCCGCGAAAAAAGCCGAGGCCGTCCGCAGGACATCGTTCGCCCGCCGCAGCTCGCGCACCTCGCGCCGCAACTGGGCAAGCTCTTCCTTCTCCTCGGTGGTGAACAGGTCACCGCGTTCGCCGGCGTCTGCTTCGGCCTGGCGGATCCAGCCTCGCAGGGCCTCGTGGTGCACGCCGAGTTCCTCCGCCATGAGGCGGATCACGGGCTTCGGCTCGGACGTCCGGAACATCCGCACCGCACGTTCACGCAACTCCAGCGGATATTTCCTCGGGGCAGGCATCATTTGGGCTCGGTGTCCGGCGCGAACATGCACGACAGCCACGCCTCAAGCCGCTGATCCGGGGCATACCCGCAGTCCGCTCCCGGCGCGGCCCTCGTCGGTGCCGCCCGGGCCGACTCCGTACCGACAAGGCGTACTTCTCCGCCGAGCACCTCTCGTGCTTCCGCGAACGGGGCCTTGTCCCGCGCATCGCCCGGCCGGGAGTCGATTCCGGCGAACGGCTCGGCCGACACCGTGGAAGATCGAGAGGTCGATCGCCTGGCTCTTCGGCTACCGAAGGCTCACCGTCCGATACGAGCGAAAAGGCTCCCACTTTCCTCGTCTTCCTCGGCCTAAAGGACACGCCGTGACAGAAGGCGCTCGCCTTGCGCGTCGATCACCACGCAGTGGTGATGTTCCTTGCTAATGTCCACGCTGGCCCAGATCTCGGGCACGGTCACCTCCGCCAGCTCGTCATCACGCACAGAAGCCCAGCAGACGACCTCGCCGACGTTGTCCTACTCGGGTCTGTCAAAAGAGCGGCCCTGTCTCATATTCGGTGGTGACGCAGAGTCGTGGAGGTCGTTGATAGTCACGTGAAGGATGTCAACGAGCTTGT
>NZ_JAIUKE010000660.1 GCF_020176795.1 Streptomyces sp. 8L
GAAGGAGAGGAGGGGGAGGCAGGCGGGGAGGGCGCCGGGCGCCTGTGGCCTGCCCGGCTGACGGGCCGGGGTGCGGCCCGCGGACCGGAGGGGCCCAGGACACGAAGACCCGACCGCGTGCGGCCCCGGCCGCGTTCCGAACCGGCCCGTCCGGGGCGGTCACCGCACGGCGGCCCCCCGCTGCTCCGCCGTCGCGAACTCGGCCATGCCGTCCTCGAAGCCGACCTCGGGGCGCCAGCCGAGCTCGGTGCGCAACCGCTCGGACGACGCCGTGATGTGGCGTACGTCGCCCAGCCGGTACTCGCCCGTGACCACCGGCGCGGGGCCGCCGTGCGCCAGGGCGAGCGCCCTGGCCATCTCGCCGACGGTGTGCGGGGTCCCACTGCCGGTGTTGTACGCGCGCAGCGCGCCGGACGGCCCCTCCCGCAGCGCCGCGAGAGCCCGTACGTTCGCCGCCGCGACATCCCGTACGTGGACGAAGTCGCGCCGCTGGCCGCCGTCTTCGAAGACGCGCGGTGCCTCACCGCGCGCCAGCGACGAGCGGAAGAAGGACGCCACCCCGGCGTACGGTGTGTCGCGCGGCATGCCCGGCCCGTACACATTGTGGTAGCGCAGCGACACCGCCCGCCCGCCGGTGGCGCGCGCCCAGGACGCCGCCAGGTGCTCCTGGGCCAGCTTCGTCGCCGCGTAGACGTTGCGCGGGTCCTTCACCGCGTCCTCGGTGACCAGGCCCGGCGTCAACTCCGAGCCGCACCGGGGGCAGCGCGGCTCGAACCGGCCCGCCTCCAGGTCCCGGGCCGAACGGGGGCCCGGCGCCGTGCGGCCGTGCCGCGGGCAGTCGTAGCGGCCCTCGCCATACACCACCATCGACCCCGCGACCACCAGGTCCCGCACACCGGCTTCCGCCATCGCCGCGAGCAGTGTGGCCGTGCCGAGATCGTTGCAGCTCACATAGGCGGGCGTGTCGGCGATGTCCTTGCCGAGCCCCACCATCGCGGCCTGGTGGCAGACCGCGTCCACCCCGCGCAGCGCCGCCCCGACGGCGTCGGCGTCGCGGACGTCGGCTTGGACCCACTCGGCGTCGGGCAGGGGCGGCGGCGAGGGGTGCGCCGACGGCAACAGGGCGTCGAGGACGACCGGTACGTGGCCGTGAGCGGTGAGTGCGGCGGTGATGTGCGAGCCGATGAAACCCGCTCCGCCGGTGACGAGTACGCGCATTCCGCCGACGCTAGGGGCAGATGACGCTCCGTAGGCGGACCGGCGCGTACGTGTCATCGGACCGTAAGGACTGCTGCCGTCGCCCTCCATCAGCTGCCTTCCCGGTCCGTGGCGGCCCGCCGGGCCCGCGCGCCGTCCCGCACGATCCGGGCGCCGAGCCAGAGCGCGGACAGCGCGAACAGCGCCGCCGTGATCAGCAGCCAGTTGCCCAGGAACACATCGGGCGACAGCCCGGTGGACAGGCGGAAGTGCGCGGTCTGGCGCAGGATCAGCGGCCAGTACACCGCGAGCAGCAGCAGTGAAAGGAACGCCGGGACGCGCACATGGTTGAGTGCCGTGCCGGGGGCGGGCCGCCGCCCGCGCAGCACCGTGCACAGCAGCCGGTCCGTGCCCGTGTACAGCGGTACGAGGACCAGATCGTGCAGCAGCGCCGCACCCACCACCCACACCACGACGCCCACCCAGTCGCCCGCGAGCACCCGGACCGCGGCGTAACCGCACACCGCGAACGAGGCGCACAGCAGCAGCAGATGGACCGGCGACTCGCCGTACAGCCGGCGGAACCCGGTCCGCCGCGACGCCGTACCCCGGGGCCTCACGCTCGCCACGCCGCCTCCCCGAAACCCAGCCGGCCGACCCACTTGGTGTTCATCACACCCGGTGCGCCCGGCACGATGACCCGGGCCGGCCGGCCGTGGTCCTCCGTCAGCGGCGCGCCGTTGACCCGCAGCGCGAGAAGCGAACGGCGGTCGCGTACCTGGTTGTCCCGCAGGACCACCGAGCGGAACGACCCCGCCGCCTGCACCGATTCCACGAACACACCGGGCGGGTCGGTGTGGAACCCGACCAGTGAGGCGAGGTCGGCGAGCCGCACGCCCTCCCACTGCTGGTCGTCCGTCGACCAGCCCTCCACGCACGCGATCGGCAGCGCGGAACGGTGCTGGGGAAGCGCCAGCAGCTCATCCAGGGTCAGGACCCTGCGGTGGCCGCCGCCCCGTACCGTCAGCCGCCAGTCACCGCCGATGTCACGCGGCCGGACCCGGGCGAACGCCGCCGTCTTGTTGATCTGGAAGCCCCCGGGACCGCTGCCGGGATCGCGCCCGTGCGGCGCCAGCAGCGCCGTTCGCCGCAGCGGCCCGCCGATGCTCTGTCCCGCCGTCACCACCAATAGGGCCAGCGAGCCGAGCCCGACCATGCCGAGCGCGCCGCGCCGCGAGACGGTGGGTTCGGCGGGCCGCTCCGCGACAAGACCCGAGTCGTCGGCCGGTTCGGGCCGGGTCCTGGAGGTGGGAGTACGCAGCTCCGCCCACAGGTCCCGGCCGCGCAGCGCCCGCACGGTGCGCGGCAGCCGCAGTCCGACATGCGCGAGGAGCGCGCCGAAGAACACCCATGCACCGTAGAAGTGCAGCGGATAGAAGGACCCGGGGAACAGGTAGGCGATCTGTACGTTCAGCACGCCGGTGAGGAACTCGAAGAGACCGCCGCCCACCAGGAGCAGCAGCGAGAGCCGGTCCAGCGCGTGCCCCACCGACCGCACCGGCGGCAGCGTGAAGAGCTTCGGCACCACGGACCACAACTTCGCCAGCAGCACCGGCACCAGCACGATGCCGAGCGTCACATGCACGCCCTGCGTCAGCCGGTAGAGCCAGTACGGGTCCGTCGGCCAGGAGAAGAGATAGAACCCCAGCAGCCCCTTGTCCGGCGTCTTGTCGTTGACCGGCGCGAGATCCGGGTTGTACGCGGCGTACGACAGCAGACCGGTCACGAACACGACAGGGATGCCGGCCAGCAGGACGGCGCCGAACACCGAGGTCAGCCAGGGACCGCGGAGCGGGCTGCGCCAGGGGCCCGGGGTACGCGGAGCGCCCCCGGGGCCGAGGGCGCGGGAAAGGGGTGGCGGGAGAAGTCTCACGCAGCAGACCGTAGGGGCTGCGACACACCAAAGAGCGGGCACGACGCATGACGAAAGTCTGACGTTCGACAAGGGTGGTGTGTTTTCGCAGGAATGTTCCCACGGATCTGACCATTCGATGACGTGGACCCTCCGGCACGCGCTTTCCGCCCCGGCCGTCCCTAGGGTGCCGGTGTGACCCTGAGCCCCTCCTCCGCCCGTCTCGCGGAACCCACCGGGAGCGGACCCGCGCGCACCGGCGTCCGGCGCGACCTGCTCGCCGACGCGGGCGCCCGCGCCCTGATCGCGGCCGTCGCCGTCGTCGGGACCGTGCTCCAGGCCCGCGACGGAACCCTGCACACCCCCTGGCCGCCCCTGCTCGCCACCTGGGACCCCCACATCGGACCCGGCACCCCCGCCGCCGTGGCCGTCGGTGCGGCGGCGATCGCCTACGGGCCCGGCCTCGCGGCGCGTGTCCCCTGGCGCGCGCTGCTCGCCCTCAACTGGGCCACCGCCACCGCCTGGACGCTCTCCCTGGCACTCGTGGACGGCTGGCACCTCGGCGTGGCCGGCCGGCTGACCACACGCTACGAATACCTGAGCGGCGTGTCCCGGTTCCACGACGTCGGGTCCGCCCTGCGCGGGTTCACGTCGCACATCCTGCTCGGCAACGCGCAGTCCTGGCCCGCGCACATCGCGGGGCACCCGGCCGGGGCGGTCCTCACCTTCGTCGGCCTCGACCACGCGGGGCTCGGCGGCGGAGCGTGGGCCGCCCTGTTCTGCGTCGTCACGGGAGGGTCCGTCGCCGCGGCCGTACTCGTCGCCCTGCGCGCGCTCGCCGGAGAGCGCACGGCACGCCGCGCCGCGCCGTTCCTGGCCCTGGCCCCAGGGGCCGTATGGGTCGGGGTCTCGGCCGACGGCTACTTCGCGGCCGTCGCCGCCTGGGCCCTGGCGCTCCTCGCCCTCGCGGCCACCCGCACCGTCCGGTTCCCGGCCGTGGTCGCCGCTGCCAGCGGCCTCCTGCTGGGGTGGGCGGTCTACCTGTCGTACGGGCTCACCCTGCTGGCCGTGCCGGCGCTCGCGATCCTGCTGTACGCGAGGACGGCGCGCCCCCTCCTGCCGGCGCTCGCGGCGTTCGCCGCCGTGGTGGTGGCGTTCACCGCGGCGGGCTTCTCCTGGTGGACGGCGTACAGCCTGCTCGTGCCGCGCTACTACCAGGGCGTCGGCGGCGACCGGCCCTACGCCTACTGGCTGTTCGGCGATCTGGGCACGGTGGTCGTGACGGCCGGCCTCGCGTCGGTCGCAGGGCTCAGGCGCGCAGCGGGCGCGCTTCCCGCGGCCGTACGGGCGTGGTGGGCGAACCGGACCGGCGCGGCTGCGACCAGCGCGCCGGACGATGGCGCGCCCGCGACCGGCGCCCTGGAGGGTGACACCCCCGCGACCGGCGCCCCGGAGAGCGGCGTCCCGGGCGGTGGCGCGCCCTCGCGTGGCGGGGCCGGGGCGGTCGCGGTGCTCGTCTGCGCCTTCGTTCTCGCGATCCTCGCCGCCGACCTGTCGGGCATGAGCAAGGCGGAGACCGAACGGATCTGGCTGCCCTTCACCCTCTGGCTCCCGGCCGCCGCCGCGCTGCTGCCCGCCCGGCACGCGCGTCCCTGGCTCGCCGCCCAGGTCGTGACGGCGCTGCTCGTGAACCATCTGCTGCTGACGTACTGGTGACAGACGGGTGCCCCCCCCCCCCCGGGGGGGGCGGGGGCCCGGGGGGGGCCCGCGGGGGGCGGGAACACGCGCCGGCCGGTGGTCGCGCACAGTGCGCGCGCCACCCTACCGGGCTCCGTTGTCACTGGCTGCCAG
>NZ_JAIUKE010000661.1 GCF_020176795.1 Streptomyces sp. 8L
CCCGCGCGCCGCCCCCCCCCGCCCCCCGGCCCCGCCCGCCCCGCCCCCCCGCCCCCCCCCCCCCCCCCCCCCCCCCCCCCCCCCCCCCCCCCCCCGCCTCCGACCCTCCGGACGTTCCGGACGCTCCGGGCCGCCGGGGACCCTCCGGACCTCCGCGGAACACAGCGTCGAGGGGTGAGCACCGCGTGTGACGGGGCTCACCCCTTTTCCGGTTCCCTATCGGCGCTCGAAGGACAAGTCTTGTCAGGGCCTCTCCTCTGAGAAGATGGCGGTCCGGCCGGGAGGGAGCCCAGACATGGACGACAAGGAAGCGCTCAGAGTGGGCGCCGCCGTCCGCAGGCGGCGCAGGTCCCTGGGGTTGACGCTGGCGGCGGTCGCCGCCCGCAGCGGGCTGTCCGTACCGTTCCTCAGCCAGATCGAGAACGAGCGGGCCCGCCCCAGCACGCGTTCCCTGGAGCGCGTCGCGGACGCGCTGGAGACCACGCCCGCCGCGCTGCGCGCCGCCGCGGACTCCGCGCGCACCGTCGACGTCGTACGGGGCGACTGCGGCGCGGGCTCCGTGGTCCCCGGCATCCGCCGGGTCGTGCGCGGCGGACACCAGCTCGGCGCCAAGGAGTACACCGGCGAGCAGGACACCGGCCGCGAGTACCAGCACCGCAACGACGAGATCATGTACATCGCGGACGGCGCCGCCGAGGTCGAGGCCGAGGGCCGCTCCTACCTGCTGGAGCGCGGCGACACGCTCTACCTCTCCGGCGGTGTGCGGCACCGCTGGCGCACCACGGAACCCGGTACGCGCATCCTGGTGGTCGCCGTGGCTGAGCACATCGACGCCACCTTCGACCGGGACCGCTGAGCGGGGTCCCGCGCCGAGCGCCCGCGCCCGCGTCGTCTCCCTGGTCCCCTCCCTGACCGAGGCGGTCGCCGAGAGCGCCCCCGGCCTGCTGGTCGGTGCCACCGACTGGTGCGTGCGTCCCGCGGGCCTCGACGTCACCAGGATCGGCGGCACCAAGAACCCCGACACCGGCGCGGTCCTCGCGCTGCGCCCCGATCTGGTGATCGCGAACGAGGAGGAGAACCGGGCACCGGACCTCGACGCCCTGCGCGCCGGTGGCGCCGAGGTGCTGGTCACCGAGGTCAGAACGCTGGAGCAGGCGTTCAGCGAGCTCACCCGGGTCCTGGTGGACGGATGCGGGCTGGCCGGCCCGCCCCGCTGGCTCTCGGAGGCCAGGGCCGCCTGGGAGGCGCTCCCGCCACCGGGCGCCGTCCGGCGCGCGATCGTGCCCGTGTGGCGCAGGCCCTGGATGGTGCTCGGCCGCGACACGTTCGCCGGCGACCTGCTCGCCAGGCTCGGGGTGTCCAACGCCTACGGGGACCACGCCGAGCGCTACCTGCGGGTGCCGCTGGAGGAGCTGCGCGCGGTGGGCGCCGACCTCGTGGTCCTGCCGGACGAGCCGTACCGCTTCACGGCGGACGACGGCCCCGAGGCGTTCCCCGGGCTGCCCGCCGCGCTGGTCGACGGCCGCATGCTGACCTGGTACGGGCCCTCACTGGTACGGGCCCCCGGGTCCCTGGCCGCGGCGCTGCGGGCGGCGTGCGGCTGAGGTTCTCCGCGCTGCGTGCGGTGTGCGGCTGACGTTCTCCGCGTTCCCGGGGAGCGCGGCCCGTGCTTCAGCCGGCCGCGGCGCGGACGAAGTCGGCCATGACGCGGGTGTCGTCCGCCATCTCCGGATGCCACTGCACCCCGACGACCCAGCGGTGCCCGGCCAGTTCGACCGCTTCGACGGTGCCGTCGGCGGCCACCGCCGAGACGGTGAGGCCCTCGCCGATCCGGTCGACCGACTGGTGATGCTGACTCGGCACCCCGAACCGGCCGGGCACCAGCCCCGCGTAGCGGGTCCCGGGCAGCGCGGTCACCGGATGCGCGCCGAACTGCCCCGCGCCCTCGCCCACATGCCCCTCCATGTGCTGCACCAGCGTGCCGCCCAGCGCCACGTTCAGCAGCTGCATGCCCCGGCAGATGCCGAGCAGCGGCTTGTCCGCGGCGAGCGCCGCCGCGATCAGGGCCAGCTCCCACGCGTCCCGCTGCCGCGCGGGCGGCCCGGTGCGCGGATGCGGCTCGGCCCCGTAGCGCCAGGGCTCGATGTCGGGCCCGCCCGCGATCACCACGCCGTCCAGCCGCGCGACCACGGCGGACGCGGTGGCCGGGTCACCGGGCGGGAGCATCGCGGCGAGGCCCCCGGCCCGCTGGACGAGCGAGGGATATCCGAGCGGCAGCAGGGCTGCGGGCATCCGCCAGGGCCCCCACGCGGCAGAGTCCTCCCGGTAGGTGCTGATGCCGATCAACGGGGTCATCTCGTCTCCTCCCGGGCCGCCGTCCGGCCACAGGTCCTCGTCCGTGTTCCAAAGGTCCTCATACGGACCATCCGCTGCCGCTGCCGCTGCCGCTGCCGCTGCCGCTGTTGCCGTTGCCGGGGCGGGGACCGGGGTCGGCCCCGGCCTCCGGCCGCCGCGTTCCGGAGAGGAAGCCGCGCAGCAGGGCCGCCGTGCCCGCGCAGTGCTCCCGCGCGATCTCCCGCGCCTCCTCCGCGTCCCCGTCCAGGACCGCGCCGACCAAGGCGGTGTGCTGGTGCTGCGAGTGCTCCAGGTTGCGCACGAGCAGCGGGATGCAGTCGAGGAGATCGTTGACGCGGGAGCGCACGGCCGCGTACTGGGCCGCCAACGTGGGCGCTCCCGCGAGCCCCGCGAGCGTCAGGTGCAGCAGCGTGTCCCGCCTGCGGTAGTCGCCGAGCGGTGCGTCGTGGGTCGCCGCCAGCGCGGCGCGGAGCCGCTCCGCGCGCTCGCCCGTCAGCCCCTCCGCCGCACACAGCCCTGCGGCGCCCGTCTCCAGCACCTCCCGGAACCGCAGGACATCCTCCAGATCGGTGTCCGCCGCCCGCCGCCGCAGCTCGTCGGTGCCCGCACTCGCACTGCCCGCGCCCGACCCCGGACCGGGCCTCGGGCGTACGAACGTCCCGCCGTACCGTCCCCGCCTGCTCTCCACGAGCCCCTGGTCGGCCAGGACCTTGAGCACCTCGCGCAGGATGACCCAGTTGACGCCGAGCCGCTCCGCGAGCTCCCGCTCGGCGGGCAGCCGGCCGCCCGGCGCGACGAGGCCGAGCCTGACCACCTGGAGTACCTGCTCCAGAGCCTCTTCGAAGCCGTTGCCCGCGCGAACCGGCCGCAGCACCGGGGCCAACCCGTACGCCGCCCGGTCCGCACCCTCTCCGGCGCCCTCGCCCGCGTGCGCGTCCGCCTCGGCGCCGGGCCCGCCGCCCTGCGCCACGCTGGGGCCCTGCGCTCTTCCCAACCAAAGGTATCAGCCTATACCTTAAGGTCTCGGCCGACCGAAGGAGCAGGCATCCCCGTGGCAGACCGCACACCCCCGCTCTCCACCACCGAGCTGGCCGCCCTCGTCGGCGTGGGCGAGGTGGACACCGTCGTCCTCGCCTTTCCCGACATGCAGGGCAGACTCCAGGGCAAGCGCTTCGCCGCGCCGTTCTTCCTCTCCGACGTCCTCGACCACGGCGCCGAGGGCTGCGCCTACCTGCTCGCCGTCGACACCGAGATGAACACCGTCGACGGCTACGCGATGGCCTCCTGGGAGAACGGATACGGGGACTTCGGCCTCCGCCCCGACACCGCCAGCCTGTGCCGCATCCCCTGGCACCCCGGCACCGCCCTCCTGATGGCCGACCTGGTCCAGGGCGACGGCTCGCCCGTCCCGGCCGCGCCCCGGCAGATCCTGCGCCACCAGCTCGGCCGCCTCGCCGAGCACGGCCTGACGGCGCACGCCGGCACCGAGCTGGAGTTCATCGTCTTCAAGGACACCTACGAGCAGGCGTGGGACGCACGCTACCGGGGCCTGACCCCGGCCAACCAGTACAACGTCGACTACTCCGTCCTCGGCACCGGCCGCGTCGAACCGCTGCTGCGCCGCATCCGCAACGAGATGGCGGGCGCCGGCCTCACCGTCGAGTCGGCGAAGGGCGAGTGCAATCCGGGCCAGCACGAGATCGCCTTCAAGTACGACGAGGCCCTGACCACCTGCGACCACCACGCCGTCTACAAGACAGGCGCCAAGGAGATCGCCGCGCAGGAGGGCGTCTCGCTGACGTTCATGGCCAAGTACGACGAGCGCGAGGGGAACTCCTGCCACATCCACCTCTCCCTGCGCGACGCCGAGGGCCGTTCCGCCATGGCGGGTGACGGGCCCGGCGGGATGTCCCCGCTCATGCGGCACTTCCTCGCGGGACAGCTCGCCGCGCTGCGGGACTTCGCCCTCCTGTACGCGCCGAACATCAATTCGTACAAGCGCTACCAGCCCGGCTCCTTCGCCCCCACCGCCGTCGCCTGGGGCCACGACAACCGCAGCTGCGCGCTGCGGGTCGTCGGCCGCGGCGCCTCGCTGCGCTTCGAGAACCGCGTGCCGGGCGGCGACGTCAACCCGTATCTCGCCGTCGCGGGACTGGTGGCCGCCGGGCTGTACGGCGTCGAGCACGAGCTGGAACTCCCGGACGCCTGCGCGGGCAACGCGTACGAGGGCGACTACGCGCGGGTGCCCGCGACCCTGCGCGAGGCCGCCGAACTGTGGAGCGAAAGCGTCCTCGCGCGCCACGCGTTCGGCGAGGAGGTCGTCGCCCACTACGCCAACATGGCGCGCGTCGAGCTCGCCGCCTTCGACGCGGCCGTCACCGACTGGGAGCTGCGCCGCTCCTTCGAACGCCTGTAGAAGCCGCAGAAGCCGCGCGCCGCACGCGGCGGCCCCGCAGGCCACACCGGCCCCGCAGACCGCACAGGGGCCACGCAGGCCCCGCAGGGAAAAACAGCCCCCACGCAGGGAACACACACCCCCCACGCAAGGAGCGGACCGCGCCCATGCCCCGCCACCACCACACCACCGA
>NZ_JAIUKE010000662.1 GCF_020176795.1 Streptomyces sp. 8L
TTGCTTCCCACCTGGCGCTACTTCCTCTGGAACCTCGAGTCCCAGTCTCCAGGTGTCCACGATCAAGGGGAAGCTTCAGGGACGGGTTGATCGTCGCGGTGTGGCGGCACTACGAGTCGAGGGGCGGCCGGCCGCCTCTCAATGATCGCGCGCTGGTGTCGATCCGCGTCCGGCGGCCGGACGGGACATGGGGAAACCTGTCGTACGCCCTACGCGGCCAGCCTCACCAGCCCGGCCTTGATGAACGGATTGTGCAGGCGGCTGTCGACGACCACACCCGCCCCGTCGGGCGGAACCGGAGGATGACTGCCGATCTGCGCGCCCTGTTCCCGGGCGACAGTGAGGACCAGGCCGTGCTGAGTGGGCCCGGATCGCCGTCGGTGCCCTGGCAGCCCGGGGCCGCGCCGCGCGGCGAGCGGAGTGCCTGGGGCCCCCTGCCCGTACGCCGTCGGGTGCCCGCCGCCACGAGATCGCACCCGCGGCCATTCCGCGTCGGCCGGAAGGACGGCTATCTCCTGGAGCCGGAGACCGGCGTCGATGTCAATGCGGTGGAGCAGATCCGCCAGACCCTCGAAGCCTCCGTCGCGAAGGTGCCCGGCACGATTCAGGACTGTAGGCGAGCACCCGGAGCCGCCCACGGCCTGCGTTTGCTTGCCTCGTCGACGGTCGCGCCGCCGCACACCCAGCACACGCGGGGTCGGACTGATGTCGGGCCTCGCTCACCTACCTCAGACGTCCGACGGCCGCGGCAGGCCGGCTGCGGCCTCGACAGCCGCCTCCAGCTCCCTTCGTAGCGGCCGGAGATCGTTCGGGTCCTTTGCCAGGTTCACTTCGACGTCCTGAAGATCGTCCAGAGCCTCCCGGATCCTGGCGGCAGTCGGGCTGCACGCAAGAAACTTCTCGAGTTCCTCAGTCGCCCGGGCCCAGTCGGACACGGCGCAGCGCATCACGAGGAGGTTTCCCTGGGCGTCGGCTATCGGGTATGCACCTGATGCGATATCAGCTTCGAAAGCCTCTGCCGCTATCTGCCAGCGCTCCTGCTCACCGGGTCGACCGAGGACGTGCATCACGATCGCGATCTCGTAGTGACACCAGGACAGGGTGGAGTCGATCACCAGGGTGCGGAAAAGGTCGGTGAGGGCGTCGTCGTAGCGGCCCATCTGCCGGTAGATCTGGCCGCGGCTGAGGATGGTCGACGCGTGGGTGGGTTCGAGTTCGATGGCGCGGGTGAGGTCGGTGAGGGCGTCGTCGTAGCGGCCCATCTGCCGGTAGGTCTCGCCGCGGCCGGCGATGGCCCAGTACAGGTTGGGGTCGAGTTCGATGGCGCGGGTGAGGTCGGTGAGGGCGTCGTCGTAGCGCTCCATCTGTA
>NZ_JAIUKE010000663.1 GCF_020176795.1 Streptomyces sp. 8L
ATGGCGCGGGTGAGGTCGGTGAGGGCGTCGTCGTAGCGCTCCATCTGTAGGTAGGTCTGGCCGCGGCTGAGCATGGCCCACGTGTCGTCGGGTTCGAGTTCGATGGCGCGGGTGAGGTCGGTGAGGGCGTCGTCGTAGCGCTCAGCATCGACGTAGAACGCCGCACGGCTCCTGATGACCCAGGCATCGGTGGGGCTGAGTTCCACCGCCTGGTTGAAGTCGGTGAGCGCTGCGGCACCGTCTCCGAGAGCGTCCTGGATTTGCGCGCGGCATACGAGGTAATCGCTGTCGGTAGGTTCCAGCTCCAGGGCACGGTTGAGATTGGTGAGTGCTTGCTCGTGGCGTCCCGTGAGGCGGTAGGTCTCACCGCGGCCGTAGTGGGCGCGTGCCAGGTCGGGCGCCAGGTCGAGGGCGGCGGTGTAGTCGGTGAGGGCTTGGTCGTGCGCGCCCGAGATTCGGTGGTCGCGACCGCGCAGGGTATGAGCCAGAGCTCGTGCGGCGCGGTCGAGTTCCGGTATCCCGAGCAGGCAGCCCAACACGGCGATAGTGCCGGCGGAGTGATCGGCGGCTTGCTGTAGGCGCGGTCCCCACCGCAGCAGCAGTGGCTCGTCGGTGTCCCGGCCTGCCTGGGTGAGGGTCTGGGCCCATCGGCGCGCGACGGAAACGTCCTGATCGCACGCGTTGACAAGGCCCGCAAGCGCATCGGGCCACGCCTGGAGGGGGCCGGCGCACAGCGCGTGGTAGATCTCGTTGAGGCGTGACTCGCGCCAGTCGACGTCAGTTTCGTGACTCCCGGCGGCCAAGACGGCTTCACGGGCCTCGCGCCGACGCCGGTGGGTGGCTGCCAGGTGCAGGTGCTGCTGGCGCCAGCGTGTGGCCGAGCGGGTTCGCTGCAGGCGCAGCATGGGGGATCGCACCACGTCGTGGTAGCGGGCGCGCCCTGCCCGGCCGCTGACGAAGGGAAGCTTGCGCAGCCACGTGTACGCGTCGGCCGCCGCATCGGGTACGGCGACACGGTAGATGTCTTCGTCGAGTTGCAGGGGCAGTGCGCAGGCGAGCGCGGCGTCCCGAAGCGCGGCATCGGTGATCCACTTCAGGAACCGGTCCACCGCGGTCTCGGAGGGGTCCGCGACGTCGTCGGCACTTCGAGGTTGGACCTGGGCGAGAAGGTCGACCAGGACGGGCAGTCGGCCGGTCAGCTCCAGCACGACCTCGACGACCTGGGTGTCGGTGACTCCGTGGCGGGCCAGCAACTCGCGGGCCTCCTCGTGGCTGAATACCTCCAGCGGCACGTCCTGAACCACGGCCTGGCTGTCGGCCCACACAACGGGATCGAGGCGTCCCTGCCCCGACAGCACCGCGATGACATTGGCCTCCAGCTCCCCGTAGGTGTCGCGGGTGAGGACATCGCGCAGCCATTCGCCAATCACCGGACTCGTCACCTCGAGCACGTCGACGAACAGCACCACCCACGGCCGGCGCTCCGCTACCTTGGCGAGGTCGTCGAGGAAGACGGGGGTGAGGACCTGCAGCGGCGAGACGACCAATTTCGCGTCGTCATGGCTGCGGAAACGGGCGCCGGCCAGGCTCCACGCCCGCTCGGTGAGCTGCGCCAGATTCTGCCGGTCCATGGCGCCCGCCACCGGCCCCATGCCCGGGACCATCCCCAGGCCGGCCAGACCGGCCGCGGCCACGGCTGTGCTCACCGCCGACGGGGACCGCCCGGCGGCCCCGGAAGCCCCGGGCGCCGCTGCTGGCGTCGTTTCGACCTCGTGCCGCCGCTGACGGTACGTCACCAGCATCTCGTCGAACCGCTTCAACGCGGCCCCCTGGCGCTGTAGCTGGCCGCTGATCGCCTCCATCGCCTCGACGACGCTGTGCACGTCGTCATCGATGTACGCAGTGACCGCCTCCTGGGCGCGCGCCGCGGCCTCCCACTGCCGTACCAGGGACGTTTTGCCGACCCCGGCGTTGCCGTGCACGTGGAAGAGGTAGTGACAGTCCTCGGCTTGCGGGTCGCGGGTCAAGTTGTCCCGGAAGGCAGCGAGCTGCCTGGACCGGCCGACGAACCGGTTCGCCCGCTGCCGCCGGTTGATCTCCTGCCGCGACAAACCCTGCCTGGCCAACCCGCCCCCTCCAGTCGCGATACCCGCACGTGCTGCCTACCCACCACCATCTTTCCTGCAGGGAGCGCACGATGACGGGGCCTTGGCAGGATTCAGGCCAGGCGCCGAGGCCGCTGGAGAACGGCATCGCGCCAGCCTTCACGTCCCGTTCATCCCCGGCTACCCTCCATGCCTTGGAGTGAGGTTCCTGAGCTGTCCTGAGATTCGTGGAGTCCCTGAAGCCTGGGTTACGCTTCCAGGCGTAAGGAGAACCACGAGCTGTGCCAGCACCACGTAAGTACCCCGATGAACTCCGTGAGCGCGCGATCCGCGAGGTCCGCTCGACCGGCCGTCCGATCGCGCACGTCGCCCGCGACCTCGACATCCACAAGGAGGCCCTGCGCGGCTGGGTCCGCCAGGCCGAGGCGGACGCCGGTGAACGCGACGACAGGCTGACGACCGCCGAGCGTGACGAGTTGAAGGAACTCCGCAAGGAGAACGCCGAGTTGAGGCGGGCCAACGAGATCCTGAAGGCCGCCTCGGTGTTTTTTGCCCAGGAGATCGACCGTCCCCGGACGAGGCCGAGCAGGTGATCGACCACCTGCGCGACATGGGCCTCGGGATCGATCCCGTCTGCCGGGTGCTGGAGCTGTCGCCGTCGACGTACTTCGCGCGCAAGACGCGGCCGAAGTCGGCCCGCCGGCTCCGCGACGAAGAACTGATTCCGCTGGTCACCGTTGTGTGGGAGGACTCCGGACGCGCCTACGGTGCCCGCCGGATCGCCCACGCCCTCGTCCGCGCCGGACATGCGGTGGCCCGCTGCACGGTCGAGCGGCTGATGAGTGAGCTGGGCATCGAGGGCGTCATCCGCGGGCAGCGCCGCCGCACCACGATCCCGGAGCCGGCCGCGCCGCGCCCGCCGGACCTGGTCAACCGCCGCTTCAGCGCCGAGCGCCCGAACCAGCTGTGGCTGGCCGACCTGACCTACATCCGCACCTGGTCGGGGTGGGTCTACGCCGCGTTCGTGCTGGACGCGTACTCGCGCCGGATCGTGGGCTGGCAGGCTGCCACCCACATGCGCACCGACCTTCCGCTGGACGCGCTGGAGATGGCGCTGTGGCGGCAGAAGATCAAGAAGGGCTCCGACCTGGTCCACCACAGCGACAGAGGGTCGCAATATGTGTCCATTCGGTATACGGAGCGTCTCGCTGATGTCGGCGCCTCGGCGTCGGTCGGCTCTGTCGCGGACAGTTACGACAATGCGATGGCGGAGGCCCTGAACGGCACGTTCAAGACCGAGTTGATTGAGCATCAGGGGC
>NZ_JAIUKE010000664.1 GCF_020176795.1 Streptomyces sp. 8L
CGAGTCCGGAGTATTGGGTTCGGCATGTGCGGGATGCGGTGCGGTTCGCTGATGATGTGGATGCGTTGATCGCTGAGGGTGTGTCGACGTTTGTGGAGCTGGGGCCTGCTGGTGTCCTGTCGGGGATCGGGGCGGGTACTTGGATTGCGACGGTGCGACCGGAGCGTGGCGGTGAGGTCGCGTCACTGGTGGAGGGCGTCGCGACGGCGTGGACGCGAGGCGTCGACGTGGACTGGGCTGCCTACTTGGGCGGCGGCACACTGGTCGATGTTCCGACCTACGCCTTCCAGCGCCAGACGTACTGGATCACGCCGAAGGCAGTCGAACGGCCGGTCGAGAAGTGGGGCTACCGTGTCGAATGGCAGGGGATCGCCGACCAGGCGTCGATCCTGCACGGCACTTGGCTGATCATCGCCCCCACCGGCGGCGTCGACGACGGGTTCCTCCAGGCGCTGACCACGGCCGGTGCCGACACACGGATAATCCAGGTCGACGCGAGCGGCACGGACCGCCAGGCGCTGGCCGGTCAGTGTCCGGACGCCGAGGTGGCCGGGGTGATCTCGTTGCTGGCGCTGGACGAGACGACGACCATGGACAGCGGGACGACGCTGGCCCTTGTCCTGCAAGCACTCGGTGACGCGGAGATCGCCGCACCGCTGTGGGTGTTCACCAGAGGTGCGACCGGACCGGACGAGCCGACCGCCCCGTTGCAGGCGTCGGCCTGGGGCCTGGGCAGGGTGGCGGCCCTCGAACATCCCGCCCGCTGGGGCGGCTTGATCGACCTGCCGGCACAGGCGGATGGGACCGTGTGGAGCCGGGTGGTCGCGGCCTTGTCCGGCCAGGAGAACGAGCTGGCGGTCCGCTCCCACGCCACCTATGTCCGCCGCCTCAGCCCGGCACCGATCGTGGAAGGCGAGTCGTGGCAGCCCCACGGCACGGTCCTGGTCACCGGCGGCACGGGCGCGTTGGGTGCGCACGTGGCACGCTGGTTGGCCGCCAACGGTGCCGAACACCTGGTGCTCACCAGCCGTCGGGGCGAGAACGCCCCCGGGGTAGCAGAACTGCGCGCCGAACTCAGCGGAATCGATGTCACATTCGCCGCGTGCGACGTGGCGGACCCGGACGCGGTGGCACAGTTGGTCGCCGAGCACCGGATCACAGCGGTTGTGCACACGGCCGGCGTCCGCGATGACGGCGTGGTCGACTCGGTCACCGCTGAGCGGTCGAACTACGTGCGGCGCCCGAAGGTCGAGGCGGTGGCCAACCTCTTCGCGGCCACGGAGGGCATGGACCTGGACGCCTTCGTGGTGTTCTCCTCCATCGCCGGCGTGCTCGGCCTGGCTGGGCAAGGCGTCTACGCGGGGGCGAACGCAGCGGTCGACGCGCTGGTCGCCACCTATCGGGCGCGGGGAGCGCGGGCGACCTCGATCGCGTGGGGACCGTGGGCCGGTGGCGGCATGGCCGACAGCATCGGCGATACCCTGCGCCGACAGGGACTTGTGCCGATCAATCCGACGGCGGCGTTGGCGGCGATGCGGCGGGCGCTGGCCCGTGACGAGGCCGAGGTGATGGTCGCGGACATCGTGTGGGACCGGTTCGCCACCTCGCGCAGCCTGGCCGAACCGTTCATCGCCGAACTGACCGGCGCCACCCATCAGCCGGTAACTGCGGTGGAATCGCCGGCCGCAACCCTGGAGCAGACCCTGATCGCGCTGCCCGCGGCCGAACGGGACCGGGCGCTGATCGAGCTGGTGCGCAAGCAGGCGGCACTGGTCCTGGGACACCCGGATATCTCGACGGTCGCGACGGAGCAGCCGTTCCGGGAACTGGGCGTCGATTCCCTGACCGCAGTGCAGTTGCGTAACCGGCTCGCCGCGGTCACCGGCCTGGACCTGACCACCGGGTTGGTCTTCGACTACCCGACCGCGAGCGTGCTGGGCACGTACCTGCGCAGCCGGCTGCTGCCCGACGAGCCCGCCGCGGAAAGGGCCGTGCTCGAGCAGATCGACCGCCTGGAGGGCCTGGTCGCCGGGTCGGCGGTCGGCGAGGACGTGCGCCGGCAGCTGTCCGGCCGGCTGGCGGCCGTGCTGGCCAAGCTGCACGACACCGGGCCCGTGCGGACGGTGTCGGACGCCGACTTGGAGACCGTCGAGGACGAGGACATCTTCCGGTTCATCGACGAGGACCTGGGCCTGGAGTGAGACGGTAACCGCCGGCGGTGCCCGGCAATTACCACGTGATGAGTCGAGGGTGGACAGCTGGCACTGTCGCCCGACCGGCCGACCGGGTTGACTCGCTGGCAGACAAAGGGAAACAGCCGCCACCATCGGCATTGGAGACACGTGTTATGACCGCCACGCCCGATCAGGGGATCGCACTGGCCGACGTAACCTCGCAGCAGGGAAACCCCCTTGTCGCGTTCATGGAACGCGAGGTCCGCGCCGACCCGTACCCGTTGCTGGGTCAGCTGCGCGAGGCGGGTCCTCTGCCCGTGCTCGACGGCTCGGTGGTGATCTTCGGTCAGTACGACCACGTCTCGCAGATCCTGCGTCACCGCGCGATGGGCAGCGACACCTCCAGCTCGCCGATGATCAAGCAGTTCGTGGCCAACGAGGAGGACCGGGCGGCCAGCTCCATCTTCTTCATGGACCCGCCGGGACACGGCCGGCAGCGCAAGTTCATCTCCAAGTCGTTCACGCCCAGGATCGTGGCCAGCTTCGAGAGCCGGATCACCCGGATCGTCGACCGGCTGTTCGCGCAGTTTCAGGACAAGGGCGAGTTCGACCTCGTCAGCGAGCTGGCCTACCCGGTGTCCATCGGCATCATCTGCGAGCTGTTCGGCATTCCCGACGACGAAGTCGACATGATCAAGGAGTGGTCGGACGACCTGGCGCTGTCCACCGAGCTGCCCACCCTGGGCGCGGCCATCGGAGTGCTGAAGGTGTTCCAGCGCGAGGAGATCGACCGGTTCGGTAGCACCGCGATCGCGGCGCACGCCTACTTCGCCGACCTGATCCACCGTCGCCGCAAGAACCCCGGCGAGGACATCGTCTCGAACCTGCTGACCGCCGAGAACAGCGGCGACAAGCTGACCCGCTACGAGATCACCAGCGTGCTGACCACGCTGTTCGTCGCCGCGCACGAGTCGACGACCAACCTGATCTCCAATGGAATCCTGGCGCTGCTGCGCAACCCCGACCAGATGACCAAGCTGCGGGAGAACCCGAACCTGATGGGCAGCATGGTCGACGAGGCACTGCGCTACGACGCGCCGGTGCACCTGGCGGCCCGGATGGCGCTGGAGAAGACCGAGATCGGCGGCTACGAGCTCGACCCCGGCACCATCGTGGTGGCGCTGATGGCCGCCGGTAACCGGGACGAGCGGACGTACCCGGACGCCGACAAGTTCGTCATCGACCGGGAGAAGCCGGCGGTGTCGCTGTCTTTCGGCGCCGGCGCGCACTTCTGTCTCGGGTCGCCGCTGGCCAAGCTGGAGGCGGAGATCGCCATCCGGGCCTTCGCCGACCGGCTGCGTAACCCCGAGGTGGACGAGGACTCGCTGGAGTACCGGCGGCACATCGTGGTCCGGGGCCTTGACCGGATGAACGTGTCTTTCCGTCCCTGACATCGGGCGCACGAGGGAATCGGAGAGGGTAGGCAATGTCGGCTGACGACGAGAAGCTGCGCAGTTACCTGAAGAAGGTGACCGTCGAGCTGGGGCGCACCAGGGAACGGCTGCAGGAGGCGGAGAACGCCGCCCGTCAGCCGATAGCGGTGGTCGGAATGTCCTGCCGTTTTCCCGGTGGGGTGGATTCGCCGGAGGCGCTGTGGCGGTTGGTGGCCGACGGTGTTGACGCCATCTCCGCGCCGCCGGCCGATCGCGGCTGGGGCCCGGACGGCCTCGGCTTCCACGGCGGTTTCCTCGACACGGCAGCGGATTTCGACGCGGCCTTCTTCGGTATCTCGCCGCGTGAGGCCCAGTCGATGGATCCGCAGCAGCGGTTGCTGCTGGAGACCGCGTGGGAAGTGTTGGAGCGCGGCGGCATCGACCCGGCGACCCTGCGCGGCACCAGCACCGGTGTCTTCGTCGGTACCAACGGCCAGGACCAGGCCACAAAGCTGGCAGTTGGCGCCGGCAAGGAGTCGGGTTTCGGCGCCACCGCCGCGAGTGCGGCCGTGATGTCCGGCCGGATCGCCTACGTGTTGGGGTTCGAAGGCCCTGCGGTCACGGTGGACACAGCGTGTTCGTCCTCCCTGGTGGCACTGCATCTTGCCGTGCAGTCGCTGCGGCAGGGGGAGAGCACGCTGGCGCTGGCCGGTGGTGCGACTGTGATGACCCGGTCCGGCCTGTTCGAGGAGTTCGCCCGCCAGGGCGGGTTGTCCGGCGACGGTCGGTGCCGGGCCTTTGGTGCCGGTGCCGACGGCACGGGCTGGGGTGAAGGCGCCGGCTGGCTGCTGCTCGAGCGGTTGTCCGACGCTGAACGTAATGGTCACCGCCTGCTGGCCGTGATTCGTGGCTCGGCGGTGAACCAGGACGGAGCGTCGAACGGCCTGACCGCACCCAACGGACCGTCCCAGCAGCGGGTGATCCGACAGGCCCTGGCCGGCGCCGGTCTGGTCGCCGGCGACGTGGATGTCGTGGAGGCCCATGGCACGGGCACGTCTCTGGGTGACCCGATCGAGGCCGAGGCACTGCTGGCGACCTACGGCCAGGGGCGGGACAACCCGCTGTACCTCGGCTCGGTCAAGTCCAACATCGGTCACACCCAGGCCGCGGGGGGGCGGGGGGGGGGGGGGGGGGGGGGGGGGGGGGGGGGGGGCCGGGGGGGGGTGGGGGGGGGGGACCCCCCCCCCCGCCGCCCCCCCCGGGCGGGGGGGG
>NZ_JAIUKE010000665.1 GCF_020176795.1 Streptomyces sp. 8L
CCCCCGACCGACCACCCCACCAGCCACCACCAGCCACAGGAACCGAGCCAGCACCACAGAGCGGAGAGGTGAGCGATGGGCGCCACGGGCCCCTTCCCCGACGCTTCGGGGACACCGCCGGGACCGGTCTACGACCGGGACGGGGCGGACCGTGCCCTCGCGCGTCTCCAGGCCGAGCACGAGGCGATCGAGACCTCGCTGCTCTCCCTCCAGGACCACGCGGGCCGCAGGCTCCTCGAAGGCGCCGAGCTCACCGGCGTCACCAAGAGCCGCTGGGCCGTCACGGAGCAGTCGATCACCGCCCTGTGGACGTACTACGACGCCTACACCAAGGCACTCGGCGCCGCCCTCGAACTGCGCGGCAGGCGCCGCTGGCCCTCCAAGGACGACCTCGCCGACCTCACACAGCGGCTGCGCGGCCCGTCCGCCACGGTCGGTGCCACGGGCGGCAAGCTCGCGGAGACCTTCACGCTCGCCGAACTGGTGGCGCGGATGAATGAGCTGTACGCGGCCTCGCTCGACATGATCGTGGCGGCGGACGCGGTGTGGTCGGCGCTGCCCGCCAGGATCGATCTGCTCGCCGCGGAACTGCGCCGCACCCAGTCCCTGGCGCACTCAGTCGGGGTGCGCCCGGGCGAGCACCCGGCGGGCGACGACCTCGCTGACATCACCGAGGAGCTGACCGCGCTGCGCGCCGAGGTCGTCTCCGACCCGCTCGCGTACTGGCGCTCCGCGGGAGCCAGTTCGGCGCCCGGCGGCGGTACGCCCGACACGCGGCGCTACGACCGCGCGGCCCGCGCCCTGGAGGACGTGCGACGCGAGATCGAGGCGGTTCTCGAGGTCCGCAAGGACTCCGAGGAGCGCCTGCTGCGGCTGCGGGACGTGATCTCGCGCGCCGACCGTACGCTCACCGAGGCGCGCGCCGCCCGCGGCGAGGTGCTCGCCAAGATCGCCGCGACGGAGGTGCCGGCCGTCAGCGGACCCTCCGCCGTCCTGCACGAGCGCCTTTCGACGGCCGCCGAGTACCGCAGGAACGCGCAGTGGCACCGGCTGTCACCGCTGCTGGAGGCGCTGGAACGGGACGCCGACGACGAACTCCTGCGGGCCCGCGAGTCGTTGACGGCCGTGACGGCGCCGCTCGCGGTACGGGCCGAGCTGCGCGGCCGGCTCGACGCGTACCGGGCGAAGGTCGCGCGGCTGGGCCTCGGGGAGGACCCGCTGCTGATCGAGCGGTACGACGCGGCGCGCAGGATGCTCTGGAGCGCGCCCTGCGACCTGCGCGGCGCGGAGGCGGCCGTACTGCGCTTCCAGCGGATGGCCGCCGATCTGGCCGCCCAGGTACAGGCCGGGCCGGCACAGGGCCAGGGCCACGGGGACGGGCAGGGGCCCGGCGGCCCGTACGGCACGGGGGACGGCGAGGGACGGGACGGACGGGGGAGTGGCGGATGACCCAGGCGACGGCGTGTCAGCGGCCCGACTGCGAGGGCGAGTACGAGGACGTGGGCGGGGGTGAGCTGTACTGCGACATCTGCGGCCTCGCGCCCGTCGTGTCGCCGCCCGGCTCGATCTCCGCGCCGCCCCCGGGGCTCGCCGCGGGGCCCGCGGCGCGGCGGACCAGCCCGTGCACGGGGGGCCCGGTCGGCCGGGGCGGCACGGCCCCGCCACCGGTGCCGCCGAGCGGCGGCATGGCGGCCGTCGTCTCCACG
>NZ_JAIUKE010000666.1 GCF_020176795.1 Streptomyces sp. 8L
GTCCCGGGGCGGCGGGGTCGGCGCCGACCGGGTCCCGGGGCTCGGCCGGGTCCGCAGGCTCGCGGTCCACGCGCTCCTCGCGCTCGTCGCGTTCGTCCGCTTCCCGGTCCTCGACCTCGCGGCGCTCCGTCTCCGGCCGGCTCTCCCGGTCGCTGGCCGGCGCCACGTCCGGCCACTCCGTCTCCGTCATCAGCTCCGGCAACTCGGCGGTGACGTCGGGCCGCAGCAGGCTCGGCGCGGGGCTCGTGTCGATCCCCGACGTGCCGAAGCCCGACCCGCGCGACGCCGTCATGGACAACGCCGAGGTGCCCGAGCGCAAGAGGTTCTGCTCGCGCTCCGACTGCGGTGCTCCCGTGGGCCGTTCGCGCGGCGAGCGGCCGGGCCGCACGGAGGGCTTCTGCACCAAGTGCGGCCACCCGTACTCCTTCGTGCCGAAGCTGCGCGAGGGCGACGTCGTGCACGGCCAGTACGAGATCGCCGGCTGCCTCGCGCACGGCGGGCTCGGCTGGATCTATCTCGCCGTCGACCGTGCGGTGGACGGCCGCTGGGTCGTCCTCAAGGGCCTGCTCGACACGGGCGACGCCGACGCGATGCTGGCCGCCGTGTCCGAGCGGCGCTTCCTCGCCGAGATCGAGCACTCCAACATCGTCCGCATCTACAACTTCGTCGAACACCTGGACCCGCGTACCGGCTCCCTGGACGGCTACATCGTCATGGAGTACGTCGGCGGCAAGTCGCTCAAGGAGATCGCCAACGGCCGGCGCGATCCGGCCACCGGCAGGCGCGACCCGCTGCCGGTCGAACAGGCCTGCGCGTACGGCATCGAGGCGCTCGGCGCCCTCGGCCACCTGCACAGCCGCAACCTGCTGTACTGCGACTTCAAGGTCGACAACGCCATCCAGACCGAGGACCAGCTCAAGCTCATAGACATGGGCGCCGTCCGGCGGATGGACGACGAGGACTCCGCCATCTACGGCACGGTCGGCTACCAGGCGCCCGAGGTCGCGGAGGTGGGGCCCTCGGTCGCCTCCGACCTCTACACGGTCGCGCGCACGCTCGCGGTGCTCACGTTCGACTTCCAGGGCTACACCAACGTGTTCGTCGACTCGCTGCCCGACCCGGAGCACATCGACGTGTTCGGGCGCTACGAGTCGTTCTACCGGCTCCTGGTGCGCGCGACGGACCCCGACCCCGCGCGCAGGTTCTCCTCCGCGGAGGAGATGGCCGAGCAGCTGACGGGCGTGCTGCGCGAGGTCGTCGCGCTCCAGTCCGGCCGGCCGCGGCCCGCGCTGTCCACGCTGTTCGGCCCCGAGGTGCGGGTGACCGACGCCCGGCTGTTCAGCGAACTCGACGACGTCTCGCTGCTGGGCGCGCGCCAGGTGCTCTCGCGCCGCTCCCGGCGTGCCGCGGCCCGCGCCCTGCCCCCGGGGCCCGGCGGGGCCGGGGTGCCGGGGCCGCGCGGTCCTGCCCCCGCAGGGGCTCCGGGCGCCGTGCCGGGGCAGGGCGTGCCGCCCGCGCCGTACGGCCTCCCATACCACGGCGCGGCCCCGGGGAACGGGGCCGTGCGCGGCGCGGGAGCCGAGGCGCTGCGCCTGGTGGCCGTCGACGTACCCGCGGCCGTCCTGGCGCTGCCTGTGCCACGCGTCGACCCGGGCGACCCCAACGCGGGCTTCCTCGCGGGCCTGCTCGCCTCCTCCGCGCACGGCGAGCTGATCGCCGCCCTGGAGGCCGCGAAGCGCACCGCGTCCGGCGACTCCGCCGAGATCCGGCTGCGCGAGGTCCGCGCCCACCTGGAGCACGGGGACGTCCCGGCGGCCGTCACCGCCCTCGGGGCCCTGGAGGCGCGTCACCCCGACGAGTGGCGGGTCGTGTGGTGCCGGGGGCTCGTGGGCCTGGTGACGGGCGACCAGGCCACCGCCGCCCTGTCCTTCGACGCGATCTACGACGCGTTCCCCGGCGAGCCCGCGCCGAAGCTGGCGCTCGGCGTGTGCGCCGAGGTCCTGGGCCAGCTCGACAACGCGGCGGAGTACTACCGCCTCGTATGGGCGACGGACCCGAGCCATGTGAGCGCGGCCTTCGGCCTGGCCCGGGTCCTGCTCGCGGCGGGCGACCGGGGCGGGGCCGTCGCCGCGCTGGAGTCCGTGCCGGAGGCGTCCATCCACTACACGGCCGCGCGCGTCGCCGCCGTACGGGCCCGGCTGCGCCGCAGGGTCCCCGTGGAGCCGCTGCTGCCCGACCTGATGGCGGCGGCGGACCAGGTGGAGGCGCTGCGCCGGCTCGGCCTCGACGCGGTGCGCCGGGAGCGGTTGTCGGCCGAAGTACTCGGGACGGCCCTCGACTGGGTAATCTCCGGGGGCCAGGGAGGTCGGGCCGGCACGGCCCCGTCCCTCCTCGGCAGCCGTCTCGACGAGCGGGGGCTGCGCTTCGGCCTCGAGCGCTCGTACCGGGCACTCGCCCGGCTCGCCCAGCGCGGCGAGGACAGGATCGAACTGGTGGAGCGGGCCAACCGCTTCCGCCCCCGGACGTGGGTGTGATTGATGGCGCGGAAGCCTCGGCGGGACATCAGCACCTCGCCCTGCCCCAACCCGGCGTGCGGCGAGCCGGTGGAGCCCGGCGACCTGTTCTGCGGTGCCTGCGGGTACGACCTGACGTCGGCGCCCCTGGCGGCCGGGGGAGCCGACCACCCGACCGTCGCCCTGGGCCCGTCCGGCGGCCGGGGCGCGGAGCACGGCGCGGACGGCGGCGCCGATCGCGGTGTCGCCCCGGTGTCCTGGCCGGACGCGGTGCCGGACCAGGGGGCGGATGCCGCGGTCGGCGCACAGCACCCGGGCGACCTGCCGGGCGTGGACTCGCACGGTGCCCAGCTGCCGCCGAACACCGGTGATTTCGTGCTGCCTTCGCCGGGAAGGCGCTCGCCGGGAGAGCACTCGCCGGGCGAACCGCCGTCGGGGGAGCGGCGGACCGGCGGTCCCGCGGCCCCCAGCGACACTTCGAACACACATGCCGCCGTGCCGGACGGCACCGCCCAGGACACGGTCGCGGGCGCCCACGACCATGCTCAGGACGCCGCCGCTCCTGAGACCGGCGCGCCGGATGCCGCTGCTCCGGACGCCGCCGCTCCGGACGCCGGCGCGCCGGTCTCCGCCGCCGCCGTCGACCTGC
>NZ_JAIUKE010000667.1 GCF_020176795.1 Streptomyces sp. 8L
CGCTCACCCGCCCCGCTCTTCCCGCGCCGCCCGTGCCTCGCTTCATCCCTCCCCGGCGCCGCCCGCGGCTTCCGGCGCATACGTCCCGAAGCTCCACACATTGCCCTCCGCGTCCCGCGCCATGTAGTCCCGCGACCCATAGCTCTGGTCTGTCGGCTCCATCAGGATCTCCACGCCGTGCGCCGCCGCCCGCGCATGGTGCGCGTCGAGAGCCGGGGGCCCGCCCGCCACGGCGACATAGCAACTCGAAGGACCCGCGTCCGCCATCACCTTCGCGTACGCGCCCTCCCCGCCCTTCGAGCCGAGCATCACCACGCCGGAGCCGAAGCCCAGTTCGGCGTGGAGCACCCTGCCGTCCTCCCCTTCGTAGACCGCGATCTCCGAGAAGCCGAAAGCGTCCTTCAACGTCGCGATCGCCGCCTTCGCGTCGTCGTACAGCAGCGTGGGGCAGACGCCCGCTCCGCCAGCCATGCCGATCACCTCTTCCTGCTTCTTCCTCGCTCGAATGTGACCTGAGTCTCAGTCTTCCACCCGCCACTGACAACGGCCCCGCGCACGGCCTCCACCAGCGGTGACGCCGGTCCGGACGCGCTCGCCACCCGTCCCGGGACGGGCGAAAACCAGGTGCACGGGACCGGCGTACCGACCGCTAGAATGGCCGTATGGCATTTCTCCTCGTGCATTAGCGGCGTCGAAGACTCTCCGCCTGCCCTTCCGCCGTCCTTCCCGCCCTGGAGTCTTTCCGTGATCACCGCAACCGGCGTCGAGCTGCGCGTCGGAGCCCGCATCCTCATCGAGTCCGCCACCTTCCGCGTCGCCAAGGGCGACCGCATCGGCCTGGTCGGCCGCAACGGTGCGGGCAAGACCACCCTCACCAAGTGCCTCGCGGGCGAGGGCCAGCCCACCGCGGGCACCATCACCCGCGGTGGCGAGATCGGTTATCTGCCGCAGGACCCGCGCACCGGCGACCTCGACGTCCTCGCACGCGACCGCGTCCTGTCCGCCCGCGGCCTCGACACCGTCCTGAAGAAGATGCGGGAGAACGAGGAGCGCATGGCGGGCGGCCAGGGAGCCACCCGCGAGAAGGCGATGAAGAAGTACGAGCGCCTGGAGACGGAGTTCCTGACCAAGGGCGGGTACGCCGCCGAGGCCGAGGCCGCCACCATCGCCGCCGCGCTCGGCCTGCCCGACCGGGTGCTCGGCCAGCCGCTGCACACCCTCTCCGGTGGCCAGCGCCGCCGCGTCGAACTCGCGCGCATCCTCTTCTCGGACGCGGACACCCTGCTGCTCGACGAGCCGACCAACCACCTCGACGCCGACTCCATCGTCTGGCTGCGGGAGTACCTCAAGACCTACCGCGGCGGTTTCATCGTCATCTCCCACGATGCCGAGCTGGTCGAGACGGTCGTCAACAAGGTCTTCTACCTGGACGCCAACCGCTCCAGGATCGACATCTACAACATGGGCTGGAAGCTCTACCAGCAGCAGCGCGAGGCCGACGAGAAGCGCCGCCACCGCGAGCGGGCCAACGCCGAGAAGAAGGCCGCCACGCTCAACGCGCAGGCCGACAAGATGCGCGCCAAGGCCACCAAGACCGTCGCCGCGCAGAACATGGCCCGGCGCGCCGAGCGGCTGCTCGCCGGTCTTGAGGAAGTACGCAAGTCGGACAAGGTCGCCAAGCTGCGGTTCCCCGAGCCCTCGCCGTGCGGCAAGACGCCCCTCACGGCCGAGGGCCTGTCGAAGTCGTACGGCTCGCTGGAGATCTTCACCGATGTCGACCTCGCCGTCGACAAGGGGTCCCGGGTCGTCATCCTCGGTCTCAACGGCGCGGGCAAGACGACGCTGCTGCGCCTCCTCGCGGGGGTGGAGAAGCCGGACACCGGCGTCGTGTCCCCCGGACACGGCCTCAAGCTCGGCTATTACGCACAGGAACACGAGACCCTGGACCCGGAGCGCACGGTCCTGGAGAACATGCGGTCCTCCGCCCCGGACCTCGATCTCGTCGAGGTCCGCAAGACGCTGGGGTCCTTCCTGTTCTCCGGAGACGACGTCGACAAGCCGGCCGGAGTGCTCTCCGGCGGTGAGAAGACCCGCCTCGCCCTCGCCACACTCGTCGTCTCGTCCGCGAACGTGCTTCTCCTGGACGAGCCCACGAACAACCTCGACCCCGCGAGCCGCGAGGAGATCCTCGGCGCGCTGCGCACGTACAAGGGCGCGGTCATCCTCGTCACCCACGACGAGGGTGCCGTCGAGGCCCTGGAACCGGAGCGGATCATCCTGCTGCCGGACGGCGTGGAGGACCTGTGGGGCGCGGACTACCGGGACCTGGTCGCCCTCGCCTGATCCGGGCTCGGAGCTTCGAGCCCGGAGCTTCGAGCCGCGAGCTCAGGGACGCGGGGACCCGGGGCCCGGGGTCCGCTCCGGAGCTCTGAGTACCTGGTCGCGCCGGTGGGCGGCTCCAGCGGTGTCGCGCCCGGCTCGGACGCGGGCCGGCCCCCCGGCGTTACGAGGAGGGTCTCCACGGGCGGCGGGGAAGCGGCCAGGCCCTGCCCGGTGTGCTCCTCTCGGGCGTCCGCCTCTTCCGGCTTCGGCCGGGGCCGCCGACCAGAGGCGTCTACGGAGGCGTCCCGGCCGGGACGGGCGTGGAGGGCGCCAGTGACCGAGTGCCGCCGTTCGGCTGCCCGATCGGGCACTCCGACCCGGAGGGCCGGGCCGGTGATCCACTTCGTATGGATCATTCGGCTCAGTGGTGATCCATCATCTGGGGGAGAGCGTCTACTACCACGGCGCGTCTGCGTGCGGATAGCACGTATCTTGCCCGCCTTCCGGAATATTCTGCCACCTACCTCGCTGACCAGGCATTTCTCTCAAGCTGTCGCCGGAATCCCGCTGTGGCCACCGCTGGAACGGTCAATTCCATTCGTGCGGGAACGTTGAACTACGGCCTCGCATGTCGAGCAGACCTTGCTGAATGGGTGGCCAGGACGCCCGCTAGGGGTGATCATGAGAAGTCCAGAGCGCACTTCCCATGAGGAGGCACGGGTGGCCGAGACTCTGAAGAAGGGCAGCCGGGTGACCGGCGCCGCGCGCGACAAGCTCGCGGCAGACCTCAAGAAGAAATACGACTCCGGTGCGAGCATCAGGGCGCTGGCCGAGGAGACCGGCCGGTCCTATGGGTTCGTCCACCGGATGCTGAGCGAGTCCGGAGTGACCCTGCGGGGGCGTGGCGGGGCCACGCGCGGCAAGAAGGCCGCTTCGGCCTGACCGCCGCCGGTTCGGCGGGTGACCCCTGGGCGGTCGTGACGATCGCCCGGTGGTTACTGTGCAGTCACTTATCGGCGCGCCGCATGGCGCGACGCTGCGACTGCCCGGACCGGAGGCCTGCATGACCACGTCGGATTCGCTCGATCCCCTACCCGTTGTCGACAAGGATGGCGTACGGCTGACCGTCGAGGACGCCGTCGCCACGGTGACGCTGACCAATCCGGCCAAGCGCAATGCTCAGTCTCCCGCCCTCTGGCGGGCGTTGGCCGAAGCCGGGGCGTCACTGCCCGGCAGTGTCCGGGTGGTCGTGGTGCGCGGCGAGGGCAAGTCCTTCTCCGCCGGACTCGACCGGCAGGCATTCACTCCGGAGGGCTTCGAGGACGAGCCGTCCTTCCAGGATCTGGCGCGCCTCGGCGACGCCGAACTGGACGCTGCCATCGCGGAGTACCAGTCGGGTTTCACCTGGCTGCGCCGGAACGACGTCGTGTCGGTTGCCGCTGTCCAGGGCCATGCCATCGGCGCCGGTTTCCAGCTCGCGCTCGCCTGTGACCTGCGGGTCGCGGCCGACGACGCGCAGTTCGCCATGCGCGAGACCAGCCTGGGCATCGTGCCCGACCTCGCCGGCAGCCATCCGCTGGTGGGGATCGTGGGGTACGCTCGCGCGCTCGAAATCTGCGTGACCGGCCGCTTCGTCCACGCGGACGAGGCCGAGCGCATCGGACTGGCCAATCTCACCGTCCCGAGCGCCGACCTGGACGCTGCCGTGACCGACCTGACGGGGGCCCTCCTCGCGGCTCCGCGATCCGCGGTCATCGAGACGAAGGCGCTGCTGCGCGGCGCGTCGGCACGTACGTACGACGAGCAGCGCGCGGCCGAACGCGCGGCCCAGACGAGGCGCCTGCGCGACCTGGCCGGCCTGGACGACTGACGCACCTCCGCACCTCGCGTCCGCGAGCCTGCCCGCCGGGCGGCGTGTTCACACATGTGCCCGCCGGGCGGGCGGACGCCCTCCCGCGACCCGGCGTCCTGGCGCGGTGGACGGCGGCCCGATGCCCGCGCGGCGGTGAGCGGGCGGTGAGCCGACGAGGAGCCGTCCCTGAGTCGGCGGCGTTTTGGGGATGAACTCCCTTGCCCCGCTCCCGTGATGAGTGAGGCGGGGCATTGGGCGGTGTACCGCGCGTTCCGCGTACACGGCACAGGACATGTGATCCCTTTTAAAGATCAATTCCGGTGATCATATTCAGCGTCGTCCTCATCTCTTCTTCATCTTCCCTTCGATATGGCCGAATTCCATCGCCGTGTGACAACACTCTCGCCCGTTCAACGGTGTTGAAAGGCGCGATTTGGTGTGTCCTTTGCTCGTTCTGTGCCAGTCTCTAAGGGGTTCGAATGTGTGACGCGATCCGTGCGGCGCGACGCGCGGTACGCGAGTGCGGACTTCTGGCGCAATGACATGAGTGGGGCATCGAGAATGGGCCGTGGTAAAGGCAGCATAGGTACGGCGCTCCTGGTGGGAGCGGTACTCGCAGGGGCTGGGGCATGTGGAGCCGGGGGCGCCGACGCCTCGGCCGACACCGGAACGCCACCCGCCTCCGAGGCGCCCCCCTCGCC
>NZ_JAIUKE010000668.1 GCF_020176795.1 Streptomyces sp. 8L
GGGAAAGAAGGAAGAGAAGGGAGAGAGGGAGAGAGAGGGGGAGAGGCGGGCAGGGGGACGAGCACGGGAACCGTAGGCCCATACGATCAGCGGTACGGGTCCGCGACCGGGCGGCACGCCTCCCTGTCCCCCGTTCGCGGTAACGTGACGCCCACACCCACGCTCCTGACCTTGCGACCAAGGTCCCCTCAGGACCCGAAGGACCCCATGTCTGACCACTCGCCCGCGGTCTCCGTGATCATGCCGGTGCTCAACGAGGAACGTCATCTGAGGAACGCCGTCCGGCACATCCTGGAGCAGGAGTACGACGGCGAGATGGAGGTGGTGATCGCGCTCGGCCCGTCCACGGACCGTACGGACGAGATCGCCGCAGAACTGGTGCGCGAGACGGCCGCGAACGGCCGCGGGCGCCGCGTGGCGACCGTCCCCAACCCCACAGGACGGACCCCCGCCGCGCTCAACGCGGCCATCGGCGCCTCCAAGCACCCCGTCGTCGTCCGCGTCGACGGCCACGGCATGCTCTCGCCCGACTACATCGCCACCGCCGTCCGGCTCCTGGAGGAGACCGGCGCGCAGAACGTGGGCGGCATCATGCACGCCGAGGGCGAGACCCCCTGGGAGGAGGCCGTCGCCGCCGCCATGACGTCGAAGATCGGCGTCGGCAACGCCGCGTTCCACACCGGGGGTGAGGCGGGCCCCGCCGAGACCGTGTACCTGGGGGTGTTCCGCCGGGAGGCGCTGGAGCAACAGGGCGGCTACAACGTGGAGTTCATCCGCGCCCAGGACTGGGAGCTGAACTTCCGCATCCGCGAGGCGGGCGGCGCCGTCTGGTTCTCGCCCGAACTGCGCGTCCAGTACCGGCCCCGCCCCTCCGTGCGCGCGCTGGCCAAGCAGTACAAGGACTACGGGCGCTGGCGCCATGTGGTGGCGCGCTACCACGCGGGCTCGATCAACCTGCGCTACCTCGCCCCGCCGGTCGCCGTGTGCGCCATAGCCGCGGGCATCGTCGTCGGCGCCGCCGTCACCCCGTGGGCCTTCGTCGTGCCGGGGGCGTACGCGGCGGGCATCGTCGCCGGGTCGCTGCCCGCGGGCAAGGGCCTGCGGCCGAGGTCCCGCGCGCAGATCCCGCTCGCGCTCGCCACCATGCACATGGCCTGGGGGTACGGCTTCCTGACGAGCCCCCGCTCACTCGCGAAGCGCGTGATCGCCAGCCGCCGCCCGTCCGTACCGAAGGACCCCGCGGCCGTCTGAACGTCCGCCGCACGCCGTGGCGGGTGCCGCCCGCACGCCCTGCGGGTGCCGCCCGCGCACCTGCACGCGGCGGGCGGCTACACCTGCGGGCGGCGCGCCGTCCCCGCCTCCGTCACGGGCCCGGCCTCACCACTGGTACGGCTTGTACACGTCCATGCAGCCCAGCTTGTCGCCCGACAGGGCGTCCGCCGAGGCGGGCAGGTCGCCCGCCTCCGGCTTCGGCTGCTTCGGGTAGGTGCCGCTCTCGCGCCAGTCCGCGCCCACGACCACCGTCACACCGGATACCTCGCCCGACTTCTTCACCGCACTCGTCGGCAGGCCCAGTGCCTTCGCCACGCCCTGCGCGTCGCCTTCGGAGCCCGTACTCGGGTACAGGACCGTCGTCGCCTTCGACGGTGTCTGCGTGCTGTCCGTCACGGCGCGCCCGTAGCCCTTGCCCGCCAGCAGCTGGGCGATGTCGCCCGCGCGGCCGGGAACTGCGGCCTGCTCGTCGCCGCCGGTGCCGTTGCGCACGGTCACCGCGGTCTCGGCCGGGGAGTGGTCGGGCGCGGGGGCGCTCGCCCGCACGGTCGGCCTGCCCGTACCGCCGGACCCGGACTTCGCCCTGCCGTTCTTGTCGAACGGGACGTCGTTGCGCAGCAGCGACCACAGCTGGTCCGCGTCCGCCGTCTTCTCCAGGAGGTGGTTGTCCGGGTCCTCGGGGTCCGGCACCGTCGGCATGGTCACCATGGTCATCCGGTCCACCGGCACGTCCTTGAGCTGCATGCCCAGGTCGAACAGCTTCTTCACCGAGCCGATCTCGTCGGACACCTCCAGCGCCTTGATGGCCGCACCGGCCAGACTCGTCAGCTTCGTCGGGCTGGTGAAGTAGTCCTGCGACTTCAGCGTGCGGAACATCGAGCTGAGATACATGTGCTGGGCCTGGTTGCGGCCCAGGTCGCTGGAGAAGGCGTGCCGGGTGCGCAGCCACTGGAGTGCCTGCTTGCCCTGGACCTTGGTCGTGCCCGCCCTCAGCTTCAGCCCGGAACCGCCGGGCACCGCGGGCGTCGGGTGGTCCCAGACGTTCTCCTTGACGCACACCGGTACGCCGCCGACCGCGTCCGCCATCTGCACGACGCCGGCGAAGTCGATCGTCATCCAGTGGTCGATGTAGACGCCGGTCATCTTCTCCCAGGTGGAGAGCGTGCAGCCGGGGCCGCCGCGGGCGAGCGTCGTGTTGATGATGCCGTTCGTCGCCGGGTACTGCTTGCCGGTCTTCGCGTCCTTGCACGCCGGTATGTCGACACGGGTGTCCCGGGGTATCGACACCATGGAGGCGTTCTTCCGGTCCGCCGACACGTGCAGCAGCATCTGGACGTCCGCGAGCGGCGGATCGTCGCGCAGGTTCTTCCCGCCGCCCAGCGCCACATTGGCCGCGCTCGCCCGGCTGTCCGAGCCGATGAGCAGGATGTTCATCGGCGTCTGGCCCGCCGCGTTCGCCTTCGGCTTCGCCACGCCCGACGCGGAGCCCGCGCGGGCATCGCTGCGGAGGCTGCCGTTCAGATGGCGGTAGTACGCGTAGCCCGCCCCCGCGGTGCCGAGGATAAGCAGCGCGAGTATCCCGGAGACCCAGCGCAGCGCGCGGAACCGCCGGCGCTTCGTGCCCTGGCGCGGGCCGCCGCCCGCGGGGCCCGGCCCCTGGCGCCCGGCCGCGCGCTGCTGCGGTACCGACGCCGTACGGGAGGCGGCTTCGGCCGCCCCGGCCGCGGTTGACGCGGTGCCCGCTTCCGGGGCACCGCCCGCCGCGTCCTCGTAGAGGCTGTCGTCCCAGCCCAGCTCCTCCGGGTGGCGCACCCGTGACTGCGGTGCCCTCGTCGAGGCGTGCGGCGGGGCCGGTATGTGAGACGACCTCCGCTGTTTCGATCGCGCGCGACGCGCGCTGTCCTGCCCCACCTGATCCCCCTCGGTTCAGGACCTGCCCGTGCGCCGCCGCAGCGGCCTCACTTGGCGCAGACCTGCTTGTCGGCTTCCACCTTCTGCACGGTGGACGGCAGCTTCGCCGGCCCGGACAGCGGCACCCCCGCGCCCGCGTAGTCCTTCCCCAGGGTCAGCTTCATCGCCTGGAGTCCGACGGCGTCCTTCGTGCCCTTCTTCAGCGCGGACGCGGACAGGCCCATCCAGGCGGCGACGGTGCGCGCCTGATCGGCCTGGTTCGGCGCGTACTCCAGGGTCGTCTTGGCCGTTTCGGCGTCCGCGTCGCCCTTGTTCGTCGTCTTCGGCGCCTGCTTGTCGTTCTGGAACCACGTCAGTGCGGACTGCGCGGAGCCGTCCGGCGCGCCGCCGTTGTAGATGTCCACCCGCACATCGTCCGCGGCGGCCTTGGAGCCCTTCAGCACGTCGTCGTCCGAAGCGCCCGCCGTCTTCTTCTTCACCTCGGTGAGCGAGGTGTCTTTCTGGAGGTCCTCGAAGATGGGCTGCGCGAGGGGCTGGTTCAGCACGACCGTCACATGGACGACCTTCTCTGCCGGGTTGTCCACCACCGGCAGTGTGGTGAAGGTGATGTTCTTCGGATTCACCTTGGCGAGCTCCTGGGCGAGGTCGCCGAGCTTCTTGATCGACCCGATGCCCGTGTCCACGGTCAGCGCCTTCGTCGCGGCCTCCGCGAGACTCGCCAGCTTCGTCGGGCTGCTCAGCGTGTCCTTCGACTTCAACTGCCGCAGCAGCGCGCTCAGGAACTGCTGCTGGACCTGGATACGGCTCAGGTCGCTGCCCGTGCCGAAGCTGTGCCGGGTACGGACGAACGCGAGCGCCTGCTCGCCCTCGATGGTGTGCTCGCCGGCCGAGAGCTTGAGGTGGGAATCGGGGTCGTCCACCGCGTGCGCCACGCAGATCGGCACGCCGCCGACCGCCGTGGACAGCGTCTTGACCGCGTTGAAGTCGGCCATCATGAAGTGGTCGACCTTGACGCCCGTGAGTTCCTGCACGGTGCGCATGGCACAGCCGGGGTCCCGGCCGTCCTGGCCGAGGCTGGTGTTGAAACGCGTGTCCGGGGTGCCGGGGATGACCTTGGTCTGCCCGTTCGCTTCCTTGGTCTCGCAGTCCGGGATGTCGGTGATCAGGTCACGCGGGATCGACAGCGCCGTCGCGTTCGTACGGTCGGCGGAGACGTGCAGCAGGATGTTCGTGTCGGCGTGCCCGACGCTGCCCTTGTCCCCGTACCCCTCGTTGCCCTTGCCGGTGCGCTTGTCCGTGCCCATCAGCAGGATGTTGATGGGCTTCCCCGCGTCGAAGCTGCTCTGGCTGCCCGCGCCGCCGACGTCGACCGTCGAGATGTTGCCGTTCAGGTGCTGGTAGTAGGCATACGCGCCACCGCTGGTGGCGAGCACCAGGAAGCCGAGCACGCCGCTGGTCCACAGCAGCGCCTTCTTCTTCCCCGACTTCTTCGGGCTCTTGCCCTTGCGCCGGCTCGGCGGGGGACCGGCCTTGGCTCCCTTGCGGCGGCTGCGCTGGCCGGGCACATCGGGCCCGCCCGTGGAGGGGCCGTGGGCGCCGGGGCGCCCGCCGTCCTGGGCTTGGCGGCGTCCGGTGCGATCCGTGGGTGCGTCCGCCCCGCCCGGTGCGCCCTGCCGGTGCCCGGAGCGTCCC
>NZ_JAIUKE010000669.1 GCF_020176795.1 Streptomyces sp. 8L
CGGCCCTGTCTCATATTCGGTGGTGACGCAGAGTCGTGGAGGTCGTTGATAGTCACGTGAAGGATGTCAACGAGCTTGTGCAGATGGTGTTTTCGGGTCTGTCCCCGCTGGTCACCGAGGATGTGGTCGACGAGGGCGAGCGGATCGTGGTGCGGGCACGAACGCCGCAGGACACGGCGGTCTGCCCAGTGTGCGGGGCGTCGTCGGGGCGCGTGCACGGCTACCACTGGCGGACTGTGGCTGACGTACCGATCGACAGCCGACGGGTGGTGGTCCGTGTGCGTGTACGGCGTCTGGTGTGCCCCACCCGCGGCTGCCGACATACCTTCCGCGAGCAGGTGCCCGGAGTCCTGGACCGATACCAGCGACGCACCACCCGCCTGACCAGGCAAGTCAAGGGCGTGGTCAAGGAGTTAGCGGGCCGGGCGGGGGCACGTTTGCTGGCGATACTCGCGTCGGGCGTCTCGCGTCACACGGCCCTGCGTACCCTGTTGCGCATCCCGCTGCCCACAGGGCGGACGCCCCGCGTGATCGGCGTCGACGACTTCGCTCTGCGCCGGCGGCACCGCTACGCCACCGTGATCATCGATGCCGAGACGCATGAGCGGATCGACGTGCTGCCCGACCGCACGGCAGACACCCTGGAGGAGTGGCTACGCGAACATCCAGGCATCGAAGTCGTCTGCCGCGACGGCTCCGCGACCTACGCCGAGGCCATCCGCCGCGCCCTGCCCCGTGCGACGCAGGTCGGTGATCGGTGGCATCTGTGGCACAACCTGTGCGAAGCCGTCTTGAGCGAGGTCAAGGCGCACAGCACCTGCTGGGCCACCGTACTGGACGCGCCTATCTACGACGGACCCCGCGCCCAGACCACCCTGGAACGCTGGCACCAGGTCCACGGCCTGCTCGATCAGGGCGTGGGCCTGCTCGAATGCGCCCGCCGCCTGGAACTGGCCCTGAACACCGTCAAACGCTACGCGCGAGCCGACCGGCCCGAGCGCATGCTCCGCGTCCCCAAGTATCGCGCCAGCCTCGTCGACCCCTACCGCGAGCACCTGCGCAAACGCCGGGCCGAGGACCCCGGCGTCCCCGTCCAGCACCTCTTCGAAGAGATCAAGGCCCTCGGATTCACCGGCTGCCTGAACCTTCTGCACAAGTACATCAACCAGGGCCGTGCGGACGCCGACCGCAGCCACATCTCCCCGCGCCGCCTCGCTCGGATGATCCTCACCCGACCCGACAACCTCAAGAGCGAGAATCGCCATCTTCTGGCCCGGCTCACCGCCGCCTGCCCTGAGATGACCCAACTGACCGCCTGCATCGGTGACTTCGCCGAACTCCTGACTCCTCGCCCAGAACATGCCGCCAAGCTCGATCCCTGGATCACCCAGGTCCGCACAGCCGATCTGCCTCATCTGCACGCCTTCACCCGCGGCCTGGACCGAGACCGCGACGCCGTGATCGCCGCGCTCACGCTTCCGTACAGCAACGGCCCCACTGAGGGTGTCAACACCAAGACCAAGCGGATCGCGCGCCAGATGCACGGGCGAGCAGGTTTCACCCTTCTTCGCCACCGCATCCTCCTCGGATAGCGACACTCTCCGTCACCACCGAATGTGAGACAGGGCCGCTCTTTTGACAGACCCCTCAACTTTGAAGACCCGGCAATTGTCCCCAGGGCGAGTGCGGGGTCATGGTCCCGAGCCGTCAGGAGCTGCGGAGTGTCGTGCCGATTTCGGCGAGAAAGTGGTCGAGGTCATCCGGAGTGCGGGAGGTGACGAGGGTGTAGCCTTCCGCGTCGTCCCGTACGACTGGTTGGTCCGTCCAGGACGCGGCGCCCGCGTTCTGGATGTCAGTGCGCAGGGAGACGTAGGACGTGAGGGCCTTGCCTCCGATGACGTCGGCCTCCACCAGGGACCAGGGCCCATGGCAGATCGCCGCGATGGGTCGGCCCGAGGAAGCGAACGACTGCACCATGCCGATGGCCTTGTCGTCGAGCCTTAGGGTATCTGCGTTGACTGTGCCGCCCGGGATCAGCAGGAGTTCGTAGTCGGCGGGATCGACTTCGGCGAAGGTGGCGTTCGGCTGCACCACCTGACCCGGGTCCTTGTCATTGACCAGCGTGTGGATCGGGCGGTCTTCGGCGGCGGCGACGGTGACCTCGGCTCCATCCCCGCGCAGCCGCTCGGTCGGGACGATGAGCTCGTCCTGCTCGACACCGTAGTTCGTGACGATCGCCAGGACGCGGCGGCCGCTGAGGGGCTTGTCTGCCATGGTGTTCCTTCTCGGTTGGCTAAGAGGAAGCCCGGGAAGGGCTCTCGGGCTGGGCAGTGTGGGAACCTGTACGGCCCCGCAACCAGACGTCAGTCTTGGACCGGTGTGCCTGGACTGATGTCGTACGCCTTCTGCAGGAGGACGGGGCGGCTGCCGTCGTTGAGCTGCCGGTCCCACGGGGCGTCAACCTGTTGGCCGGCCTGCGGCTCCATCTCTTCGGGCGGCAAATTACGGTAGCGCCGTTCCTCACCGAGCAGGACCCGCACCGTGCGCTGGTAGACCGGTTCGGGGTCGTACTGCTCGTGCGCGGCGTAGTCGTAGAGGCGGCCTGCGGAGTCGTCGCGCCATTCCTTCCACGTCTCGAACATGATGTCATTGACCGGTCAGGAAGGGCCGGGAATTGATCGTGGCGACCGTGACGCCGAACTCGGCCAGTTCCTGGTCCAGCGCGTCCGCAAACGCCTCCACCGCCTGCTTCGATCCGGCGTAGCCCCAGGTGAACGGGTCGACGGTGAGCCCGGCGACCGAGGACATGAAGACGATGCGCCCGCTGCGGCGCGCGGCCGTCTGCCGGGCGATGCCCTGAGTGAGCAGGACAGGCCCGAAGACGTTGACCTCGAACTGGCGGCGCAGCCGTTCCTCAGGGATGTCTGCGGCGGCGCCGTCTTCGGAGACACCTGCGTTGTTGAGCAGGATCTCGACGTCCCAGGTCCAGGCGTTCTCGCGATCGCCGGAGTCGGTGACGTCGAGTTTCTCGACCCCCGCAGGTCGACACCCCGCTCCCGCGCCGCGGTGGCCTGGGCGATGATCTTCACGCCCGGGATCACCTGGTGCCCGGCCGCTGTGAGCCGCAGGGCGACCTCCTTGCCGAAGCGGCTGCCCGCTCCGGCGATGATAACCGTTCTCGCCACGATAGTTGAGCCTTCCTGTACTGGGGGCTGGCCTGTTCCGGAGATCGATCCTCGGCTGCCCTGGCCCTGCCGCCGTATCCGCAGCTGGCTACAAGGCTGCGGCTGCGGCCTCTGCTACAGCGGTGTCCTGCTCGCGTGAGCCACCGCTGACTCCGGCCCCGACCACCGTCTCCCCGTCGACCATGAGGGGCATTCCGCCCGCGAAGACCAGTACCCGGCCCAGACCCGACAGGGCCATCCCCCAGAACTGCCCGCCCGGCTCGAAGTTTCAGGTCAGATCGCCGGTGGCCGACCGGAAGAGAAGGCTGGTGTGCGCCTTGTCGATGGAGTGCTCGATGCTGCCGGGCTGGGTTCCGTCCATCCGCACGGGAGCGACCAGACTGCCGCCCGCAGCAGCGACGGCGATGTTGCTGGGAGAGCCGATATGGTCTGTCTCGGGGGGGGGCCCGGGGGGGGGGCGGGGGGGGGGGGCGCGGCCCCCCGGGGGGGGGGGGGGGGGTTGGGGCCGGGGGGGGCGCCCCGGGGGGGGGCCCGG
>NZ_JAIUKE010000670.1 GCF_020176795.1 Streptomyces sp. 8L
CCGCCCGGGGGCGCCCCCCCCGCGGCGCCCCCGCGGGGGGGGGTTTTTGGGGGTGGCTCCTTTTTTTGGGGGGGGGGGGGGGCGGCCGGGGGCGCCCCCGCGGGGGCCCCCCCCCGAGACCCATCGTGTGTAGTGCGCATAAGACAGACGGTAGGTCCCCGAGCGTCAGGACGCCTTTCGGCGCAACCACACCATTCTCCCCGACACTCGAACAGATGCGTAGGGCCGTCGGCGTCTGCTCGTCTGACACAACGCCGTCTTCGTGGACAAAGCGGCCTCCGAGCCCGGTTCGTGCGTTACGCCAGACAGGTGCTGGCGGTCATCGGCTGGGCTCCTGTTCGGGGGCGGGGCAAGCTTCTGCCGTGGGGGCAGGGCACAGGTAGCGGGCGACGATGTCCACGAAGTCGTCGTGGGCGACCTTCGCGGCCTCACGGGCCTAGGTGAGCCAGCGCTTGGCGGCCTGGCGGTCGGTGTGGGCTGTAACGGCGGGGATCGCCTGCCGGATCGCGTAGGTCAGCGTGACCATGCGGTCGGCGGCGGCGTGCACCGCCTGGTCCTCGATGAGGACGCGCAGCGCGACCAGCGGGCGGGTAACCGCGCTGCGGGTCATGTGACTCTCGCGGCGCAGGGCCTCGATCCGCTCGGGGCCGGCCTGCTTGAGGACGGCGTCGCCGCGCCTCCACATCGCGGTGCGGTGGTCGGAGGCGGCGCAGGCGAGGGCGGTGACGACCTCCAGGCGGTCACAGCGGATCGCCTCGCCGTGGGCGGTGCGCGCCTGCCGTTCGGCGGCTCGCTCCTGGAAGCGACCAGACACGATGGCGCCCAGCAGGGCGGCGACGACGGCGAGCGCTGCGGTGATGAGCTTGACTCTGTCCGAAATCTTGGAGTTTTTCGGTGCGCCAGCATGGTCAACGGGCATGCTCGGGTAGTTCCCCCGACCGACGAAGCTGTCGAGGTGCCCGTTGTCCCTTCGCCCCCGTTCCGGTGAGCAGGTTCCGTCTCTGACCGCGCAGGTTGCGCGGGCGAGCAACCCGAAGCTGGTGCGGTTGTCCCCTCCGGGTTCCAGGCATGGATCCGCGGTGGTCATTCCTGACATCGTCGCGGAAATTTTGGACTGAACCGTTCTATTGATCCG
>NZ_JAIUKE010000671.1 GCF_020176795.1 Streptomyces sp. 8L
CCCCTAGGCCCCGGCTCCACTCTGCCCCGGCCCGGCCGCCACCCGGTGCGCCGTGCCGCGGCTCCGCCGCCCCGGCCCAGCAGCGCGCAGCCGACCGCGCCGACGACCGCGCCGCACAGGGCGCTCAAGCCGATCGGCAGCAGCCTCGCCGGGCGGTGTGTCCCACGTCCGTCCATCGTTCTCCCCACACTCTCGCGGCTCCGGCCCCGCGGGCTCGCCGACCGGTTCGCCGCCGATCCAGCGGATACCCCGGCCGGGCCTCGCGACGCGGCCCCGTCGGGCGGTGGAGTTTCACCGTGGGAGATGTGGCTACCCGGCGATCATGGTGCGAATCGGATACACGATGATGACGGAACAGGCGGGACCGGCCGAGCTGGTGGAGCACGTGGTGGGCGCCGAGCGCGCCGGCTTCGACTTCTCCGTGACCTCGGACCACTTCTTCCCCTGGCTCGACGCGCAGGGCCACGCGCCCTACGCCTGGAGCGTGCTGGGCGCCGCCGCGCAGGCCACCGAGCGGATTCCGCTGATGACGTACGTGACGTGTCCGACGATCCGCTACCACCCGGCGGTGGTGGCGCAGAAGGCCGCCACGGTGCAGCTGCTCTCCGGCGGACGGTTCCGGCTCGGACTCGGCTCAGGGGAGAACCTCAACGAGCACGTGGTCGGCGCGGGGTGGCCTGCGGCGAGCGTGCGGCACGAGATGCTGGAGGAGGCGGTCGAGATCATCCGGGCGCTGTTCTCCGGCGGTTATGTGACGCACCACGGCACGCACTACGACGTCGAGCACGCGAAGCTCTGGGACCTGCCGGAGAAGGTGCCGCCGATCGGGGTGGCCGCCTCGGGCCCCCGGTCCGCGGCGCTCGCGGGCCGGGTCGCGGACCTGTTGATCGCGACGGACCCCGAGGCCGCCCTCACCCGGGACTTCGCGAGCGCGGGCGGCGCGGGCAAGCCGGTGGTGGGCCAGGTCCCGGTCGCGTTCGGACGGGACCGTGACGAGGCGGTCACGCGGGCCCATGAGCAGTTCCGGTGGAACGTCAACCCGTGGCCCGTCAACGCCGAGATCCCCACGACGAAGGGGTTCGCGGGCGCGACGTCGACGGCGACGCCGGACGATGTCGCGAGCGCGGTTCCGTGCGGGGACGACGTGGGCGCCTTCGTGGACGCCGTACGGCCCTACGTGCAGGCGGGTTTCACCGAGGTGGCGCTGATCCAGGTGGGCGGTGACCAGCAGGCCCCGTTCCTGGAGTGGGCACGCACGGAACTGCTGCCCGCGCTGCGGGAGTTGTGAGGGCGGCGGCGGGCCGCACGGGCGGGACGCCGGCCGCGTCCCGGTGCGGGCTGTCAGGGCAGTAGGCCGGCCACGCCGGCCGCGGTGGCCAGGACCTCACGGAGCATGCGGGGCGTCAGGAGGCCGGTGAAGACGTTGCGCTGGCTCACGTGATAGCAGCCGAACACGTCGAGGGGCCGCTCCCCTGCCGGGCCGCGCAGGGCGATCCGGGCGCCGTGGCCGAAGACCGGGCGGGGGCGGGGAACCGCCCAGCCCGCGGCGGCCAGCGGTGGCATCAGCGCCTGCCAGCCGAAGCCGCCGAGGACGACGATGGCCCGCAGCGTGGGCGCGAGGAGTTCCAGTTCGCGGGCGAGCCAGGGGCGGCAGGTGTCGCGCTCGGCCGGTGTCGGACGGTTCTGCGGCGGCGCGCACCGCACGGGGGAACTCATTCGCACGCCGCGCAGGGTCATGCCGTCGTCCGCCGAGACGGGGTCGGGCCGTGAGGCGAGCCCGAGGTCGTACAGCGCGGCGAACAGCACGTCACCCGAACGGTCGCCGGTGAACATGCGGCCCGTGCGGTTTCCTCCGTGGGCCGCCGGGGCGAGGCCCGTGATCATGAGGGGCGCGTCGGCCGGGCCGAAGCCGGGCACGGGCCGCGCCCAGTACTTCTGGCCCCGGTAGGCGGGAAGGTCGTCGTGGGCCTTCTGCCGCCGCCAGGCGACCAGCCGCGGGCAGGCGGCGCAGTGGGTCAGGCTCTCGTCCAGCTCCGTCACCGTGGTGGCCGAGCGGGCCGCCGCCACCGGAAACGCCGGATCGTCCTCGGCTCGCATTCGGGTGACGGTACCGGAGGGCGCCCGTCCGTGTCGTTCCGAGTGACGCACGAGAGGGAAGGGACCAAAGGTGCCCGATGCCCGAAAGAGTGTGCAGAACGCGTTCGCGCGCCTCGTACGCATGCGCACGGACCCGGTGGTCGTCCAGATCCTGCGCTCGACGGCGGCGGCGACCATCTCGTTCATCGTGGCGGAGCGCCTGTCCAACGAGGCGGCCCCGCTCACCGCGCCGCTGACCGCCCTCCTCGTGACGCAGGTGACGCTGTACTCGACCATCCGGCTCAGCCTCACCCGGGTGAACGCCGTGGTCACCGGTGTGCTGGTGGCGGTGGGGTTCAGCGCCCTGGTGGGCCTCGCCTGGTGGAGCCTCGCATCGATCATCCTGCTCGCGCTCGTCGTGGGCCGGATCGTGCGGGCCGGGGACTTCGTCGTCGAGGTGGCGATCAGCGCCATGCTCGTCCTGGGCGTGACCCAGGTGCAGGTGGAGTCCACGGCCTGGACGAGAGTCCTGGACACCCTGATCGGCGCGGGAGTGGGTCTGCTGTTCAACTTCCTGTTCATCCCGCCGGTGTGGGTCGGCACGGCGGGCGAGTCCATCGAGGGTCTGGCGCGCCGGCTGCGCCAGCTGCTGCTGCGGGTCAGCGACGGGCTGACGGGCAGTACGGCGGTCGAGACGGCGGCGGCCAGGCTGCACGAGGCACGCCGGATCGACCAGGAGATCTCCGAAGTGGACGCGCAGCTGCGGCAGGCCGAGGAGAGCCTGCGGCTCAACCCCCGCGTCCGCGAGGGGCTGCTGCACCGGGTCGTGCTGCGGACCGGGCTCGACACCCTGGAGATCTGCACCGTGGTCGTACGGGTCATCACCCGGACTCTGACGGACCTGGCGAAGGAGCGCATGGACGAGCCGCTGTTCCCGCCGGACACGGGCGCCGCGCTGGAGGGCACGATCAGCAGGGTCGCCGACGCGATCGTGAGTTTCGCCGTCCTGGTGACGTCGTCGGTCAGCGAGAGCGCGGAGCGGGCCGAGTCCCGGCTCGCGGAGGATCTGGACGGAGCCCGCAGGGAACGGGAGTACGCGGCGCAGTTGCTGCTCGACGTGGTCCAGGAGCACCCGCGCCAGTGGCAGTTGCACGGGGCCCTGCTCGCGGAGCTCGACCGCATCCTCGACGAGCTGGACATGGAGCACCGCTCGCAGCGGCTGATGGAGGAGCTGGACCGGTCGGCGCGCGAACAGCGGGAGCGCTACCCCCGGCTGACGGAGGCTCGCGCACGGGCGCGGCGAGCCTCCAGGCGCTCTCGCGCGGCCTGGGAGGCACGGCGGGCGGCGCACCGCGAGCGGACGGGAAACCGCAGGTGAGGGGGTACGCCCGACGGCGAGCCTGGGCCGCTGCGGGCCCAGCGGGCGCCTCGTGAACAGCGGACAGCTGACGGCGGCCGGCAGACAGGTGACAGCTCAGCCAGCAGACAGTGGCCGGCCGACAGTTGAGGGCGGCGGGCCCCGCGTACGACGCCGGGGCAGCCAGAAGGAGTCCGGCAGCGCCTGCCCGGGAGGGGCACTGGAGGGTCCCCCTCGCAGCACGGCGAGGCCGGGCGAAGCCGCCACCACGGTACTTGACCAATACTTTACTCACCTATCGTTTAGTTGTGACAAACGCCTTCCGACGTGGGAGAGTTCGGCTCATTTCGCCCCTGCGGAAGGCCCCGTCGGCGCCGTCCCAGCCTCCCAACCCGGGACATCCGGTGCGCGAGGAGCGCGAGTTGGTTCCGGCGATTGAAGGCACGGGAGAGGAGGGCGGTACTGTGCGCGCGCGACCGCCACCGTCGGCGGCGCTGACATTCCGCGGAGGAAATCTGTGACTCGTTTCGGATCGCTCAGGCGCCCCGGTGCCCTGATATCGGTCGCGGCGGCGGGCGTGCTGGGTGTGGGCCTCGCGGCCGGCCCGGCATCCGCGCACACGCCGTCTTTCAAGGTGGACTGCTCCAGCGCGACGGTCGACCTGTCCGCCTACAACGGCGGCGTCACCAACCACGTGAAGGTCACGGTCCAGGGCGACGACGCGCTCACCGTGGACCAGGACTTCAAGGACTCGTACCACACGGTCATCAAGCTCCCCGACCACAGCAGCCCGGTGGACGTGCACCTCGTGGTGACGGCCGGTGACAGCGCCCAGTACAACGTCGACAAGACGGCCACGGCCCCGGTCTGCGCCGGGCACTCCGCTCCCCCGTCGTCGTCGGCTCCCTCAACGCCGCCGGCGAAGCCGTCGGACTCGGCGAGCTCGACGCCCGCCTCCCCGGCCCCGTCGGCGTCCACGTCGTCGGCCGCCGCGGTGCCCGCCTCGCCGAGCCCCTCGGGCGACAACCTCGCGGAGACCGGCTCGTCCAGCTCCACCCCGGTCATCGCCGGTGCCGCCGCGGTCGTCGTGATCGCCGGTGCGGGCATCCTGTGGGCGTCGCGCAGGCGTCGCACCGCCCAGCACTGACCCGTTCCCGCTGAGGTCCGCCGCGCGGCCGGGGCGATGACGCCCCGGATCGCCCCGCTCCCACCGGCCAGGCCGGACCACCCGGCCGGGTCTTCCACCGCCGGCACACGGCGGCGCCCGGCCGGCTGAGCGCCGGCCACGAGGCAGGGACCGGACGGGGGGGCGCCCCCCCCGGGGGGGGCGGCGGGGGGGGGCGGCCGGCGGGGGGGCGCGGGGGGGGGCGGGGCCGCCGCGCCGGGCGGGGGCCGGCGCGCGGCCCCCCCCCCGCGGGCGC
>NZ_JAIUKE010000672.1 GCF_020176795.1 Streptomyces sp. 8L
CCCTCGGATGCCGCCACGAGCCCGCCCCCTGCCGCGGCGCCCGCCACGAGCGCTTCGCCCGCCGCGAGCGCGGCCAGGCGCGGCCCGGGAGCGCCGTGACGACGTACGCGAACGGCGCCCGCTCCCGGCCGACCGCCGACAGGCCGACCCCGAGCGGGCGGCGCGGGGCCCTGTACGCGGTGCGCGCGGCGGCCTGCGCCCTCGTCGCCCTCGCCCTGGCCGGCACCGCCGTGGGGGGGGGCGCGGACCCCCGCAACGCGCTCGCCTTCGGCCTGTTCATCGCCGTGGGCGAGGCCGCCCGCTGGGGTGCGGGCCCCCAGGAGCGCGAGCCCGCGCCGCTCGGCGCCGCCGGAGCCCTCGCGTACGCGCTGCTCGGCGAGAGCGCGGGACGGATCGCCGGGCACGGCGTGCTCCAGACCGTCGCCGTGGTGTTCGCCGCCAGTCTCGCGGGCGGCGCCGCGCACCGTACGCCGCTCGACCACCTGGCCCGCCGCGTCCTCACGGTCGCCTTCGCGGCGGCCTGCTTCCAGCCCTGGTACGTCCTCGGCGGCTCGTACTACGCGGCGCTGCTCCTGCTGATGCTCGCGCTGACGGCCCTGTGCGACGCCGTGCTCTGCGCGGTCCTGCGCCGGGCCCGCGCCACCGACCCCTTCGCGACGCTGCTCCGCGAGGAGCTGCGCTCCCTCGCCGGCATCGCGTCCGCGGTCTGCGCGACGGGGGTCGTCATAGCGCTCGGGGTGGCCGTCGCGGGGCTGTGGGCGCTGCCGGTGTTCTGCGTGCCGCTGCTGCTGACCCAGCTCTCCTTCCGCCGGTACGCGGCCGTACGCACCACCTACCGCCAGACCATCGCGTCCCTGGCGCGCGCCACCGAGATAGCCGGGTACACCCGCGAGGGCCACGCCCGCAGGGTCGCGGAACTGAGCTGTGCCGTCGGGCGGGACCTCGGGCTTTCCGGGCGCGCCCTGGCCGTTCTGGAGTACGCGGCGCTGATGCACGACATCGGCCAGCTGTCCCTGGTGGACCCGGTCCCCGAGGGGGCGACCGCGCCGCTGCCCGAGGCCGAGCAGCGGCGGATCGCGCTGCTCGGCGGCGCGGTCGTCCGCCAGACCGGCGTCCCCTCCGCGGTGGCCGTCGTCGTGGAGCGGCAGGCGGACCCCTACCGTGAACAGCCGCTGCCCGCCCGGATCGTGCGGGCCGTCAACGCGTACGACGACCTGGCAGGTGACAACGGATGTGCGGACGGACCCCTCGGCGCATTGGAGCGGCTGCGGCTGGGTACGGCACGTGACTACCATCCCGACGTGGTGGAATCCCTCGCACGCGTCCTCGCGCGAGGCGGTCTGACCCCGGCTCCCGCTGGGTAGCCCGTGAGTAGAGAGCACGCATCCGGCATGGTTGGATGCGAAGAAGACAGTGTCCTGGGGTAATGACCCGAGCGACCGGCAGGCGGGAAACGTGAGGATCTTCGGGAAGGTACGGCATCGGCCCTCCGCCTCGTGGCGGCAGGCCACCGACCGCGCGTTCACGCTGATCGGTGACGGCAGGTACGACGACGCGGGCGCGCTGCTGACCCGCGCCGCCGACATGGAGCCGTGGCTGTCGGAGTCCTGGTTCAACCTGGCGCTGCTGCACAAGTTCCGGCACGACTGGGAGCAGGCGCGCGCCGCGGGGCTGCGGGCCGTGGCCCTGCTGGACAAGGAGGCCGGCGCCCCTGACTGGTGGAACGTGGGGATCGCCGCCACCGCCCTCCAGGACTGGCCGCTCGCGCGCCGCGCCTGGCAGGCGTACGGGCTGCGGGTGCCGGGCAGCCCGCACAGCGCGGAGGCGGCCGAGGAGCCCGAGGGCATGGACCTGGGCAGCGCGGCCGTGCGGCTCTCGCCCGAGGGCGAGGCCGAGGTCGTGTGGGGCCGCAGGCTCGACCCCGCGCGCATCGAGGTCCTCTCGATCCCGCTGCCGTCCTCCGGCAGGCGGTGGGGCGAGGTCGTCCTGCACGACGGGGTGCCCAACGGCGAGCGGACCACCGCGGGTTCCGCGGACGGGTCGCCGCACGTGTACCCCGTGTTCGACGAGATCGAGCTGTGGGCACCGTCGCCCGTGCCGACCTGGGTGGTGCTGCTGGAGGCGGCGGCCGAGGAGGACAGGGACGCGCTGGAACAGCTCGCGGCGGACGCCGGGTTCGCCGCCGAGGACTGGTCGTCGTCGGTGCGGCTGCTGTGCCGTACGTGCTCGGAGAGCCGGATGCCGAGCGCCGAGGGCGAGGGCGAGTACCTGGACCCGCACGACCACAGCGAGCCGGGCCACCCGGGCCCGCTGGGCCACCGCACCCCCGGCGAGCTGTGGACGCCGGAGCGCGAGTGCGGCATCGCCGCACCGCAGGGCCTGGTGCGCGGCCTGCTCGACGGCTGGGTGGCGGACAGCCCCGACAGCCGCGAGTGGCGCGATCTCGAAGAGGTGTGCTGACCGGGACCGCGGCCGCCCCCCCCGTGAGCCGGGACCTCTCGTCCGCAGGACCCGGGACCTCTCGTCCGCGGGCGCCGCACCGCCCGACCTGCCCTTAGGCTGTACGGGCACATCGCGCGGCCCGAGCGGGCCCCGCGCGGTGGGCCCAGCGGCACAACGGTACCCAGGAAGGCGACTGCGGACATGACGCAGCAGGAGACGGACCAGCGGATCGGCGAGGCTGCCCTCGCGACGGACGAGGACGGGTTCGTCGTGGACACGGCGGACGCCGAGGAGCGCGAGAGCGCGCACCGGGAGCGCGGCACGTCCCGCCCGATCACCGTCGTGGGGCACCCGATGCTCCACCGTGAGTGCCGTACGGTCACCGCGTTCGACGACGAGCTGGCCCGGCTCATCGACGACATGTTCGCGAGCCAGCGGGCCGCCGAGGGCGTCGGCCTCGCGGCCAACCAGATCGGCGTGGACCTCAAGGTCTTCGTCTACGACTGCCAGGACGACGAGGGAGCCCGGCACGTCGGCGCCGTCTGCAACCCGGTGCTCGTGGAGCTGGAGCCGGAGCGGCGCCGGCTGGACGACTCCAACGAGGGCTGCCTGTCCGTGCCGACCGCCTACGCGGCGCTCGCCCGTCCCGACTACGCCGAGGTCACGGGCCAGGACGCGCACGGCAACGACATCAAGGTCCGCGGCACCGGCTACTTCGCCCGCTGCCTCCAGCACGAGACGGACCACCTCTACGGCTACCTGTACATCGACCGCCTCTCCAAGCGCGACCGCAAGGACGCCCTGAAGCAGATGGCCGAGGGCACACCCCGCTACGAGACCGCCCCCAACGCCTGAGGCGGCCCGGCCGGCAGCCGTGTGCCGGAACCCCGGGGCGGCTCCTCAGACCTGCTGTGACGCGAGGCCGGCGCCGTCTCGGCGGCCGGCCGGGGCGTCCGCACCGCGGAACGTGCGCCGGTAGGCGTGCGGAGTCGTGCTCAGGGTGCGCAGGAAGTGGTGCCGCAGTGTCGCTGCGTTGCCGAAGCCGGCCCGGCCCGCGACCGCGTCCACCGTCTCCTCCGTACCCTCCAGCAACTCCTGTGCCAGCAGCACGCGTTGGCGCAGCAGCCAGCGGTACGGCGTGGTGCCCGTCTCCTGCTGGAAGCGGCGGGCGAACGTACGCGGCGACATGTGCGCCCGCTCCGCGAGCCGCTCGACGGTGATCTCCTCGTCCAGGTGGCGCTCCATCCAGGCCAGTACCCCGCCGACCGTGTCGCAGCTGCTCCTCGGCAGCGGCCGCTCGATGAACTGCGCCTGGCCGCCGTCCCGGTGGGGCGGCACCACCATGCGGCGCGCGATCGCGTTGGCGACCTCGGGGCCGTGTTCGAGCCGTACGAGCTGGAGGCAGGCGTCGATGCCCGCGGCCGTGCCCGCCGACGTGATGACCGGGCCGTCGGCCACGTACAGCACGTCCGGCTGGACGTCGGCGCGCGGGTAGGAGCGCCGCAGGTCGTCCGCCTGCCGCCAGTGCACCGAGCAGCGCCGGCCGTCGAGCAGCCCGGCGGCGCCGAGCACGAAGACGCCGGTGCACACGCTCAGGACGTACGCGCCCCGGTCCACGGCGCGGCGCAGCGCGTCCAGCAGCTCCGGCGGGAAGTCGCGGCGCGTGTAGTCGTTGCCCGCGGGCACGCAGATCAGGTCGGCGGCGTCGAGCCGGTCGAGCCCGTGCAGGTCGCCGATGGTGAAACCGCAGTGCGTGGAGAGTCGGGGGCCCTCGGCGGACGCCACGCCGAAGTCGTAGACGGGCAGGCCCTCGTCACTGCGGTCCAGCCCGAAGACCTCGCAGACGACGCCGAGTTCGAAAGGGTGCACACCGTCGAGGAGGACGGCTGCGACGTTGGTCAGCATGCTCTCCAGTGTGGCACCCGAGGGGCCGGAAGCGCGGCGAAAATGTGGCAGTAATTCGATGCTCGCTGACGGTCCTGCCACTGCTCGTGGCTCCGTCCGCGGCCGAGAGTGGAGGCATGGACATCTTCGTGACAGTCATCGCCCTGCTCGTACTCTTCGCCCTCGTCCTCGCGGCACCGGTCACCTGGTGGCTGAAGGACCGGGCGGTCGACCGGCAGCTACGGGAGGCGGAGCGGTTCCGCGACCAGGGACGGACGCCGACGGTGGCGACCCGGTGGGCCGAGCCGCACCGCGCCGCCCGGTCGCAGGACGCGTGGACCCTGACGCATGGCGGGGACCGGCACTGATCCCGGCGCACGCGGGCGGCGAACGGGCCGGGGGGGGGCGCCCCGGGGGGGGGCGCCCCCCGCCCCCCCCCCCCGCGCGGCGCCGCCGACAGTGGCGGCCCTGGCGGCGGCCGCCCCGGCGGTGACGCCGGCCTGAGCGAGCCGGGAAGCA
>NZ_JAIUKE010000674.1 GCF_020176795.1 Streptomyces sp. 8L
ATGGGTGGCTGGTCGTTGTTTGAGAACTGCACAGTGGACGCGAGCATCTGTGGCCAAGTTTTTAAGGGCGCACGGTGGATGCCTTGGTACCAGGAACCGATGAAGGACGTGGGAGGCCGCGATAGGCCCCGGGGAGCTGTCAACCGAGCTGTGATCCGGGGGTGTCCGAATGGGGAAACCCGGCAGTCGTCATGGGCTGTCACCTGCACCTGAACTCATAGGGTGTGTGGAGGGAACGAGGGGAAGTGAAACATCTCAGTACCCTCAGGAAGAGAAAACAATAGTGATTCCGGGAGTAGCGGCGAGCGAAACTGGATGAGGCTAAACCGTTTACGTGTGATACCCGGCAGGGGTTGCGTGGGCGGGGTTGTGGGAGTGTGTTTCTTCAGTCTGCCGGCTGGGGGGCGAGTCAGAAACCGTACAGGTAGGCGAAGGGCATGCGAAAGGCCCGGCGTAGAGGGTAAGACCCCCGTAGCTGAAATTTGTACGGCTCGTTTATGCATGTCCCAAGTAGCACGGGCCTCGAGAAATCCTGTGTGAATCTGGCGGGACCACCCGCTAAGCCTAAATATTCCCTGGTGACCGATAGCGGATAGTACCGTGAGGGAATGGTGAAAAGTACCGCGGGAGCGGAGTGAAATAGTACCTGAAACCGTGTGCCTACAAGCCGTGGGAGCGTCGCGCATCAGACTTGTCTGGTGTGTCGTGACTGCGTGCCTTTTGAAGAATGAGCCTGCGAGTTTGCGGTGTGTTGCGAGGTTAACCCGTGTGGGGGAGCCGTAGCGAAAGCGAGTCCGAAGAGGGCGTTTTAGTAGCATGCTCAAGACCCGAAGCGGAGTGATCTAGCCATGGGCAGGTTGAAGCGGCTGTAAGAGGTCGTGGAGGACCGAACCCACCAGGGTTGAAAACCTGGGGGATGACCTGTGGTTAGGGGTGAAAGGCCAATCAAACTCCGTGATAGCTGGTTCTCCCCGAAATGCATTTAGGTGCAGCGTCGTGTGTTTCTTGCCGGAGGTAGAGCACTGGATAGGCGATGGGCCTTACCGGGTTACTGACCTTAGCCAAACTCCGAATGCCGGTAAGTGAGAGCGCGGCAGTGAGACTGTGGGGGATAAGCTCCATGGTCGAGAGGGAAACAGCCCAGAGCATCGACTAAGGCCCCTAAGCGTGCGCTAAGTGGGAAAGGATGTGGAGTCGCAGAGACAACCAGGAGGTTGGCTTAGAAGCAGCCATCCTTGAAAGAGTGCGTAATAGCTCACTGGTCTAGTGATTCCGCGCCGACAATGTAGCGGGGCTCAAGCGTACCGCCGAAGTCGTGTCAATCCAGCAGATAGCCTTAACGGGTGTTGGGTTGGGTAGGGGAGCGTCGTGTGCCGGGTGAAGCTGCGCCGGAAGGCAGTGGTGGACGGTTCACGAGTGAGAATGCAGGCATGAGTAGCGATTCACACGTGGGAAACGTGTGCGCCGATTGACTAAGGGTTCCTGGGTCAAGCTGATCTGCCCAGGGTAAGTCGGGACCTAAGGCGAGGCCGACAGGCGTAGTCGATGGATAACCGGTTGATATTCCGGTACCCGCTGTAGAGCGTCCAGTATCGAATCCTCTGATGCTAAGGCCGTGAAGCCGCCCTGATCTCTTCGGAGTTGAGGGGAGTGGTGGAGCCGCCGGCCCAAGGTGGTAGTAGGTAAGTGATGGGGTGACGCAGGAAGGTAGTCCATCCCGGGCGGTGGTTGTCCCGGGGTAAGGGTGTAGGGCGTTGTGCAGGTAAATCCGTGCAACATGTGTCTGAGACCTGATGCCGAGCCGATTGTGGTGAAGTGGATGATCCTATGCTGTCGAGAAAAGCCTCTAGCGAGTTTTATGGCGGCCCGTACCCTAAACCGACTCAGGTGGTCTGGTAGAGAATACCGAGGCGTTCGGGTGAACTATGGTTAAGGAACTCGGCAAAATGCCCCCGTAACTTCGGGAGAAGGGGGGCCATTCCTGGTGATCATCTTTTCGGTGTGAGCTGGGGGTGGCCGCAGAGACCAGCGAGAAGCGACTGTTTACTAAAAACACAGGTCCGTGCGAAGCCGTAAGGCGATGTATACGGACTGACGCCTGCCCGGTGCTGGAACGTTAAGGGGACCGGTTAGTCACATTTCGGTGTGGCGAAGCTGAGAACTTAAGCGCCAGTAAACGGCGGTGGTAACTATAACCATCCTAAGGTAGCGAAATTCCTTGTCGGGTAAGTTCCGACCTGCACGAATGGCGTAACGACTTCTCGACTGTCTCGACCATAGGCCCGGTGAAATTGCAGTACGAGTAAAGATGCTCGTTTCGCGCAGCAGGACGGAAAGACCCCGGGACCTTTACTACAGTTTGATATTGGTGTTCGGTTCGGCTTGTGTAGGATAGGTGGGAGACTGTGAAGCTTGGACGCCAGTTCAGGTGGAGTCGTTGTTGAAATACCACTCTGGTCGTGCTGGATGTCTAACCTGGGTCCGTGATCCGGATCAGGGACAGTGTCTGATGGGTAGTTTAACTGGGGCGGTTGCCTCCTAAAGGGTAACGGAGGCGCCCAAAGGTTCCCTCAGCCTGGTTGGTAATCAGGTGGTGAGTGTAAGTGCACAAGGGAGCTTGACTGTGAGACTGACGGGTCGAGCAGGGACGAAAGTCGGGACTAGTGATCCGGCGGTGGCTTGTGGAAGCGCCGTCGCTCAACGGATAAAAGGTACCCCGGGGATAACAGGCTGATCTTCCCCAAGAGTCCATATCGACGGGATGGTTTGGCACCTCGATGTCGGCTCGTCGCATCCTGGGGCTGGAGTCGGTCCCAAGGGTTGGGCTGTTCGCCCATTAAAGCGGTACGCGAGCTGGGTTTAGAACGTCGTGAGACAGTTCGGTCCCTATCCGCTGCGCGCGTTGGAGTCTTGAGAAGGGCTGTCCCTAGTACGAGAGGACCGGGACGGACGGACCTCTGGTGTGCCAGTTGTTCTGCCAAGGGCATGGCTGGTTGGCTACGTTCGGGAGGGATAACCGCTGAAAGCATCTAAGCGGGAAGCCTGCTTCGAGATGAGGACTCCCACCCACTTGATGGGGTAAGGCTCCCAGTAGACGACTGGGTTGATAGGCCGGAGATGGAAGCCAGGTGACTGGTGGAGTTGACCGGTACTAATAGGCCGAGGGCTTGTCCATATT
>NZ_JAIUKE010000675.1 GCF_020176795.1 Streptomyces sp. 8L
CGGGGGGGGGGGGGGGGGGGCGCGGGGGGGGCCCCGCCGGGGGGGGGGTGGGGGGGCCCGGGCCGGGGGGCCGGGGCCGGGGGGGGGGGCGGGGGGGGGGGGCCCGGCCCCCCGGCCCGGCGGGCCGCGGGAAGGGAGTTGATCGCTTCGACCCAGGCGGTGTGCTCTGCCGAGCGGTCGGAGCGGAAGCCGGAGTCGAGCAGCCTGCCGCCGTGTTCCCAGACCACGATCAGCAGGCCTCCCTCGGCGAGCACCTTGCCCGCGATGCCCTTGTCGAGGCGGGCCTCGCGGAGCGAGCCAGCCGGCACGAAGAAGTCGTTCGCGCCGGGCCGTACGACTTCGAGGCCCGCGTCGGTGAGGGTCAGCTCGACGCGGCTGCGGGCGCCGAGGCCGTGGGCCACGATGCGGTCGAGCCACTGCCCCGCGCTGGTGGAGCCGTGGTAGCGGCCGCTCATCGTCATTTTCACCGCCCCCTGCCGCTCCGGCACGGCGAGCAGTTCCGGGACGTCCGACTGGAGGCTGCCGCGCCACTTCCAGCCCTGGCGCATCAGCCAGTACACGAGCGCGATCAGGATCGCCAGGCCGACGATCCAGCCGATGCGGCCGCTCCAGTCGTTCACGGGCGCCGAGTGCTTGGCCTCGGCGAGCTGGGCGGTGGGCAGCAGGGCGGAGAGGTGCGCAGAAGTCATGCCAGATTCCCGTCGGTGACCGTGGCCTTGCCCCGCAGGAAGGTGTGGGTGACGCGCCCCGGCAGCTCGCGGCCCGCGTAGGGGCTGTTGCGGCTGCGGGAGGCGAAGCCCGCGGGGTCCACGGCACCACGGTATGCCGGGTCGACGAGGACGAGGTTCGCGGGCTCGCCCGGGGCCACGGGACGGCCGTGGCCGGCGAGCCGGCCGATCGCCGCCGGGCGGTGGGACATCCGGTCGGCGACGCCCGCCCAGTCGGTGAGGCCGGTGTCGACCATGGTCTCCTGCACGACGGACAGCGCCGTCTCCAGGCCGACCATGCCCATGGCCGCGGCGGCCCACTCGCAGTCCTTGTCCTCGTGCGGGTGCGGCGCGTGGTCGGTGGCGACGCAGTCGATCGTGCCGTCGGCGAGCGCCTCGCGCAGGGCCATCACGTCGGCGTCGGTGCGCAGCGGCGGATTGACCTTGTACACCGGGTCGTAGGAGCGTACGAGCTCGTCGGTGAGGAGCAGGTGGTGCGGGGTCACCTCGGCGGTGACGTTCCAGCCCTTGGACTTCGCCCAGCGCACGATCTCCACGGAGCCCGCGGTGGACAGGTGGCACACGTGCACGCGCGAGCCGACGTGCGCGGCGAGCAGCACGTCGCGGGCGATGATCGACTCCTCGGCTACGGCGGGCCAGCCGCCGAGGCCCAGTTCGGCGGAGACGACGCCCTCGTTCATCTGGGCGCCCTCGGTGAGGCGGGGCTCCTGCGCGTGCTGGGCGACGACGCCGTCGAACGCCTTCACGTACTCCAGGGCGCGCCGCATGATCACGGCGTCGTCCACGCACTTGCCGTCGTCGGAGAAGACGCGGACCCGTGCGGCCGAGTCGTGCATGGCGCCGAGCTCGGCGAGCTGCTTGCCCTCCAGGCCCACGGTGACGGCGCCGATGGGCTGCACGTCGCAGTAGCCGGAGGCCTGCCCGAGCCGCCAGACCTGCTCGACCACGCCGGCCGTGTCGGCGACGGGGAAGGTGTTGGCCATGGCGTGGACGGCGGTGAAGCCTCCTCTGGCGGCGGCCCTGGTGCCGGTGAGCACCGTCTCGGAGTCCTCGCGGCCCGGCTCGCGCAGGTGGGTGTGGAGGTCGACGAGGCCCGGCAGCAGGACCTGCCCTGCGGCCTCGACGACCACGGCGCCGGCCGCGTCGAGGCCGGTCCCCACCTGGCTGATCGTTTCGCCTTCGATCAGGACGTCCCGCTCCTGGCCGCCGAGTACCCGGGCACCGCGGATCAGGGTCTTGTTCGTGCTCACTTGCTCTCCTCGGTGGCGCTGGTGGACGCCGTGACGGTGTCGGCGGCGCTCGGGCGGGACTGGGCCACGGCCGGCTCGTTGCCGCCGAGCAGCAGGTACAGGACGGCCATGCGGATGGACACTCCGTTCGCGACCTGCTCGACGATGGTGGCGCGCGGCGAGTCCGCGACCTCCGCGGTGATCTCCATGCCGCGGTTCATCGGGCCGGGGTGCATCACCAGGGCGCCGTCCGGCATGCGGTCCATGCGGTCCGCGTCGAGCCCGTAGCGGCGCGAGTACTCGCGCTCGGTGGGGAAGAAGGCCGCGTTCATGCGCTCGCGCTGCACCCGCAGCATCATCACGGCGTCGCTGCCGGGCAGCGCCTCGTCCAGGTCGTACGACACGTCGCAGGGCCACGCCCCGACGCCGACGGGCACCAGGGTGGGCGGAGCGACGAGGGTGACCTTGGCGCCCAGCGTGTGCAGCAGCAGGACGTTCGAGCGGGCGACGCGGCTGTGCAGGACGTCGCCGACGATCGTGACGCGGACGCCTTCGAGGTCCCTGCCGAGGCCGGCGTCGGCGCCGACGATCCTGCGGCGCAGGGTGAAGGCGTCCAGCAGGGCCTGGGTGGGGTGCTCGTGGGTGCCGTCGCCCGCGTTGACGACTGCGCCGTCGATCCAGCCGGAGGTGGCGAGCCGGTAGGGCGCGCCGGAGGCGCCGTGCCGGATGACGACGGCGTCGGCGCCCATGGCCTCCAGGGTGAGGGCGGTGTCCTTCAGGGACTCGCCCTTGGACACGGAGGAGCCCTTGGCGGAGAAGTTGATGACGTCGGCGGACAGCCGCTTGGCGGCGACCTCGAAGGACGTCCTCGTCCGGGTGGAGTCCTCGAAGAAGAGGTTCACGACCGTCCGGCCGCGCAGGGTCGGCAGCTTCTTGATCGGCCGGTCGGCGACCCGCGCCATCTCCTCGGCGGTGTCGAGGATCAGGACGGCGTCGTCGCGGGAGAGGTCGGCGGCGGAGATCAGGTGGCCTGGTGTCCGGGGGTTCGCCCCGGGGAGACGCAGCATCTCGGTGTGCTCCGGTGGGTCTGGTGCGTGGGCGCACGCGGGCGCGCGAACGCATCCGTGGCAGGTCTGGACGGGCGGGCGCGGCCCACGGGCCCCGGAGGGGGCTCGGGACGGCTCCTGGGGCGCGGCTAGCGCTCGCCGGGTGCGGGCTGCTTGACGCCGAGCAGCACGGTGTCGCGCCCGTCCTCCTCGCTCAGCTGGACCTTGACGGTCTCCCTGAGGGAGGTGGGGAGGTTCTTGCCGACGTAGTCGGCGCGGATCGGCAGCTCGCGGTGACCGCGGTCCACGAGGACCGCCAGCTGGACGGCGCGGGGGCGGCCGATGTCGCCCAGTGCGTCGAGCGCGGCGCGGATCGTACGGCCGGAGAAGAGGACGTCGTCCACGAGGACGACCAGCCTGCCGTCGACGCCGTCGCCGGGGATGTCGGTGCGCGCGAGGGCCCGCGCGGGCCGCAGTCTGAGGTCGTCGCGGTACATCGTGATGTCGAGCGAGCCGACGGGGACCGTCCTGCCGGTGATCTCTTCGAGCTTCGCGGCGACCCTGCGGGCGAGGAACACACCGCGGGTCGGGATGCCGAGGATCGTCACGTCGTCCGCGCCCCGGGCGCGCTCCACGATCTCGTGGGCGATGCGGGTGAGCACCCGGGCGATGTCGGGCGCTTCGAGAACGGCCCGTGCGGCGCCGGAGTCCGCCGGAATTTCCCTGCTGTCTGCATCCATGGAACTCATGGAAAACGGACCTCCTTCTCCGCCTCTCGGGACGGACGTTAAAGGACGTCATGATTGCGCCATGCATCCTACCAGTGGCGGACCCGCGGCCCCCGGGGGACCCTCGGGAGTATCCGGTACGGACCATCCGGCTTGACGCATCAGGGTAACGCTGCGTAACCTTACAGTGAGTTACGAGACTTCGTCCGGGGAGCTATATGTCCAGCGAATACGCAAAACAGCTCGGGACCAAATTGCGGGCCATCCGCACCCAGCAGGGCCTCTCGCTCCACGGCGTGGAGGAGAAGTCACAGGGGCGCTGGAAGGCCGTGGTGGTCGGTTCGTACGAGCGCGGCGACCGCGCCGTGACCGTGCAGCGCCTCGCCGAGCTCGCTGATTTCTACGGCGTCCCGGTGCAGGAGCTGCTTCCCGGCACGACCCCCGGCGGGGCCGCGGAGCCGCCGCCGAAACTGGTCCTGGACCTGGAGCGGCTGGCGCACGTGCCGGCAGAGAAGGCAGGCCCCCTCCAGCGGTACGCGGCGACGATCCAGAGCCAGCGCGGGGACTACAACGGCAAGGTGCTGTCGATCCGCCAGGACGACCTGCGCACGCTGGCCGTGATCTACGACCAGTCGCCCTCGGTCCTCACCGAGCAGCTGATCAGCTGGGGCGTGCTGGGCGCGGACGCCAGACGAGCGGTGGCGCACGAGGAGGGCTGACGACCCGGTCCGCGAGGACAAACCAGCAGAAACGTCACGTCCAGGGGGCGGGCTCCCGTTCGCGGGAAGCTCGCCCCCTGGCATATGCGCACCGTGATGGAGTCCGGCAGGGGTTCCGACCGCAGCCGCAGGGCCGCGCGGGGCGCCCGTACGACGGTTTCCGGACATGGCGGGGCTGCGGCGGGGTCCGTCCTGGCGGGGGTTTCGTCCTGGCCTGGGTTCTCGTCCTGGCGCGGAGGCGGCGTCCTGTGCGGGGGCTCTGCGCCCGAGCGCCCCGGGGCGGGGCCATCGTGTGCGAGGCCCGGGCGGAGGCGGCGCGGAGACTGCCTCCAGGC
>NZ_JAIUKE010000676.1 GCF_020176795.1 Streptomyces sp. 8L
GTGCGGGGTGACGGGGTGCGGGGTGCGCGATATGGCCGGAAACAGGCCATATATCCACGCTAGCGGCCAGGGGCGCCCGGCCTTTGAAGGCGGAGGCGCAGCCGTCAAACAACGCCCGAATGGGCCACCTGCGGGCGGGAGCCGGCCGTCGCGCCGGACGGGAGACGTCGCGGGGCCGGCGCGGCCGTTCTCCCTTTCCTCACACCGGTCACACTGCCGATCGCGGGAGGATTCACCGGCTGCCGGCACCCCCGCGCCGATCCGCCCCGGTTGACGCGCCCACACCGGTCAGCTTCGCCGCCGTCTCCCACAGGCGGTGTGCGTTGTCCGGGTCCAGGGCGAAGGGCGCGACCCCGCCGCCGAACAGCGCGGGGCGCCGCGTGACCCGTTCCGCCTCGCCGCAGTCCTCGAAGTAGCGGCCTCCGACGCCGTCGAGCAGCGGCGACGCGGCGGCGAGCACCGAGGTCGCCGCGCCCTGCTCGACCGTCTTGCGCCGGCCCACCGGCGTGCGCAGGCCGCCGGTGTGCTGCTGGAGGTTGGTGGCGATGGCGCCGGGGTGCACCGCGTTGGCGAGGATGCCGTCGTCGGCCCAGCGGCGCGTCGCCTCGACCGCCAGCAGGATGTCCGCCGTCTTCGATTCGCCGTACGCGAGGATCGGTACGTACGGGCGGAAGCGGTGGTCCAGGTCGTCGAAGACCACCGGGGCGCCCAGGTGCGCGTTCGAGCCGAGGCACACGATCCGGGCTCCCCCGGCGCCCGCGAGAGCCCGGTGCAGGCCCCTGGTCAGGGCGTAGTGCCCGAGGAAATTGACCGCGAACTGCATCTCGTGGCCCTCGGGCGTACGGGTCGGTTCGGGCAGCGCCATGATCCCGGCGTTGTTCACCAGGATGTGCAGCGGCTCGTCGTCGGGCCACTCCTCGGCGAAGGCCCGTACGGACGGCAGGTCGGCCAGGTCGAGACGGCGCACCTCGACGCGCGGGTTGCCCGTGGACGCGGTGATGCGGGCGGCGGTCGCGGCCCCGGCCGCCGTGTTCCGCACGGCGAGGACCACGCTCGCCCCCGCCGCCGCGAGGGCGCGGGCCGTCTCCGTACCGAGGCCGGACGTGGCGCCGGTGACCAGGGCGCGGCGGCCGGTGAGGTCGACGCCCGCGAGGACCTCGCCTGCGGTGGAGGCGAAGCCGAAGGGCGTGGTCAGGCGGGTGGGCGGGGCGATGTGGGCTTCGTTCGCGGTGTTCATGCGCCCCAGCGTGCGCCGGGCGCGGCTCCGGAGGTGATGCCCCGCCGGCCCTGGTAGCGGCAGGGACAGGCTCCGCCGTCCGGCCGGTCGTACGGTGGAGGCATGGCGACCACCAGCACCCTCGGCGACTACCTGCGGGTACGCAGGGAACGGCTGGGCCCCGAGGACGCCGGGCTGCCCGGCGGGAGCCGGCGGCGCGTGCCGGGTCTGCGGCGCGAGGAGGTCGCGCTGCTGGCCGGGATCAGCGTCGAGTACTACCTGCGGCTGGAGCAGGGCCGCGACCAGCACCCCTCCGACCAGGTGCTCGGCGCCCTCGCCCGCGCCCTCCAGCTCGACGCGGACGCCGAGCGCTACCTCTACGACCTCGGCCGCCCCACGCCGCCCGTGCGGCGCAGGCGCCCCGCGCGGCCCGAGCGGGTCGGCGCGGGCGTGCGGAACCTGATCGAGAGCTGGCCCGCGACCCCCGCGCTCGTACAGGGCCGCTCGATGACGACGCTGGCCGCGAACCGGGTGGCCGTCGCGCTCAGCCCGTTCTTCGCGCCCGGCGTGAACACACTGCGCGCGGCGTTCCTCGAACCGGGGATGCGGGAGCTGTACGAGGACTGGGAGGGCATGACCGCGAAGGTCGTGGCGTACCTGCGCTCCATGGCGGGGGCGGAGGCCGACGACCCGCGCCTCGTGCAGGTCGTCGGCGAACTCAGCCTGCGCAGCGAGCGGTTCAGGACCCTGTGGGCGAGGCAGGACGTGCGGCTGAAGACCAGCGGCACGCCCCGCTTCCGCCATCCCCAGGTGGGTGCGCTGGAGTTGGACTACGAGAAGCTCACCCTGCCGAACTCGCCCGGCCAGGTCCTCGTCACGTACCACGCGCGGCCCGGCACCGAGTCGTACGAGAAGCTGGAGCTGCTGGCCCATCTGGCCCGGGAGGGCGGGCCGGGGCCGGACCCCCGGCCGTCCGGCCACGAGCCCGGACCTCAACCGTCGGACCCGGAGCCGGCCGCGTCCCGGTCCGCGTCGCGTTCCGCGCGCAGCGCGGCGAGCAGCGGAACGCGCGGCGCGTCCTCGGGCAGCCGCCACCAGCCGTCCTCCCCGGCCGTCATGTGCGGCCAGCGGGGCCACGGCAGCGCGTCGACCTCCCGCAGTACGGACACCCGCAGCCCGGCGCCGACGAGCGCGGTGACGACCTCGCCGACGCCGTGCGCCCACTCGTAGTTCTCGGTGGCGGCGGAGAGCGGCGGCCCGTCGGTGTAGGTGTGCGCCGAGTCCTTCCGCAGCGGGCCCCGCCCGCCGACGACATCGCCGCGCAGCCGCAGTCCTGTGCCCTCGCCGGGCTCGGGTGTCAGCCCCAGCGAGGCGAGCAGCGGATGGAACTCCACGAGGTAGAGGCACCCGCCGGGCCGCAGCAGTGCCCGCACGACGCCCGCCCAGGCGGTGAGGTCCGGCAGGTAGCACAGCGCGCCCTTGCCGGTGTAGACGACGTCGAACCCGCCCGCGCCGAGGAGGTGTTCCGCGTCGTACACGTTTCCCGGTACGTACGTGACGTCCGCGCCGGCCCGTTCCGCGATGTCCCGCGCGGCGGCCACGGACGCGCCGGACAGGTCGAGCCCGACGACGCGGCGCGCGCCGCGCGCGGCGAACGCGAGGGTCTCGGTGCCCAGATGGCACTGGAGGTGGGCGATGTCCCGGCCGCGCAGGTCCCCGAGGTCGTCCCACTCGAAGGCGCCGAACCAGCGGGCCGGATCGAGGTCGTCGCCGAGCCCGTAGAACCGGCTGGCGAGGTGCACGGGCACCCGGGCGTCCCAGTTGGCCTCGTTGGCGCGGAGCATACGGGCGAGATCGGGGGCGGGGGCGGGGGCCGCCGCGCGATCGGGGCCTGCCTCGGGCTCGGTGTCGGTCACGGGTCCATCAAAGCAGCCCGAGGCGTGTCCCGGGCCGGACCGAAGATGACGCCCTCCGGCGGCTGCCTTGGCCAACTCCGGTGCATTGCCGCCACGTTCACTCGACATGCTCACCGCCGGCTCGACGTTGGCCCGACGTGCGCTCGACGTTGGCCCGAGGCGCCCTCGACGTTGACCCGACGTTGGCGCGACTTGCAAAAGTAGTTCCTCACCGTCTCGGAAGAATGAGAACCACACTCCGAGAAAGCGCTTGCACACGGCACTTAATCAATCCTGCCTGTTCAGCCACTCGGCTCCCTGAACACGCCCTGAAAAAGCACATGGATGCCATCGGCGCGGCCGTTCGGACCGGGCCCGCCACGTGTATTGACGCACGGCGACCTGATGGATTTGCATACCTGCACAGCCCCGGGGTGCACGCCCCGAGGGGGCGCGGCCGGAAGTCCCCACCGCAGCAAGCCCTTTCGCAAAGCCGCCAGCACGGCGGTCCCTTCCGTGCGGTGTCGCACCCGTACGGGACACCGCCGTCCCCCCACCGATGCCATGCGAGGGAGTCCCATGAACAGAGTGGTTTCCAGGCGCACAGCGCTCCTCGGCGGTGCGCTCGCCACGGCCGGGTTCGTGCTGGGCGGCCCCCCGGCACGCGCGGCGGTCCCGGGCGAGTCCAACGGCGGTGTGCGCGTCATGCCGCTCGGCGACTCCATCACCGACGGATACACCCCCTACCCCGGCGGCTACCGCGTCGAGTTGTGGCAACGGCTCGCCGCGGGCGGTTACACCGTCGACTTCGTCGGGTCGCAGACCAACGGGCCCGCGGAGCTCGGCGACCACGACCACGAGGGCCATCCCGGCTGGCGCATCGACCAGTTGGACGCGAACCTCGACACCTGGCTCGGGCAGAGCGACCCGCGTACGGTCCTGCTCCTGATCGGCACCAACGACCTGAACCAGAACCACGACGTCGCGAACGCGCCGGCCCGGCTGTCCGCGCTGATCGACCACATCCGGACGGACAGACCGCGGGCGGAACTCTTCGTCGCGACGGTCCCGCCGCAGGCGAACGGCACCCAGCAGGCCCGCGTCGTGACGTACAACGGGGCCATTCCGCACGTGGTCGCCGCCAAGGGGCCGGACGTCCACCTGGTCAGGATGTACGACGCGCTGACCACGGCCGACCTCGCGGACGGCATCCATCCCACGCGGGCGGGCTACGGGAAGATGGCCGCGGTCTGGTACGCGGCACTGCGCGCCGTACCGGACTCCCTCACGCCCCTGCCCGCCGCAGCGGCCGCCGCCGCGCGGTGAGCGCGAGCCGCCCGCCGTTCCGCAGGACACCCAAGACATCCAGGGCACCCATGACACCCAACGCGCTGGCCCCCGCGCACCCGACCCGACCGACCCGACCCGATCCGACCCCAGGAGCAGACGTGACCGAACACGCGCACAACCGGAGGACCTTCCTGCGCGGCACCGCCGCGGCCGGCGCCACCGCCGGAGCGGCCCTGGCCGGACTCGGGGGGGGCGGCCGGGGGGCCCCCCCCCCCCCCCCCCCCCCCCCCCCGCCCCGCCCCCCCCGCCGCCCGCGCCCCCCCCCGCGCCGCGGGGCGGCGCGAGGCG
>NZ_JAIUKE010000677.1 GCF_020176795.1 Streptomyces sp. 8L
GCGGGGTACGGGGCCGCGGTGCGGCCGGGCCGTCCAGGGGCGCGGTGAGCGCCGCACATCCGGCGGCCGTACCCCGGCCCGCCGCGCCCCCTACCCCGCGTCCGGGTCGACGCGTACTACGGTGCCGCCGGTCGCCGCGGCTCGGGAACGGCTGCCCGGCTGCCCTCGATGACGTTGATACGGCCGCGCTTGCGGAACCAGTAGTACCCGAAGCCGACACCGACGATGACACCGATGTAGAGGAACGCGCCCCACTGGAGGTACCAGTGGTGCGGCGAGGTCGCGTTGTAGACCTCGGCCCGCGGCCAGGCCAGGTTCACCACCATCGCGCCGCCCCACAGGACGGCGACGATGTTGACCGGAAGGCCGAACCTTCCCAGCGAGAACTGCCCTTCGGCCGGGCGCCAGTTGCCGCGCAGGCGCTGCCACAGCATCGGCACGGTCACGGAGAGGTACCCCAGATAGATCATGATGATCGCGATGCTGGTGACCACGGAGAAGATCTGCGGCTGGTCGATGTTGATGACCAGGATGCCGATCGCCACCAGCCCGATCACCACCGCAGGGACGACAGGGGTCTGGAAACGGGGGCTCACCTTGGCCACCCACGACGAGGCGGGCAGACCGTTGTCGCGTGCCATCGCGAACGCGAGCCTGATACCGGCCGTGTGCACCGCCAGTTCGCACACGGTGATGGCGATGACCACGCACCACAGCACGGCCTGACCGACCGTGGAGCCGAGCGTGGAGAGCACCACGAACTGCAGGCCGTCCGTGGAGATCTTCGACGAGTGCAGGTCCGGCACGGCCAGGAGCGCGAACAGCAGGATCAGGCCGCCGATGACGAACGACGCGACGAGGGCGCGCAGGATCGCGCGGGGCGCGTTGCGGCTCGGGTTCCTCGACTCCTCACCGAGCGACGACGCGGTGTCGAACCCGTACATGACGTACGCGGAGGCCAGCGAAGCGGTGAGGAAGGCACCGAAATAGCCGAGCGGCTGGCCACTGCCGAGCCCGTGCGTCTGGGTGATCGTGCTCGGGCCCCGGGTGAGATGGGCCGCCAGCAGGCAGATCAGGACGACGGCCGCGACCAACTCGACCAGGACACCCGCCGAGTTGATCCTCGCCATGAGCTTCACACCGAAGGCGTTGACGAGGGTGGTGAAGACGATCAGGCAACTGCCAAGGAACACGGCGTTCTTGGCCGCGTCCGTGGGATGGCTCCCGTCGCCTATGACCCAGAACACCGACGAGATCTGCGGCAGGGTCTGCTGGTAGGCGAGCGCGACCGCCGAGAGGGAGACCATGGTGGCCGCCACCATCATCCAGCCGCCCAGCCAGCCCAGATGCGCACCGCCCAGCTTCTTCGACCAGTTGTAGATCGATCCCGCCACGGGGTAGCGCGCCGCCAGCTCGCAGAAGCACAGCGCCACCATCAACTGCCCGACGAACACCATGGGCCAGGACCACCAGTAGGCCGGCCCCCCGAAGCCCACACCGAGGTTGAACAGCTGGAAGGTGCCGGTGAGGATCGAGATGTAGCTGATGCCGGCCGCGAAGGTGTGGAAGTTGCCCAATGTCCGCTTGAGCTGAGGTTTGTAGCCGAAATCCGAGATCGACTGGTCGCCGTCGTCCCGCTGGTCGTCGGGTATCGTCGCGCTCACTCGAACCACCTCAGCGGACTCGGTTCGAGATTGCGCCACACGTGCTTCGCCTCCTGGTACTCGCCGAGACCCGTAGGCCCCAACTCACGCCCGAAACCTGACTGCTTGTACCCGCCCCACTCCGCCTGGGGCACATACGGCTGGAAGTCGTTGATCCATACGGTGCCGGCCCGCATTCTCGCCGCCACCCGGTGTGCCTTGCCGACGTCGGTGGACCACACGGCCCCCGAGAGGCCGTAGATCGTGTCGTTGGCGAGTGACACCGCCTCGTCCTCGGTGCGGAAGCGCTCGACGGTGAGGACGGGCCCGAACGACTCGTCGCGTACCACCGACATGCCGGCCGCGCACTCGTCCAGCACGGTCGGCAGATAGTAGAAGCCGTCCGCGAACTCCGCGCCCTCCGGACGCCTGCCGCCGCAGCGCAGTACCGCGCCCTCCGCCAGCCCCGCCGCCACGTAGCGCTCGACCTTCTCCCGGTGCGCGGCGGAGATCAGCGGCCCCGTCCTGGCCCGCTCGTCGAACGGGCCGCCCAGCGGGATGGTTCGCGCGCGCTCCACGACGTCGTCCACGAACCGGTCGTGCAGACTCTCCTGGACGAGCAGCCGCGCCCCCGCGGAACACACCTGCCCGGAGTGCAGGAAGACCGCGGTCAGCGCGTAGTCCACTGCTGTCTCGTAGTCCGCGTCGGCGAAGACGATGTTCGGGTTCTTGCCGCCGAGCTCCAGCGCCACCTTCTTCACCGTCGGAGCCGCCGCCGCCATGATCCGGCGCCCGGTGACCAGACCGCCGGTGAACGACACCATGTCGACCCGAGGGTCCTCCGCCAGCGGCGCTCCCGCCTCGGCACCGGCGCCGAGGACCAGGTTCGCCACCCCGTCCGGCAGCCCGGCCTCGGCCAGCAGCCGCATCAGGTGGATCGCGGTGTGCGGGGTCAGCTCGCTGGGCTTCAGGACGAACGTGTTGCCGGCGCCGACCGCGGGCGCCACCTTCCACGCCGTCTGGAGCAGCGGATAGTTCCAGGGCGTGATCAGCGCACACACGCCGACGGGTTCGTGCACGACGCGGCTGTCCACGGTCGGGTCGCCGGTGTCCACGACGCGGTCCGCGCCGCCGGCGGCCACGAGATTGCCGAAGTACCGGAAGCAGTTCGCGATGTCGGCCATGTCGAACTCGCTCTCGACGAGCCGTTTCCCCGTGTCCAGGGATTCGGCCCGCGCCAGAGCCTCCTTGTCGCGCTCCAGCAGATCCGCGACACGCAGCAGAAGCCGCCCGCGCTCCGCGGCCGGTGTCCGCGGCCAGGGGCCGCCGTCGAAGGCGTCCCGGGCGGCCGCGACCGCCGCGTCGGCGTCCCGGGGCCCCGCCTCGTCGACCGAGGCGACCAGAGTGCCGTCCGCCGGGCACCGGATCTCCCGCGTTCTTCCCTCGACCGCCGACGTCCACTTGCCGCCGATGAACAGCTCAGGCATGCACACTCCAACCGTTGGTCGAGGTGCATACCCGGAAGACGGTCCGGCACACCTGACAGGCGTATCTGTGTATACCCGGTTCCCGCAGGAACGCGGCGGAACGTCGGTGTGCCGCCGCGCCGCCCGCGGATCGTCCCACCGGACGGCGCCCGCCGACGGCCACTCATGTACGGGCGGGGTGCGCGGTCCTGGCGCTCGCGCCACCGGCCGGCGACGCGCCCGCGCCCGTGTGCACGCCGTCAGGCGCGGGGCAGGATCGCCGAGGTCTCCCGCAGGTGCCGGTGCAGGCCGCGGTGCGGTTCACCCGCGGGCAGCCACTCCTTGCGGATCTTCGCCACACACGTGTAGTTGGTGTCGCAGACATTGGCGACGGGTGCCTCCCCCGCCTGCGAGAGGAGTTGGTACGCGTCGAGTTCGGACAGCCCGTAGTCGCGCGCCAGCCACTGCACCAGATCCAGCTGCGAGACCCGGAAGGCGTCCTCCAGCGGTTTCGCCGAACCCGTGGACATGATGTGCGTGTCCGACTCGATACGCGGCCACGGTGTCGACACACCCTTCAGCAGCTCCACCACGACGACGGAGTTCATCGCGCACTCGACGGCCACCCCGCACGTCTCGCCCTCGCCCTGGCGCGCGTGTCCGTCACCGAGGCTGAGCAGCGCTCCCTCGACGTTGACGCCGAGGTAGCAGGTCACCCCCGCCCGCATCTCGGGCGTGTCCATGTTGCCGCCGTGCGCGTCGGGAACCAGCGCGGAGCGCACTTCCAGGTTGGCGGGCGCCACACCCACCGTGCCGTGCATCGGGTCCATCGGCAGGTCGATCTCGATGTCGCTGTCGCGTGCCGAGAACCGGCAGGTCCCGCGTTCCCGGTCGAGCTGCCACATCCACACCACCTCGGGCAGCGGCGCCTGGAGCGTCGCTGTCGTGTGCGTGGACGTCAGGGCGCCGAAGAGGGGGACCGTGGTCGACGCGGCCCAGTCGCGCGCGGGCTCGATCGACACGAAGTGCACGGCCACCGTGTCGCCGGGCTCGGCGCCCTCCACGTAGAACGGGCCGGTCTGCGGGTTGAGGAACGGGAACTCGCACACCTCGGAGACGAGGTCGTTCGCCGAGCGCACCCGGCCCGCGAAGCAGTCCTCGGTGAACAGGTCGAGGACCGTGCCGGGCGCGATCCTCGCCACGGGGGCGTGACCGCCGAACGTCCAGGCGTAGTCGCCCTTCTCGGGGCGGACGGTCAGGGTCCTCGGATCACTCATGGGTGTGCTGCTCCCGTCGTCGGTGGATGGCGCCGCCGCCCCGCCAGGTCCCCGCTGAACGCGGGGGCGGGGCGACGCGAGACCACCGTACGATCACCTGCCGCCGCGCGGAAGCCGCACGTGAGGGGAGCCCGCCGGCGTGCGGAGGCTTGGCGTTGCCCCATGTCCGGCGTACCGGGCCCGGCTCGCTCACTGCGCGTCGCGGCGGCTCCACCAGGCCCATGGCGTACGGCGCCGGTGTGCCCGGGGTCCGGAAGAGGCGTCTCACGCGCCGTCGCGCGGGCGCGGCCGTGACGGGGTGTGGCCAGAACCCGGGGCGGGGG
>NZ_JAIUKE010000678.1 GCF_020176795.1 Streptomyces sp. 8L
GGCCGGGCCTTGGCCGGGGGCGGGGGTTGTCATCGGTGTGCCCCCGCCCGAGCCGTCCGTGCCGCCCGTGCCGTCTGTGTTGCCCGGGTATCCATGCCGTTCACCGCCCCTGCCAGCGGGCGTCGCGCCGGCCGGTGAAGGCGGCGTGGAACTCCGTGTAGTCCGCGCTGTTCATCAGGAGCGCCTGAGTGCTCGCGTCCATCTCGACCGCGGCGGCGAGCGGCATGTCGAGTTCGGCGGTGAGCAGTGCCTTGGTCTGCGCGTACGCGAGAGCGGGGCCGCCCGCGCGCCGGGCGGCGCGGGCGGCGGCCCGCTCGCCGGCGTGCCCCTCGTCGGTGAGCTCGCTGATCAGGCCGATGCGTTCGGCCTCGGCGGCCCGCACCGGCTCGTCCAGCATCAGCAGCCGGGTGGCGTGCCCGAGGCCGACGACGCGGGGCAGCAGATACGCGGCGCCCATGTCGCCGCCGGAGAGGCCGACGCGAGTGAAGAGGAACGCGAAGCGGGCCGAGGGGTCCGCGATCCGGAAGTCGGAGGCGAGCGCGAGGACCGCGCCCGCGCCCGCGGCCACCCCGTGCACGGCGGCGATCACCGGGAAGGGGCATTCGCGCAGGGCCCGGACGACCTGTCCTGTCATCCGGTTGAAGTCGAGGAGCTGTGCGGTGTCGAGGGCGAGGGTCGCGCCGATGATCTCCTCGACGTCGCCGCCCGAGCAGAAGCCCCGCCCCTCCCCCGCGAGCACCAGCGCCCGGACGGACCGTTCACGGGACAGCTCGGCGAGCAGGTCGCGGAGGTCCGCGTACGCGCCGAAGGTGAGGGCGTTGAGCTTCTCGGGCCGGGCGAGGGTGACGGTCGCGACGCCGTCGTGACGGCTCACCCGAAGGTGGCGCCAGGTCTCGGTGCGGGGCGTGGAGCCGGTGAACGGGCTCATGGAGCCTCCTTCCGCGCTGTACCGGGCACGGTATCATCGCCCTGTGACTCTCGTCACGAGTACGCGATACGCGGGGCTCGTACGCGGGGCCGAGGCGTGGGACCGGTACGCGGGGCTCGTATGCGAGACCGAGGCGTGGGACCGGGACGCGGGATCGTGGCGTGGTTCGGCCTGCGCGGGACGCGGGACCGTGGCGCGGGGTGTCCTGGACACCACTGTCCGAGTTGTGGCACACGTCCCATGACGGACGGGTTGTCGCTTCCTGAACCTCGCCCTTACGCTCCGGGAGGGTCGGTTCCGTATGTCACACCGCCCCCACTTCACCGTCCCCGAACGGATCTCCCCCTTGTCCGACAGTCCCCGCCTCTCCCCCTGGCACATTGCGCTTCCGCACACGGCCGCGGCCGTACCCATGGCACGCGCCCTGGTGCGGGCCGCCCTGGCGGACCTGGAGAAGGGCATCGACGCCGACACGGCGGAACTGCTGACGGCGGAGCTGGTGGCGAACGCCGTCGAGCACACGCGGGGCGACGATCCGATACGGCTGGTGGTGGCGCTGCTCCCAACCGGCTGCTGCCACGTCGAGGTGCACGACACCGACCCGGAGCCGCCACACGCCCTGGGCAGGCCGGGCCCGGCCCCGATGCCGGACCCGTGGCAGGAGGACGGCCGGGGACTGCTGCTGATCCGCACGCTCAGCGCGGAGTGCGGCCACCGGCCGACGGACGGTGGGGGCAAAGCGGTGTGGTTCACCCTGCCGCGGCCGCGAGCGCCGCGAGCGGGCGGGTTCGCCGCACACCCGGCGACCGAGCCCGGCGGCCCCGCGGGAGAGGGCACACGGCCCGTGTCCCCCGAGTCGGGGGCCGGCGGGTCCGGGGGACCGGAGGGACGCGGCCTGCCGGGGCCGACGGTGCCCCGGCAGACGCCACGGCGTCCACGCCGCTGACCGCTCTCCCCGGTCACCCGCGGCGCCGGTCACCCGCGGCGGGAGAACGCTCCAGGACTACGCGTCGCCCATCGTCGCGACGAGCAGGGCCTTGATGGTGTGCAGACGGTTCTCCGCCTGGTCGAAGACGACCGAGTGCTCCGACTCGAAGACCTCGTCCGTGACCTCCAGCTCACGCAGCCCGTAGCGCTCGTGGATCTCCCTGCCGACCTCGGTGCCCAGGTCGTGGAAGGCCGGCAGGCAGTGCAGGAACTTCACGTCCGGATTGCCGGTGGCGCGCAGCACGTCCATCGTCACCGTGTACGGGGCGAGGGCCGCGATCCGTACGTCCCAGACCTCCTTGGGCTCGCCCATCGACACCCACACGTCGGTGACGACGAAGTCGGCCCCGGCGACGCCTTCCTCGATGTCCTCCGTCAGGTGCGGCCGGGCGCCGCTGACCTCGGCCGCCTTGCGGGCCACCGCGACGATCTCGTCGTCGGGCCAGAACGCGCGGGGCGCGACGATCCGTACGTCCATGCCCAGCAGCGCCGCCGTGACCAGGTAGGAGTTGCCCATGTTGAACCGCGCGTCGCCGAGGTAGGCGAAGCTCGTCGCGGTGAGGGGCTTGGCACAGTGCTCGGTCATGGTGAGCACGTCGGCGAGCATCTGGGTGGGGTGCCAGTCGTCGGTGAGGCCGTTGAAGACGGGCACTCCGGCGTACGCGGCGAGTTCCTCGACGACCGCCTGGGCGTCGCCCCGGTACTGGATGCCGTCGAACATCCGGCCCAGCACCCGGGCGGTGTCCTTCGCCGACTCCTTCTTCCCGATGTGGGAGCCCGCGGGATCGATGTAGGTGGTGGCGGCGCCCTGGTCGGCGGCGGCCACCTCGAAGGCGGAGCGGGTACGGGTGGAGGACTTCTCGAAGATCAGCGCGATGTTCCGGCCGCGCAGACGCTGCGCCTCGGTGCCCGCCTTCTTGGCGGCCTTGAGTTCGGCGGCCAGGTCGATCAGGCCGCGGAACTCCTCGGCCGTGAGGTCGAGCTCCTTGAGGAAGTGGCGGCCAGGGAGGTGTATCGCCATGGTGGCTGCTCCTGAGGTCTTGCTGCGGGCGGGTCCTGTGCGGCGCGTACGTACCACCTGCCATGCTCCGCGACGGAACGGCGTATGCGAACGGCGCACTCCGTAACTATATACGGCCATCCGTATGGCTATACGGACCCTCGCCCGGCCCGGGTTCTCCGGGTGCTACGGGTCCTCTGGGTGCACCGGGCAGTCCGGGTGCTCCGGGTCCTCTGGGGCTCCGGGGTCAGGTCGCCGATCGCTCCAGGGGGCAGCTCATGCAGCGGGGGCCGCCTCTGCCCCGGCCGAGCTCGCTGCCCCGGATCTCGATCACCTCGAAGCCCTGCTTGCGCAGATGGGCGTTGGTCGTGGAGTTGCGCTCGTACGCGACGACGACGCCGGGCTCGACCGCGAGCACGTTGCACCCGTCGTCCCACTGCTCGCGCGCCGCGGAGTGCACGTCCTGGGTCGGGGTGAGCACCCGTACCGCGTCCAGCCCGAGTGCCGCGGCGATCGCGCGGTGCATGTGCTCGGGCGGGTGGTCGGTGACCTTCAGCTCGTTGCCCCCGTCGCCCGGCTCGATCGTGTACGAGCGGAGCATGCCGAGGCCCTCGTACTGGGTGAAGGTGTCCTGGTCGACCATCGTCATCACGGTGTCGAGGTGCATGAACGCCCGCCGCTTCGGCATGTCCAGCGCGACGATCGTGGTGGCGGAACCAGCGGCGAACAGGCGCCGCGCGAGCATCTCGACCGCCTGCGGCGTGGTGCGCTCGCTCATGCCGATCAGCACCGCGCCCCTGCCGATGACCAGCACGTCCCCGCCCTCGATGGTGGACGGATACGTCTCCTGGCCCTGTGACCAGTGGTGGAAGGGCCCCGCGCTGTCGCCGGTGAACAGCGGGTGGTGCCCGTAGACCGCCTCGAAGTGCACGGTCTCGCGGCGCCTCGCGGGCCTGCTCATCGCGTTGACGGCGACGCCGTCGTAGATCCAGGCGGACGTGTCCCGGGTGAAGAGGTGGTTGGGCAGCGGGTCGAGCAGGAAGTCGTCCTGGTCCATCACATGGAAGCGGACCGAGGTGGGCTCCGCGTGGTCCGCCAGGAACTCCCGTTTGGTCACCCCGCCCACCAGCGCCTCCGCCAGTTCTCCCGCGCCCAGCTCGTCGAACACGGAGCGGAGGTGGTCCGTGGCGAGCGGGCCGTACTCCTTCTCGTCGAAGACCCGGTCCAGGACCAGGCTCCTGGCCTCGGGGATGTCGAGCGTCTCCCGCAGCAGGTCGCCGAAGAGGTGCACCTCGACACCGCGCTCGCGGAGCACCGCGGCGAAGCCGTCGTGCTCCTCCTGCGCGCGCCGCACCCAGAGCACGTCGTCGAAGAGCAGCGCGTCCGCGTTCTGCGGGGTGAGCCGCTTCAGTTCGAGGCCGGGGCGGTGCAGGATGACGCGGCGCAGCCGTCCGGTCTCCGAGTCGACATGGAAGGTCATGCCTCCATCCTGACCGCGCGGCCCGCCGTTCACCCCCCGATGCCGCCGCCAATCGGCCCGGACCGGCAGAAACGGCACGCCTGGCCCCGTCCTGTGCCTGTCCGTGTGACGGTGCCTGTCCGTGTGACGGTGCCTGTCCCTGGGGCGGTGCCCGTCCTGGGGCAGCGCCCGGCCTGAAGCGGCTCCCGGCCTGAGGCGGCGCTCGGCCCGGGGCGGTGCCCGGGGCCCCCGGGGCGGGGGGGGGGGGCGCGGGGGGGGGGGGGGGGGGGCGGGCGGGGGGCGGCCCCCGCGGGGGCGGGCCCCGG
>NZ_JAIUKE010000679.1 GCF_020176795.1 Streptomyces sp. 8L
CCGGTGTGGGGCCACCTCGGTGACATCGCCGAGACCCTGACCGCCGTCGCACTGCTGCCCCTGCTGTTGCAGTCGCTGCTGCCCACGCTGCTGCGGCACGTGGCCACCGCGCCCGAGCGGACCAACGCGCCCTGGGTCCTCCAGCGGCTCGGCGAGGACCCGTTCGACCTCGACGGCAGCCCGGACACGCTCGGCCTGCACCACGGCGACGTGCTGTATCTGCGGCCGGCCGACGAGCCGCTGCCGGGGCTGCACTTCGACGACATCTCCGACGGCGTCGCCCACGCCGTCGCGAACCGCTCCGACCTGTGGCGGCCCGAGCTGACCCGGGGGCTCGCGCTCGCGGTCGCCGCGCTCGTCGCGCTCGCGCTCGGTGTCACCGCGTTCGGCGCGGGACCCGGCGCCCTCGCGACATCCGCCTGCGGGGTGGCCGCGGTCGTGCTCGCCGCGGGCTGCGCCGTGCTGTCCCGCGCCGGAGCCGACAGGACCACCGTCGGCGCCGCGGGCCTGGGCGGCATGCTGTTCGCGGCGCTCGCCGGGTTCGCGCCGTTCTCCCTGCCGCCCGCCCCCGCGGTCCTGCCGGTGGGCGCCCACGGGCACGCGCACCTCGGGCACTTCGCACTCGGCTCGGCGGGGCTCCTGGTCGCGGCGGGCGCCGTCGTCCTGGTCGCGGGCGTCCTGACGGCCCTGCGCATACTGCCGTTCACGCTGCCCGGCACGTTCATGGTGTGCGCGATCGCCGCCGCCGTCGGTGTCGCCGTCGCGCGGATCGGCGGCCTCACCGCCGTTCAGGCGACCGGCATCACCGGCGTCGCGATGTTCGTGCTCGGCCACTTCGGCCCCCGGCTGACGCTGCGCGCCGCCCGGCTCCGGGTCCCGCAACTGCCCCGTACGGCAGAGGAGTTGCAGCAGGGCATCGAGCCGGAGCCGGAGGAGACCGTGACCCGGCGGGTGGGGATCGCGAGCCAGTACCTGAACACGCTCAGCATCTCCTCCGCCCTCGTGTACGCGGTGGCGTTCCCGGTCCTGGTGCACGAGGGCGGCTGGATCGGCTGGCTGCTGCCGCTCGTGTTCGGCGCGGCCGTGCTGCTGCGCGCCCGCGGCCTCGGCGGCGCCCTCCAACGCATCCCGATGACGGTCGTCGGCGGCCTCGGCCTCGCGGTCGTCGCCCTCACCCGGCTCGCGCCGCTCGGCACCACGGAACGCGCCGTCGTCCTCGGCGTGTTCCTGGTGGCCGCGGGGCTGCTGCTGGTCGCCGCGTGGCGGCTGCCCACCGGCAGGCTGCTGCCGGTGTGGGGCCACCTCGGTGACATCGCCGAGACCCTGACCGCCGTCGCACTGCTGCCCCTGCTGTTGCAGTCGCTGCACGTGTACGCCTTCTTCCGCCAACTGGCCAGCTGAGGAGAGCGCAGTGCAGACACGGAAGGACCAGGTCCAGGCGTACCAGTTCGCGATGGGACGCCTCGCCACCGCGCTCGTGAGCGGCAACCCGGGCGGCGGCGAAAGCCCCACCAGGCGCGCCTCCCTCGGCACGTTCTTCGGCGCCGCGCTCGTCGTGCTGCTGTGCATCGGCTTCGGTGTGTACGGGCTGATCTCGCCCGTCGCGAAGACGTCCTGGAAGAAGGACGGCGCGGTCGTCGTGGAGAAGGAGAACGGCAACCGCTTCCTCTACGTCCAGGGCGTGCTGCACCCCGTACGCAACTACGCCTCCGCGCTGCTGATCTCGGGCGCCGGCGCCGCCGCCCCCGAGTCCGTGTCCGCCAAGTCCCTGGCCGGGGTGCGGATCGGCTCCGCCGTCGGCATCCCCGACGCGCCCGACGCGGTGCCGGCCGCCGCCTCGCTCCTCACCGGCGCCTGGACCCGCTGCCTGCGCCCCGGCCTGCCCGGCGGCCAGTCCGTCGACTTCGCGCCCGGCGGGCACACCTCGGCGCTCCCCGACGACCGGCAGGTGCTACTGTCCGACGCCAAGGGCGGCCGGTACGTGCTGTGGCACGGCAAGAAGTACCGCGTCACCGGCGACGCCGTCATGATCGCGCTCGGCATGGACGACGAACAGCCGCTGGCCGCCCCGGACAACTGGCTCTCGGCCGTCCCCTCGGGGCCCGCGCTCGCCGCCGCGAAGATCGACGGCGGCGGACAGCCCGCGGGGAAGGTCGCGGGCCGGTCCACCGCCGTGGGCGACCTGTTCACCACGGCGGGCACGGGCGGCTCCGCGCACTTCTACGTGATGCTCAAGGACGGCATCGCACCGGTCACCGCCACCGAGTCCGCGCTGATGTCCGCCACCGCGGGCGCCGCCAAGCCGCGCACGGTGACGGCCACCGACATCGCCGTGGCCCCGGTCTCCAAGGACCGCACCCTGATGCACCGCCTGCCCAACCTGCTCGACATGCGGGCCGCCGGCACCGAGGGCGCCGCGGTGTGTCTGCGGCAGCAGTCGGCGGGACCGGCCCTGCGCACCGGGATCGTGCTGGAGCACGGCCCGGCCGCCACCGGGTCCCGCCCGGTGCTGCTGCCCGCGGGCAAGGGCGTGCTCGCGCTCGACCAGGCGCAGGTCGGCAAGCAGGGCATCACCCCGCGCGAGTTCCTCATCACCGAGGACGGCATCGAGTACCCGCTCGACGGGGACCAGGCCGCGGGCGTCCTCGGCTTCGGCGGCGGCGGGGGCCTGCCGCTGCCGGAGAACGTCCTCGCACTGCTGCCCCGCGGCCCCGCGCTGAGCAGGACCGCCGCCGTCGACACCGTACAGAGGGGATAGCCGTGCACATCGGGCTCAGGCCACCCCGCATGCTCGGCGGCCCGCTCCAGGCGAGGCCGGCGGGGCACGCGCTGCTGCTTCACCCCAAGGGCGAGGCCGATCCGCGCGCGGTCGCGTTCGCGTCCGGGCTCGCGGCAGACACCCAGCACACGCTGACGGTCGTCGACCTGCCGCCGGGTACGGTGGAGACGGAGTGGGAGTCCGTCGCCAAGACGCTCTCGGGACGCGTCGGGAGCGTGCGGATCGTCTTCGCGCGGCCCACCACGGCGCGCGAGTCCCGGGCCATGGGGCAGCGGCTCGCGGACCGGCTCGACCGCACCGTCGTCACACCGGACGGCGAGGTCGTACCGACCGTCGACGGCGGCCTGTTCATCCCCAGCGACCGCGGCATCGGCTGGCTCGCCTACCGGCCGGGGCGCGGCCCGCAGCCCGACTCGCAGCGCTTCCCGAAGCCGCCGTGGGAGTTCTCCACGTTCAGCCGCCCCTGGGAGACCAGCGCGGACGCCACGGTCGAGCCGCTGCCGAGCGGTGTGTGGGTGCGCGCCCCGGGGCCCGGACACACCGCGCGCGGCCGCAAGTGGCTGATGGAGTCCCTGCCGTGCCACCCCGACATCCTGACGGTGGTGCTCGGCACACCGGGCGGCCCCGCGGTACCGCTCGGTGACGTGGCGCGCTTCTGGGAGACGGTGCTGCCCTCGGTGCGTTCGCGGGTGCGGTTCATCCACTACGGGCCCGTGTCGAGCGCGGAGGGCCGGGCGTACGGGCAGGAGATCGCCGACCGGCTCGCCCAGCAGGTCGTCGTGTACGCGGGCATGCCCGTGGAGCGGCGGGCGAGCCTCGAAGCGCCCGCCGTCATCGCGCTGCACAAGGACGGCACGGCCGAATCCAGGCCGTTCGCCGGTGAGTTGATGTACTTCCCCCGGCACAGCCCGGCCGCACGCCCGGCGCCGCCCGCGCTGTTCGGGGTGCGCCGCCCGCTCGACGGCGTCCCGGAGATCACCCCGGGCGTGTACGAGTACGCGGCCGACGCGGTCCTGGAGGTCGTGCAGAGCGGACTGTGGATGCGCCCGCCCACCGAGCCCGCCGACGCCGACGACGTGCGGTGCGTCCCGGCCGGACCCGGCCGCCTCGCGATCCTCTACGACCGCAGTACGCCGACGACGGCCGCGCGCATGAAGGAGCTCGCCGAGGACATGCTGTGGCGGCTCGACCCCGCGACGCGTGTCGCCTTCCAGGTCGCCCCCGCCGACGACCCCTGGCTCACCCTCGGCAACGCGGAGGACGAGGTGTGGTCGGTGGCCGCCGCCACCGAGACGGCCCCGGTCCAGCCCCCGGTGTCCACCGCCGTACGCGGCCGGGCCGCGGGCCGAGCGCAGGCCGCGCTGCAACCCGACGCCACGCCGGTGGCCGAGGCCCAGCAGGCCCCGGCCGAAGGGGACATGTCCGCGAAGCTCGCGGGCGGCCGGATCGCGCGGACCCGCAGGGGCCGCGGCCAGGGACAGGCCGCTCCCGGGACGGCCGCGGCGCCGCCGAGGCCCGAGACGGAGGCCGCGCTCGACGCGGCCGGTTCCGGTTCGTCCGGGCCCGGTTCGTCCGGGTCCGGTTCGTCCGGGTCCGCCGCAGTTCCGCGCGAGGGCGTCACGTCCGGCGAGCGCGCGCTGCCGGGCGGATTGGCGTCCGAGGGGCCGAGCACGCACCCGGCGGAGCCCGTCGCCACGCCCGACATCGCCACGTCCGACGGCACCGCGGCTCCGGCCGTGTCCACCGGGGCGGGCGCGCCGCCCGAGGCAGCCGCCGCTCCGGCCGTGGCGGGTGCGCCGCCCGCAGCACCAGCCGCCCCGCCCGCGGCCGGACAGGCGGTGCCCGAGGTGCCGCCCGCGTCGCCGCCGGTGTTCCCCGCACCGCCCGGCGCCCCGTCGGGTCCGGCCGCGCCAGGCC
>NZ_JAIUKE010000680.1 GCF_020176795.1 Streptomyces sp. 8L
GTCAGTAGTCGGGGACCACCGAGTTTTTCCGCCGTATTTCCAGCTCGGCACTCCGCGGGGATCGGCCGGGGATCTACACGCCCGGCTTGCGCATGCGCTCGGGGCGGCCGGTGATCTCGCCCTCCAACTCCGAGATCACCGCACGCAGCCACTGCACGTCGGCGTGCTTGGTCGCGGCGGCGGTGGCCAGCATGCCGCGCCGGAACCGGTCGGTCATCTCGTCGGCGCGCAGCGGTCTGCCATGGTCGTAGAAGTAGCCGGCGGGCTGGTCGTAGAAGCTCAACCGCCTTCGCAGAACGCGGAGTTGGGCGACCGGATCGCCGAGCTGTCCGAGGAAGGCGAGCAGGATCATGAACGAGTTCCGGTCGGTGATCTCGACGGGCGCGGGCTCGGCGAGCCGACGCAGGAACTCCTGCCTGCCGGTATCCGTCAGGGTGAAAACCTGCCGGCGCGTGGCGCCGCTGCCTGGCGCCTCGTGCCGCACGACGAACCCGGCACGGCGCAGCCGATCGAGGGCGGGATAGAGGGCCCCGTCACTGACGGGGCGGATGTGGCCGGAGAGGCCGGAGATCCGGTTGCGGAGCTCATAGGCGTGAAGCGGCTGTTCGGCGAGGAACCCGAGAATGCTCAGGGTCAGCATGCGCCTACGATGCCATGCCTCGAATAGAGGTACGCCGCACCGGACCCCACAACAGCAACGGCGGACGCTCCCGCCCCGGGGGCACCTCGGCGGAAGCCGGGCACGGCGGCCCGGGAACCCGCAGGAGAACCCGTCCCAAGCCCGCCCCGGAGGCACCTCGGCCGAGGCCGGGCGTGACGGGAAGCGTGTGGCCCCCGCTTCCCGCCGCTGTGTACAGTAGGACCGCCCTCGGACGGTGAAAAATATGTCCGTATTGCCTCCTTAGCTCAGCTGGCCAGAGCAACGCACTTGTAATGCGTAGGTCGTCGGTTCGAATCCGACAGGGGGCTCACTTCCGGCCCAGGTCAGAGCGTATGCGGCCTGGGTCGTTGATCATTCCGAATGGTCCTGCGTGAGCGATGCGTGAGCGGAGGTGCCAGGAGTCGATTTCCTGGCCCTCGGGACTACCGCGGCAGCGCGCTCCGTCAGCTCGTCCTCGTACTCCTCGAACAGCTCCATGTACGTGTCCGACGTCAACGTGATCGTGGAGTGCCGCAGCTTCACCTTCGCGTCATGCAGGTCCCCGCCGCCGGCCTTCACGAGCGCCGCGGCGCCATGCCGCGCGTCCCGCAGGTTGATCGGCGGGAGATCCGCCGCGTCACGGATCTCCCGGAAGGCGTCCGACACGGTCTCCGGGTGCAGCCAGGTCCCGTCCTCGTTCGTGAAGACCTTGCCCGTGTCTGTCCACGGCAGCCGGTTCTCCAGCCGCGCGTCCCGCTCGGCGAGCTGGCGCGCGCGATGGGCGCGCAGCACCTCGACCGTGCCCCGGTCGATCTTCACCGCGGCGGCCGAGCCGTCCGTCTTCGGGTCCGTCTCGATCGGCGTCCAGCCGTCCGTGACGATCTCCCGGGCGATGGTCACCGTACGGGCCGCGAAGTCGACGTTCTCCCAGTCCAGCCCGACGCCCTCACCGCGGCGGAGCCCGTGGTGGGTGACGAGGTGGAAGAACGCGTACAGGCGGTGGGCCTCGGCCGCGTCGAGGAACGCGCCCAACTGCTCAGGCGCCCACACCATCACCGGGCCCGGCTTCACCCCTGTCTCGCGCCAGCGCGCGACCCGCTCGGCAGTCCACAGCATGCCCTTCGGGCGCTTCGCGGTCTCTAGCTCCACGTGGGCCGCGGGGTTGAAGGTGATGTACTGCCTGCTGATCGCGAAGTTCAGGGCCGCACGCAGGGCGCGTCGGATGTCGTGCTTCGTCGCCGGGCCCGTGATGCGCCGGTACGGCGGCATGGCTGCGAGCTTCTCGCGCTCCGCGGCGAGCCGCTGCCTCTCGGCGGCCGGCGGCCGGGACCGCTGGCCCCAGGTCGCGCGCGCCTGCTGCTCGCGGCGAGCGACGTTCTCCGCGCGGATCGTCTCGTTGCGGTCGTCGATCGAGTCGAAGAACGCCTGCACGTGGCCGACATTGAGTCGGTCGAGGCGGTAGTGCCCGAGTGCGGGCCGCAGGTGGTACTCCACGCGGGACCCGTAGCCGTTGACGGTCGTCGCTCGCCGGGACTTGCCCTTCTTCTCCAGCCACTCGTCGAAGAGGTCGCTCACGGTCTTGGTGGACGTGAGCTTCTGCCCGTGCACCAGGCGCCGGCGCGTCTCCGCGAGGTCGGGCAGGGGCGCCTTCTTGTCCTGCGACACGTTCTCCAGCAGGTCGCCGATCAGGCGCAGGGTCTCATCGTCGTCCGCGTCGGCCAGGTCCAGGATCGCGCGGACCTTGTCGAGCGCCTCCTGGGCCTTCTTCGCGGAGTCGTACCCGCCGCGCGAGAACGAGCGGCGCGAACCGTCCTCGCGCGGTGGGAGTTCCTGACGTACCGCCCACGTCCCGTGACGTCTGCTCGACAGTTGCGGACACGCCTTGCCCAGCGGCCGGCCATCGTCTCCCCGGCAGTAGCACCGCCGGTACGTGGAACCCTTCATGTCTCTCCTCGGAGGGGGGATGGCGCCCGTTCGCGCCCCCTCATCATCAGCTCACGCGCGAGAGGGAGAGAGGCCGCGCCCTCTCGGCCCGACGCTGGAGCCATAGGCCGCTACCGAGGACCCGAGCGGTCAGCTCGTTCAACTCGGTGCACAGCCAGATCGAGGCGTAATCCTCGTGGACGAACCAGAGGATTTCTCCGGGCCTTTCCAGTGCGAGGCAGGGAACGCCTCCGGGCATCTTCCGTGCAGGAGTCCGGACCCACTCCCCGCGCGCTACTACGTAGCCTTCCGGGCCGTGCGAGTGCGCCCGGTCCGCAAACCAGGTCTGAGCCCATTGGCCCTGAACTTCCGTCAGAACGCTATGTGTCCGGTTCAGCTCGTCGCACAGATCCGGACGGGCTTCGCCGGTTCGAAAGTGGACGGTCATGGTCCCGTCCGACTCGGCCAGCCGAACGGCCCGACCTGCGGGGATCCTCACGTCCGGGCCGATCTGGAAGACCACGTGTGACACTTCGTTGATTTTCGTTCTGCGCATACCGCTTCCCCGCCCTTGCCCGCTCCGTTGTACGGAGCCGATCAATCCGCCCCCCGGCAGAAAAACCATCATGCACAGTAGTTGCGAGATACACCAGGGGTAATCAGCCTTCACCGCCGTGCGGCTTCGCGGCGCGATTCTGTCCCCATGTGCGCATGAGATCCCGTACGCGCTCCTGGTCCTCCGGCGACATTGATCGGTAGTCGTGTACCAGCGCCCGCACGTCCCCTTCGTCCGACCACACGCTGTCGATGCCGAAGAACTGCGCGCCCGCCGCATCCTGGATCAGCCCCAGGGGCAACTGAAGGCCGGCCGCGAGAGCGCGTAGCTCGGGAACGATGGGCGCGATCACGGGCAGCCCTCTCTCAAGGCGGTTGATGACCGCGTACTTCCATATGGGGCCGGCGTCCGGCGCCTCGGGGTCGACGCACCGCTCGGCCAGCTTGCGGAGGCTGAGCCCCAGCTCTGACCGCCGGTTGCGCACGAGGTCGGTCAAGTCCGTTCTGCGTTCGGGTGGGCCCGCCATGGCCGTCCTTTCGCTTGTCTGCTGCTCGGTGTCTGGCTCGGACCTGCTGTTCATGGGTTCGCTCCCTTGGGCAGCGGGACGTCCCTGTCTGGCCACCTAGACAGATTGTCTATGTAGGGAAACGTTGATCGCCACCGGGGGGCCTCTGGATGGCCGGGAGTCGCCCCGCCCGGCCCGAACTGTTCGCGCAGTGTTCGAGTGGGGCGGGTGTTCATCGAGATAGACAAGATGTCGATCCCGTGAGACTGTTTATCTCGATGCACAAACCGAGCTATCGAGGTGAACGTGAACGAAAGGGCCCTGTACCGCCTCGCGGTCGAACGCAGCGTCCTGCGCGCACTGATGCTCCGCACGGGCGATGGACGCCCGGTCGCGATCCGCGCCCTGGCCCAGGCCGCCGACGTGCACCCCAGCACGATCGGACACCTGCTGACCGGAACCCAGAAGGCCGTCCCGGAGCGCGTGGCCCAGGCCATCGCTGACCGCCTGGGCGTCGACCTCGGTGTCCTGTGGGAACGCGACGGCCGCACCGCCCGCGCGCTGCGACGCATGGAGGTGCCGGCATGACCACCGCCGCGCAGATCCAGCCGCTCACCATCCGCGAAGTGCTTGACCTTCCCCCGCTGGTCCCGCTGTGGCCCGCGGTAGGCCGCGCACTCGGACTCGCGGAGAGCACCACCTACCAGCTGGCCGCCCAAGAGCGGCTGCCCATCGAGGTCATCAAGCTCGGCCGTCGCCGCATGGCCCGCACGGTCGACCTCTGGGCCTTCCTCGGCCTCGGAAACGGCGAAGCGGCCGGGGGTCCAGCCCCGACCGCTTCGAGCGAGGCCGCGCACGAATCGACATCCCTGCAGACCGGAGCGACCTCATGAAGACCATCTCACACACCACCGACAACGCGCGGGCTGTCCGCGCGGCTCTCGCCGAGGTTTTGGGGGGGGGGGGGGGGGGGGGGGGGGCGCGCCCGCCGCCGCCCGCCGCGGCGGGGCGCCGCCCCCCCCGCCGCCGGCCCCCCCCGCCCCGGCGGGGG
>NZ_JAIUKE010000681.1 GCF_020176795.1 Streptomyces sp. 8L
GCACCACCCGCACCACAAGGAGAACCGTGATACCCGAACCGGACATCCTCGTCGTCGGCGGCGGACTCGGCGGCGTGGCGGGGGCGCGCCGCCCCCCCCCCCCCCCCCCCGGGCGCGGCGGCCCCCGGGGGGGGGGGCCCCCGGCGCCCGCGCCGCCACGGCCCGTCCGGACTCCTCGTGCCGGAGGTCTGCCCTGTCCCGTACGCGGGCGGCAGGCCGACGCCGGCGCGCCGGTTGACCAAGTGCGGTAAGTCCCAACCGTTCCACAACGGACCCATGGGTATCTCCTGACCAAGGGTTCACCGCAGGGTCAGGTGGGGCTCCGGGGGCGGACGCGCGCAGGGCCCAGCATTCGCAGCGATGTCCGACAGTGCGCGTCGCCGGGTCCGTGGGGGAGCGGTGCGGTGGCGCAGGTATGGATGGGTGACGAATGTCCAGTGCGAGAAACCCTGCCCGGTCCGGCCGCGGCGCCGCGAGGAAGGCGGCGGCCCTCGTCGGCGCGGCCGCCCTCGTGGCGCTCGGCGGCTCTCTGACGCCCGCCTCGGCGGCGGCGCACAAGGCCGGGGACGGCAGTGCGAAGACGACCACGCCGATCAAGCACGTCGTGGTGATCTTCGGTGAGAACGAGTCCTTCGACCACTACTTCGCGACGTACCCGAAGGCCGCCAACACGGACGGTACGACGTTCGTGGCGTCGAGCCGTACGCCCAAGGTCGACAACCTGGCGAACGCGAAGCTGCTGAAGAAGAACCCGAACCAGTACGCGCCGAAGCGGCTCGGTCCCGACCAGGCGATGACCTGCGACCAGAACCACAGCTACACGCCCGAGCAACTCGCGTACGACAACGGGAAGTCGGACAAGTTCGTCCAGAACACCGAGACGGACACCTGCTCCGGCGGCCTGTTCGGCGAGCCCGGCCTCTCGATGGACTACTACGACGGCAACACCACCACGGCGCTGTGGAACTACGCCCAGCACTACTCGCTGGACGACAACTCGTACGGCGACACGTACGGCCCTTCCACGCCCGGTGCCCTGAACCTGGTCGCGGGGCAGACCCACGGCGTCCTCTCGGTCGACCCGGCCGACACGGAGAAGCCGAAGAAGACGAAGACCCCGGCCAGCTTCGTCGCCTCTCCCGACGCCAAGGGGACCGGCACGCTCAACGGTGACACCGACCCCGCGTACGACGACTGCTCCAACACCGACCACACGGCGACCTCCCCGACGGCCGAGATGCGGGGCAAGAACATCGGTGACCTCCTCAACCGGAAGAAGGTCTCCTGGGGCTGGTTCCAGGGCGGCTTCCGGCCGACCACCGCGTGGAACGGCACGAAGGGCACGTACGCCAAGTGCGACGCGACCCACAAGAACATCAGCGGCGCCTCGGCGGTGGACTACAGCCCGCACCACGAGCCGTTCCAGTACTTCAAGTCGACGTCGAACCCGCACCACTTGGCGCCCGCCAGTGTGAACGAGATCGGTCACAACGGCCGCGCGAACCACAACTACGACCTGACGGACTTCGACGCCGCCCTCGCCGCGCAGAAGCTCCCCGCCGTGTCGTTCCTCAAGGCCTCCGAGTACCAGGACGCACACCCCGGTTACTCGGACCCGGTCGACGAGCAGAACTTCCTCGTCTCCGAGATCAACAAGATCCAGAAGTCGGCGGACTGGAAGTCCACGGCCATCGTCCTCGCGTACGACGACTCGGACGGCTGGTACGACCACGTCGCCCCGCCGGTGCTCAACGGCTCCAAGGACACCACCAAGGCGTCGGACGGCAAGCCCGCCGACGCCGTCGCCTGCCGGCAGGGACCGAAGGCCAAGGGCGGCTACGCCGACCGCTGCGGCCCGGGCCCCCGCCTGCCGATGATGGTCATCTCGCCCTACGCGAAGACGAACAGCGTTGACCACACGCTGACCGAGCAGGGCTCGATCACGCGCTTCATCGAACAGAACTGGTCGACCGGAAGCATCGGCGATGCCTCCTTCGACTCCCGTGACGGCACGCTGAAGAACGCCTTCGACTTCAGGAAGCCCAACAACGTCGAGGTGCTGCTCAGCAAGAACGGCAGTGTCTCCAGCATCAGGTCGATCCCGAAGAAGGCCCCGAAGCCCGCGAAGGACGTCAAGATCGCCGGCCCCATGGGCGGCGGCCTCGACGACTCGGGCCTGGCCTCCCAGAGCGGCGACTCCACGTCCCTGACCGTCCCGGTCACGGCGGGCGCCGCACTCCTGGTCGCGATCGGCGCAGGCGCGGCGATCCGCCGCAGGCGGCGCACCTCGTAACACCGCGCTCCACCGCCCGGGCCCGCTCGGGTGATGAGCGAACCCGGCCGGATGACGAGCGGAGGGGTGGCGCCACCGGGCGCGGCCCCTCCGCCGTCGTGCCGTTTTGCCGCCGGGGGCCGGGGAGAGGCGCACGCGCAGCATCAACGGCGGCCGTGGGGGAACGAGCGGCCCAGGGGAATCCGGAGGAAGGACGCCGTATGCCAGGCCGAGCCACCACCATGGAGCGCATTCCCGTGTCCGATGCCGCGTCCGGCCCGTACGCCCTCACCACGGGGCCGGACGGCGCGCTGTGGCTGACGCTCGTGCACGCGGGTGTCATCGCCCGCCTCGGACCGGACGGCCGCGTGGAGCGCCACCCGCTCGACGCGCCGGGGTGCGGTCCGACGATCCTCACACCGGGCCCGGACGGCGCGCTCTGGTTCACCCGCACCCAGGACCACCGCATCGGCCGCGTCACGGTCACCGGCGAGACGTCGTCGTTCGCCGTCCCGACCGCCGACTGCGGGCCGTACGGGATCACTTCGGGCCCCGACGGCGCGCTCTGGTTCACCGAACTGCACGCCGACCGCGTCGGCCGGATCACCACGGACGGCGTGGCGAGGGAGTACGCGCTGCCCGTCGGGCTCTCGTTCCCCTCCGGCATCACCGCGGGCCCGGACGGCGCGCTGTGGTGCACCCTCAACCAGGCCGACGCGATCGGACGCGTGGGGCCTGCGGGCGATGTGACACTGCATCCGCTCTCCGGCCGCCATGCCGCGCCCGTCGGCATCACCACGGGTGTCGACGGAGCCCTGTGGTTCGTCGAGATCGGCGCCGGGCGGATCGGCCGGATCACCGTGGAGGGCCGGATCGACGAGTTCCCGCTCCCGGACCGGGACTGCAGGCCCCACGCGATCACCGCCGACCACGGCCGGGGCGTGTGCTGGTTCACCGAGTGGGGCACGGGCCGCGTCGGCTCCGTCGCGCCCGACGGGCACGTGGAGGAGTACGCGCTGCCGGACCCCGACTCGGAGCCGCACGGCCTCACGCTGGGCCCGGACGGCGCCGTCTACGTCGCCCTGGAGGTCGGCGAGGTCATCCGGCTCGATCCCTGACCGGCCCGGCGCGAGGTCCGGTCCCCCGGGGGCTTCGCGCCGACGGGCCGTCAGGTCCAGGGCAGCGCGGAGCGGTGCCGCCAGTAGTCGGCGGCCGGCTCCGCGAGGGAGGCCAGGCTCGCCAGTTGGCCGCCGTCCAGCGCGGTGCCCGCCGCGTGCAGGTTGCTGATGACGTCAACGGCCGTCACGGCACCGGACAGCACCACGTCCGCCCACGGCTGTTGGAGGACGGCTGCCAGGGCCACCGCGTCCACCGGGGAGCCGGTCGACGCCGCGAGCGCGTTCAGCTCGGGCGGGAGACCGCCCGCGCCTGCCAGGCGGCCGTTCGCGAGCGCCTCCTTCACGATGACGGCCACGCCCGCCTCGTGCGCCTCGGCCAGTGCGGTGCCCGCCGACGTCTCCAGCAGGTTGTACGTGGCCTGCACGGTCGAGAACAGGGGAGCTCCGTCCACCTCAAGGGCCAGGGCGGCACGGATCGCCTCCGCCTGGGCGGGGCCGCTCGTGGACAGCCCCACCGTCACACCCCCCGCCGCGAGCGCGGCCAGCTCCTCCTGGAGGGCGCGATCCGTGAGCACCGGGCTCTCGGGGGTGACGGAGTGCACCTGATACAGGTCCAGGCGATCACCCAGCAGCGCACGTGTCTGGGCGAGCTGCCGCTCGAACGCGCCGGCACTGTGGTCCTTGACCTCGTGCACATCCGCGTCGAGGCGCCAGTCCCCGACGTACGTGTAACCCCACTTGCTGCCCACCGTGACGTCCCGCACCTCGGGCCGGTGCGCGAGCCAGGCCGCGAGGAACTCCTCCGCACGCCCGTAGGAGCGCGCCGCGTCCAGGTACCGCACGCCGTTCTCGTACGCCGCGTCCAGCACCTCGAAGGCACGCTCGCGCATCGCCTCGACCGTTCGCACGGAGGGCAGTTCCGCGTCCCTGCCCAGCGTGATGTACGCGGGCCTGCCGAGTGCGGCCAGCCCGAGCCCCATACGGGTCGTCCCCGCGGCGGCGGCGCTTTCGAAGGACATCCGCCCTCACCTCCGCGTCCATTGTCCGCCACGGCCGGGGTGCACGCAGTGCCAAGGCAGTTGGGCACCCGCTGCCAACGACAGCCCGCCGCGCGCCGGGCAGTCTTGAACCCGCCTCCCCGGCAGCGGGCGCGCTCGGGCGCGACCGGCCCGGGCGGAGGCGGGGCGCGGGGGGGGGGGGGGGGGGCGGGGGGGGCGGGGCCCCCCCCCGGGGGGGGGGGGGGGGGGGGGGCGCCCCCCGCGGGGGCGGGGC
>NZ_JAIUKE010000682.1 GCF_020176795.1 Streptomyces sp. 8L
CCGAACCGGGATACTTGCCCTGCTTCCAGGCGACTCCGGCGAACCGGACGATCTTCAATCTTGCAACAGGCCCTGGGACAAGGCCCCGGCCCTTTTGACACCTTGGCGACCGGCTCGCCTCAACCTGAGCAACACCGTTCCGGCACACGCACGTTCACGACTCGTGCAGCGCGCGCTCGTCTACCGGGGTGATGCAACTTCGACAGAGGGGTCATGCAAAACTTTCCCCCATGTACATCAGCCGCGCTTCCCACGTCGCTCTGCTGGCCGCGCTGTGCACCTTGGGAACACTTTCTCTGGCCGCATGCGGCACTGAGGGGAAGACCTCGACAGCAAGCGCCGCCACGAGCGCAGTGACATCGAGTGATGGAACTGTCACCGTCCCGAAGGGGCAGCGACAATTTCCGCGGGAGATCCGGGGCGAGACAATCGAGGGTAAAAATTTCAACGTTGCTGACCTCAAGGCGAAGGTGGTCGTGATCAACGTATGGGGATCTTGGTGCCCACCCTGTCGCGCCGAAGCTCCCCATTTCTCGAAGGTCGCACAGGAGACCGAGAGTAAAGGGGTCGCCTTCGTCGGTATCGACACTCGTGAAGCAAATCGCGGCCAGGCCCTGGCATTCCAAAAAGATTTCGGCATCAAGTATTCGAGTCTATACGACCCAACGGGGAAAGTGATCCTGAACGGATTCCCCAAAGGAAGCTTGAATCCCCAGGCCATTCCCTCGACGATTATTCTCGATCGCCATGGGAGGATTGCGGCACGGGCGCTGCGTGAGCTCACAGAGGAGAGTCTACGCAAAATGCTCAAACCGCTTATTTTGGAGAAGTGATCCCGTGGAGTATTTTGCCGCAGCCGGGGGAGTCAACCACACGGTCCTAAGCGGAGCCCTCATCCTCGCCCTCCCCATCTCGGTGCTCGCGGGGCTAGTTTCCTTCTTCTCGCCATGCGTTCTACCCTTGGTGCCAGGCTACCTTTCTTACGTTACAGGCATAACTGGTACAGACCTTGCGGCCGCTCGTCGTGGCCGTATGGTCGCAGGCGCCTCTCTCTTTGTGCTGGGCTTCACTGTTGTTTTCGCGTCAGGGGGCGCGCTCTTCGGATACTTCGGTTCCACGCTCTTGGAACACCAGGAAATCCTGTCCCGGTCTCTCGGGATTCTATTGATCGTAATGGGTGCCTTCTTTATGGGTTTGATGCCTTGGATGACGCAGCGCGAGTTCCGCATCCACAAGAGGCCGGTATCCGGACTCTCGGGCGCTCCGCTGCTTGGAGCCCTGTTCGGTATCGGCTGGACACCCTGCCTCGGGCCCACTCTCTCCTCAGTTACCGTCCTGGCAGCCAGCGAGGGCAGTGCAGGCCGCGGCACGCTGCTGACAATCGCGTACTGCGTGGGGCTCGGCCTGCCATTCGTCCTGACGGCTGTCGCGTTTCGTAAGGCTCTTGGAGCGTTCGCATGGGTCAAGAGGCGCTATGTGTGGGTTATGCGGATCGGCGGAATCATGATGATCACTACCGGTCTGCTGCTACTCACGGGCGTGTGGGCCGGCATCATCCAGACGATGCAGAGTTGGTCCAACGGCTTCACTCCGGGGATCTGAACACCAGCTCACCTGTTCCAACCCAGTGTGACGCCTTGCCACCTTCGGGTACCTCCATCGCCAGTCCTTGAACCACGCGGCAGCGCAATCGCGGGTGGCGGCACTCCCATCATGAGAGGCGAGGGGCAGGTCCCCGTGGTACGGCAGCAGCACCATCACGCCGGCAAGTTTGCCGGTCCAACGCACCCGGCCCAGGTAGGCGTCATCGGACGTTCGAGGTCTGCACCTACGGCTGTTTTCAGTCGCCGTTCCTCAGTCGCACACAAGGGGACCAACGCCCTCCGTTTTTTGTGCGTCGACTATACATCGCGAGTTCGCCCAGGAACTGTTGACGGGCCAGTCGTAGAGCTGGCCAGCGAGTTCTTCGTCAAGATAGTCACGGCTTGTCGCGTCAGCCACGGGTCGGTGGTTGCTTGACAAGTAGAACAGAGTCGACGGCTCGCCGTCATTGAAGAGAAACAGTCTTTCTGACAAATTTCACGGACAAATGCCCCGGGGACTAAAGTGGAGTTCTCCTCAGTTAGTGGCATGCTTCGAACATTTCACACCAAGGGCGAATAAAGCCGCGAAATGGATTCGAGTCATTTCGGCCAAGTGCTCTCTTATCGGCTTGCGTGCCCCTGTCAAGCAAGTCAATGATCCATGAGTGCCGCCAGGCAAGCGACATTCACTTCACCTTTGGGGGGGTAAATGAACATCATCCTCAGTAAGAGAGCAGTATCCGTAATCGCTGGGGTTGCCATGCTAATGGGAGGGGCTTCGACGATCGGCGCGAGCGCAGCCTCTGCCGCTACTGCAGCAATCCCGTCGAATGTCGTATTCTATGATAATGGCGAGCAGGGTGACGGGTCGCGCAGCATGTCAATTTACATCAACGGCAATAAGCTCGCCGGTGCGGCTTACTGGGTCGCTAACGGCGATAAACTGCAAGCCGTAGATCCGGCTGCAGACGGCTACGGGATCGCTGCCTACCTATCAACCAGTCCTGTGCGTGAGGCGAGCACGTACGGGCACAATTCCCCCTACACTGCAACGAAGACCGGAAACCTTCCGGAGAACCACGCGTACAAGTTCTGGGCCTGCGTAGGAGGCAGCGCCGGCCAGGTTTGCTCGAATGAGTATTCGGTCACCTCGTAACTTGCACGCGTGCTGGTACAGGCCCCTCCGCAAGCAGAAACACCTGGACCAGCCACACTGAAGACCTCCACCCAGAAGTCGGCCACTGAGCCTCTTCCAACTTGGCTGGGTCGGTGGCCAGTTGGATGGGTGGGGCGGTGTCTGAATGCGAGGAAGCTCCTGGTAGACGGGTTCACGACCAAGATCGCCTGTCTGCCAGGAGCTTCCGCGTGCTTGTCTACCCGTCCGGCATCGATGTGTCCACCTCGACGCTGCGCTACCTGTCCGCTCGCCTGCGGATCCGCCGCCGGGAACGCGGGACGCGCCGGCGTCGCGTGAGCGCGAACCCTCAGGCCCTGCTCGTCCTGGCACACCTGCGCTGCGGCCACACATACGCCCAGCTCGCCGCTGGCTTCGGCATCGGTACCGCCACCGCCTACCGGTATGTCGCCGAGGCCGTCGACGTCCTGGCCGCCCTCGCGCCGACCCTCGCCGACGCGATGAAGACCGCTTCCACCAAGGCGTTCGTCATGCTCGACGGCACGCTGCTACCGATCGACCGGGTCACGGCCGATCGACCCTTCTACTCCGGGAAACACAAGAAGCACGGCATGAACGTGCAGGTCATCACCGATCCGATGGGGCGAGTGCTGTGGGATTCACCCGCCCTGCCCGGCGCTGTCCACGACGTGCGGGCGGCGCGCGAACACGGCATCGTCGACGCCCTTACCCACGCCAACGTCACCTGCTGGGCCGCAAGGGCTACCGCGGCGCCGGGGGGGGGGACCGTCCGCATCCCGTACTGGGGACGATGGGACACCCTGTCCGCCGGCCAGCAGGCGGTGAACCGATCCCACGCGAAGATCCGTGCCCCCGTCGAGCAGGCCATGGCGACCCTCAAGTCCTGGCGCCTCCTTCGCAAGCTCCGGTGCTCGACCACCCGCATCACCAACCTCGTCCAAACCGTCCTCACGCTGCATCTGGCCAGCTCAAACCGACGATGAAAAACGCTCACTGGCCCACGAGATCAGCGTGATCCACCTGGCTTCGAGGAAAACGTACGGCGTGCCGCGTGTCACGGCCGAACTGCGGCGCCAGGGCCGGCCGGTCAACCGCAAGCGTGTCGAGCGGGTCATGCGTGAGTACGGGATCGCCGGGCACACCCGCCGCACCGGATGCCGCAGCCTGACCAAACAAGCCGCCCCGGCGCCGACCTGGTCGGCCGCGACTTTCACGCAGACTGTCCCGGCACGAAGAACGTCGGAGACATCACGTACCTACCCACTGCCGAGGGCTGGCTCTACCTCGCTTCGTGGCTCGACCTGGCCACCCGCGAGATCATCGGCTACTCAATGGCCGACCATCACCGAGCTGCACTCGTCCTTGACGCGCTCGACATAGCCGCGAAGCTGGGCCGGCTGCAGCCCCGATGCGTGATTCATTCGGATCGCGGATCGGAAGACACGTCGATACAACTGCGAGAGAAAATAGATGAGTTGCAGGGTCGGCAGAGCATGGGCCGGACCGGGATCTGCTACGACAATGCAGCGGCCGAGAGCTTCTGGGCCGTCCTCAAGGAGGAGATCGGCACCCGATTCCGGTCCGACCGGGCCGCCGCCCGCGCCGAGATCTTCACGTTCATCGAGACCTTCTACAACCGCCACTGACTGCGCAAACACATCAACCGCCCCACGAGACATGACTGCGCTACCAACAAGGCCCGGTCCTCGCGGCGTAACACGACAGTGTCCAAGATCACGGGGAAACCTCATTTGGCGTAAAGAGACAGCGTTGCACAGTATTATGCAGTGAAATGAAAAGGTGATGACCTTCGAGACGCGAGAGTCCCGTCCGGCCCGGCGGTGGGCGCCCGGCCAGTGGTGGAGCGAGCTGCCGCCCGCGGCGGGTGCCTGCGTGATGGCGACCTGCATCCTG
>NZ_JAIUKE010000683.1 GCF_020176795.1 Streptomyces sp. 8L
GGCCGCGGCGGAGCGGGCCGCCGCGGGGCCGTCAACCGGGTGCGTGCCGTCAGAAGGCGAAGAAGTAGATGATGAGGATGTTGCAGGCGAGCAGGACGACGGCGGTCGGGGCCTGCACCTTGATGGGCCCGTACTGGTCCTTGAGCTCCAGCAGCGCGGCGGGCACGAGGTTGAAGTTGGCCGCCATCGGGGTGCAGAGGGTGCCGCAGAACCCGGCGAGCATGCCGATCGACATGATGGCCGCCGCGTTGCCGTGCAGGTGCTGGACGAGGACGGGCCAGCCGACGGCGGCGGTCATCACCGGGAAGGCGGCGAACGCGTTGCCCATGATCACGGTGAACACGAACATGCCCACGCAGTACAGGGCGACCGCGGCGAGGAGCTGCCCGTTCGGAAGGATCTTCTCCGTCACCTTCCCGACCTGGGTGCCGACGCCCGCCGCCTGGAAGATGGCGCCGAGCACGGCGAGCAGCTGCGGCAGCAGCAGGGCCCAGCCCATGGACTCCAGCAGGCCGCGGCCCGCGTGGATCGGCACGGACACGCGGGGCTCGCGGAGCACCCGCATGCCGACGAGCAGGGCGACGATCGCGCCGACGCCGAGGCCGAGGATGGTCTCGTTGCCCTTCTCGAAGATCACGTGGCCGCCGAAGTGGAACTTCGGGATCACGACGGCGCAGACGACCGCGACGACGGGGATCGTCAGGGCCGGGACGAACAGCTTGTTGCCGAAGCGCTTGGCCAGTTCGGTGCGCTGCTTCTCGTCGGTCGTCCTCGGGGTGCCCTTGCCGACGAGGTTGAAGCCGCCGAGGCAGATCAGCACCAGGACCGCGACGCCGAGGGGTTCGGCGGGCAGCGTCTTGTCGACGACCCAGGAGCTGTAGAAGAAGGTGGCCCCGAGAAGGGTCCAGAAGGTGCCCGAGGTGTAGCGCTTGGCGTTGGTGCGGTCCACGAGCATCTGGGCGCCCATGACGATGAAGACGGCACCGACCAGCCAGTAGAACCATTCGGCCTTGATCATTTCACCGGCTCCTCGGTGGCGGCCTCCGCGTTGGCGACGACCAGTTCGCGCTCCAGCGTCCGGTCGAAGCGCAGCAGCCTGGCGCCGTGCACCAGGAAGGCGCAGATGGCGCTGGGGATGGCCCAGAGCGCGAGGTTCAGCGGTTCGAGGTGCGTGTGGTAGGTGGCGTTGACCAGGCCGGTGATCAGCAGGATGGAGCCGATGGCGAGGAATATGTCCTCGCCGAAGAAGACTCCGACGGTGTCGGCGCCCGCCGCGTGCGAACGGACCTTGTCGCGGACCGCGCGGGGCAGCGCGCGTCCGCCGTTCCCGCGTTCCGCGGCCGCCTCCGCCATCGGCGCGATCATCGGCCGGACACTCTGCGCGGGCCCGCCGATGGTCTGGAGGCCGACGGCCGCGGTGACCTGGCGCAGCAGCAGGTAGAGCGTGAGGAACCGGCCGGTGGTGAGGTTGCCGAGCTTCCCGATGAGCGTACGGGCCTGCTGCTGGAGGCCGTTGCGCTCCAGGAGCCCGATCACGGGCAGCGTGATGGCGAAGATCGTCACGGACCGGCTGGAGGCGAAGCTCTCTCCGAACGTCTTCAGGATGTCGTCCGGGGAGAGCTTGCCGAGGAATCCGGTGACGATCCCGGCGACTCCGACGACGAGGAGGGGGTTGCGCCTGGTGGCGAATCCGAGGATCACCACGAGGACACCGAGCAGAACGATCATGCGCTCTCGGCCTTCCGAACAGGGCTCCGCAACGACGGCGCGGACCGGGGTGTGCTCGGAGGTTAGATGATTGTTGAACGATACGACAAGAGTGTGGCGGCCATCGATTTTCCGCGGCCGGTACGGACACGGTCCGGCCGGGCCCGCGCGTCTCCATGCGTCTAGTCGGGCAGGCCCGCGGGGTCGGGGTACGCCTCCGCCAACTGCCGTCTGGAGTCCTCCAGATAGAACCCGAGCATGCGCTCGGCGCCGGCGGCGTCGCCCGAGGCCAGCGCCGTGACCAGCTCGCGGTTGCGGGTGAGGTAGGGCTCGTGGAACCGGCGCGGATCGTCCATGATGTGGAACGCGAGCCGCAGTTCCGCGAGGACGCCGCGCATCAGGTCGTCCAGCCGCTCGCTGCCCGCGAGGCCGGCGATCGCCTGGTGGAAGTGGATGTTGGCGGTGCCGCAGGCCGCCCAGTCACCCGCCTCGGCCGCGGCACGGCCCGCCTCGACCGTCGCCTCGACCTGGTCGAGCGGGCGCGGCCGCATCCCGTACGACCGTACGGCCGCGCACTCGACCACCTGCCGGACGCGGTAGATGTCGGCGATGTCCGCGGCCGTCAGCACCCTGACGAAGGCGCCCCTGTTGAGCCGGTGCACCACCAGCCGCTCGTGGGTTAGCACCCGGAACGCCTCGCGCAGCGTGTTGCGGGAGATGCCAAGCGCCTGGCCGATGCGCTCCTCCGACAGACGGCTGCCCGGCGGGAACGATCCCCGCGCGATGCGCTCGCGCAGTATCCCGGCCACCCGCTCCGCGGTGCTCGTGCGGCTCAACGACTCCCGGTCCCCCAGCAGCTCGGACAGAACGGGACCGAGGTCGGCACTCATACGGATCTTCCCCCTGGGCGGACACGTCGGCGCGTTGCAGCCGGGTTACGGGAACGTAACCCTATCCCCAGTGAGGATCGTTGAACAACGGTTTTCGGAGGCACCTCCGCGCCCGGGAGGAGCCCGGACGGCTCAGACGTCGAGGTCGACCACGACCGGGGCGTGGTCCGACGCGCCCTTGCCCTTGCGCTCCTCCCGGTCGACATAGCTGTCCTTGACCGCCGAGGCGAACGGCGCGTTGCCGTACACGAGGTCGATGCGCATGCCGCGGTTCTTCGGGAAGCCGAGCTGCCGGTAGTCCCAGTATGTGAACGGGCGGTCGTACTTGAGCGGGCGCGGCACCACATCGCCGAGGCCCGTCTCGCGCAGGGCGGCGAGCGCGGCCCGCTCCGGCTCCGTGACATGCGTGGAGCCCTCGAAGACCGAGCGGTCCCAGACGTCCTCGTCCGTCGGCGCGATGTTGTAGTCGCCCAGGACGGCGAAGGGCCGCTCGCCGCCCGCGTCCCCGGCGACGGCGTCCTTCAGCGCCTCCAGCCAGCGCAGCTTGTACGCGTAGTGGTCGTGGCCGACCTCGCGGCCGTTCGGCACGTACACCGACCAGAGGCGGACGGGTCCACAGGTCGCGGCGACGGAGCGGGGCTCCGCCAGGCCGTCGTACTCCGGCCCGCCCGGCAGCCCGCGGACGACGTCGGCGACGCCGGCGCGCGAGAGGATCGCCACCCCGTTCCACCGGCCGGTCGCGTGCACGGCGCACTCGTAGCCCGCCGCGCGCAGCTCCTCGGTGGGGAACTGCTCCTCGGTGGTCTTGGCCTCCTGGAGGCAGAGCACGTCCGTACCGCTGCTCTCCAGCCAGGCCAGCAGCCTCGGCAGCCGGGCGGTGATCGAGTTGACGTTCCACGTGGCGATGCGCATGCGGACCAGCCTATCGGCGGGGTACGACAGTCAGAGCTCCAGCGACTCCCCCGGCGCGAGCCTGCCGTGCTCGGCCCTGCCGAGCGAGCCGAGCAGCCCGTCGTACACCGGCCTGGCGAGGTCCGTGAGCAGCGCGTCGTGCACGTCGTAAGCGCGCCGCGGCCGCACCTCCCGCAGATAGTCGATCACATCGGCGAGGCGGCTCCAAGGCGCCATCACGGGCAGCATCAGCGTGTCGACGGGCGCCTCGGGAACCGTCAGCGCGTCACCGGGGTGGAAGACGCTCCCGTCCACCAGGTAGCCGGAGTTGGCGATGCGCGGGATGTCCGGGTGGATCACCGCGTGCAGCTCGCCGTGCACCTGCACGTCGAATCCGGCGGCGGTGAAGGTGTCGCCGTGGCCGACCGTGTGCACCCGGCCGGGGTAGGCCGCCACCATGAGGTCCGTGACGCTGCGCGGCGCCCACAGCCCGACCGCCGGATCGGCGTCGAGCCCCGCGCGCAGCCGCCCCTCGTTGAAGTGGTCCACGTGCTCGTGCGTGACCAGGATGGCGTCCGCGCCGATCGCCGCGTCGTCCTCGCTGAACCCGCCGGGGTCGATGACGAGCCTGCGCCCGTCCTTCTCCAGCCACACGCACGAGTGCTTCCGCTTGGTGAACCTCACTGGTGACCGCCTCTCCCTGGTACCGGACTCCTTGCCCATCCTGCTACGGCTGCGGCCGGGTCTCCTCCCGGATCACGGTGCTCGCGACCTGGAACGCCGCGTTCGCCGCGGGCACGCCGCAGTAGATCGCGCTCTGGAGGAGGATCTCCTTGATCTCGGCCGGGCTGAGACCGTTGCGCAGGGCCGCCCTGGTGTGGAACGTCAGCTCGTCGAAGTGGCCGCGCGCGACGAGCGCCGTCAGGGTGATCACGCTGCGGGTACGGCGGTCGAGGCCGTCCCGCGTCCAGATCTCGCCCCACGCGTAGCGGGTGATCAGGTCCTGGAAGTCCTCGGTGAAGTCGTCGGTTGCGGCGACGGAGCGGTCCACGTGCTCGTCGCCCAGGACCTCGCGGCGCACGCGCATGCCCGCGTCGTAGGTGTCCGCGGGGGCGGGGCCCGCGGGGGG
>NZ_JAIUKE010000684.1:0-4294 GCF_020176795.1 Streptomyces sp. 8L
GGACCGGGGAGGCGACGGGCGGCGGGGGCACCGGCCAGGAGTGAACCGGGCGGCGCCCTCGCCGGAGCCCCTCACCGGCGCCGGGCTGCCGCATGCGCGGTCAGTACCACTTCCGCCACCAGGTGAATCAGTACCACTTCCGCCACCAGGTGAAGGGGACGCAGACCTTCCCGCCGAGCCACGCTTCGACCCAGTCGCCGAGCGGCAGTTCCGTACAGCCCTGCCCGTCCGCGTCGGACGGCGGAGGCGTGGGGTCGGTCGGCCCGGTCGGCGGCGTCGGCGGCTCGGTGGAGTCGGCCGGCGGGTCCACCGGGTTCTCGCCGCGCCCGTACAGCGCGTCCCGGAACACCTTCGCCGACGCGGGATTCGAGGCGCACTGCCAGACGCCGTGCGGGCAGTAGTCGGTGAGCGTGTTGTACAGCGGCTTGTACGTGTCGATCCAGTGCAGCATCGACCGCATGTAATCGGGATTGTCGCCGTTGCGGAAAAGTCCCCACTCCGGGTAGGAGATCTGCTTTCCGTGCGCGGCCGCGAATTCCACATGCGCCTTCAGCCCGTACGGCTCGTCCACCTCCTGCTGGAACGTCCGGCCCGGCGGCTGGTCGTACGAGTCCATGCCGATGACGTCCACCAGGCTGTCGCCCGGATAACACTCCGTCCACGGCACCGCGTCCGTTCCGCGATTCGGTGCGAAGTCGAACTTGAATTTCTGTCCGGGAATCGACCGCATCGTGGTGACGATCCGTTTCCAGTACGCTTTCCAGGCGGCCGGGTCGGGACCGCATCTGCCGGTGTACGTCGTGCCGTTCATCTCCCAGCCGAGCACGATCACCGTGTCCGGCACACCGATGTCCACCAGCCGCTGCGCGAGCGTCCTGTAGTGCGCGTCGAAGTCGCCGGACGCGCCCTGCCCCAGTTCGGCGCGGACCTGGGAGTCCGGGACGTGCCCCTCGTTGTCGTCGAGCATCGGGACGTTGAGTACGAACATCCGGCCCGCGCGGGCCTGCTTCCAGCGCGCCCAGTCACCGAGGAAGTCCACCTGGCCCTCGATGTCCGACCAGCTGCCGCCGGGCAGATACGTGTGCCCGACCCGCAGGTCCGTGCCGCCCAGCCATTTCTGCATCCGGGCAATGTTGCGTACACCCTGGATTCCTGAATCGGTGAAAGACCCGAATGCGGGATGCTCGGCGGGTGGCGGTTTCGCCGCGCCGGTCATTCCCCCGTCCAGGGGCTCATGTGCGAATACGGTGGACGGGGGCACCGTCACCATGGCGAGAAATCCCGCCATGACGGTGCCCGCACAGGTGACCGCGAGACGACGACGCGAAGGGGACATGACTGCTCCTCGGCTGGGTGGACCCTCTCCGTGGCCGCGGTCGGCCCGTGGTCACTGATCCAAAAGTATTTCTATTGCGCCGAACGGGAATCCGGCCCAGCGCCCCAGTAGACCGTTCGTGCATTTCATCCCTCTGATGGGTCATCGGAATGAAGGGGACACCCCGTGCCGACCTTTGACACCAGCACACCCGCCGTACTCGTACGGCTCGACCGGAACCCCTTCCACCACGGCACGCTCGGCGCCGTGCGCTCCCTGGGGCGTGCGGGCATCGAGGTGCACGCCGTCGTCGAGTCGCGGCGCAGCCCCGTCGTCCGCTCCCGCCACCTGCGCGGCGCGCATCCGAGGCCGCCCGGGGAAACGGATCTCGCGGGCGTCCGCCGACTGCTGCTCTCGGTCTCCGACCACGTCGGCAGACCCGCCGTGCTGGTCCCGCTCGACGACGTCAGCGCGATCGCCGCCGGGCGCCTGCGGGACGGCCTCGCGGGCCGCTACCTGCTCCCTGACCAGCCGTCAGGCCTTGCCGAGCGGGTCGCGGACAAGGCCGAGCTGGTCGCCGTGTGCGAGGCGCTCGGCGTGCCGCACCCGCGTACCGCCCTGCCCGGCAGCGCGGCGCAGGCGGCCGCCGCCGCCAGGGCGCTCGGCCTGCCCGCCGTCGCGAAATGGAGCAGGCCCTGGCTGATCCCCGAGGGCTCGGGACTGCGCTCCACCTGCCTCGTGCGCACCGCGCGCGAGGCCCGCGACCTGTACGCCAGGGGCGCGGAGGCGGGCAGCAGGCTGCTCCTCCAGGAGTTCCTGCCACCGGGCCGGGGCCTCGACTGGTTCTTCCACGGCTACGCGGGCCGCGACGCGTCCTGCCCCCTCGGCGCCACCGGGCGCAAGGAGCGGTCCTGGCCGGTCGACGCGGGCCTCACCGCGGTCGGCCGGTGGCTGCCCAACCCCGCCGTCGAGTCCGCGGCGCGCCGTCTCGTCGCGGCCCTCGGCTACCGGGGCATCCTCGACCTCGACTTCCGGCTGGACCCGGGCACCGGGGCGTACCACCTGCTGGACTTCAACCCGCGGCCCGGCGCCCAGTTCCGGCTGTTCACGGACCGGTCGGGGCTCGATGTCGTACGGGCGCTGCACCTGGACCTGACGGGGCGGCGGGTGCCGGCCCAGACGCCCGCCTACGGAAGGTCCTTCGTGGTGGAGAACTACGCGCTGCTGTCGCTGGCCGCCTCGCTCGCCGCGCCGGGGCGCCGCCGCGCGGGCGCCCCCGCGCCCGGCGCGCCGCCCGCCGCCCGGCCGCGCACCGAGGCCGCGTGGTTCGCCGCCGACGACCCGGGCCCGGCGGCGGCGATGGCCGCGGCATGGACCCTGCACGCCGCGCGCCGCGTCCTTCCCGGTGTACGCGCGGCCGGGGCACCCGCCGCCCGTACCGGGGCCCCGGCAGCCGCCGTGCCCCGTCCTGCCCGCGACGACGACCCCGTGGCGACGGCCTCGTGACGACGAGCACCCGGCGCCGGCCGTCCGACGACGACCGCCACCCGACGAACGACACACAGAGAGTGGTACCCCCCATGTACGACCTGGTAGTTGTGGGCGCAGGGCCCTACGGCCTGTCCGTCGCGGCGCACGCGGCCCGTGCCGGTCTCGACGTGAAGATCTTCGGCAGGCCGATGGCGTCCTGGCTCGACCACATGCCGCCCGGCATGTTCCTCAAGTCCGAGCCGTGGGCGTCGAACCTCTCCGACCCCGACGCCGCGCACACCCTCGCCGCGTACGCCGGGACGCGGGGCGTCCCCGCCCGGCACGGCGTCCCGGTGCCGGTGCGGTTCTTCGCCGCGTACGGGCTGTGGTTCGCGGGCCGCGCCGCGCCGCCGGTCGACGAGCGCGACGTGGTGTCCGTACGTCCGGGGCCCGGCGGCTTCGTGGTCACGACGGGCGACGGCGAACCGGTCGTCACCCGCACGGTCGTGCTCGCGATCGGTGTCATGCCGTTCATCGACGTCCCGGACGCGCTGCGCGGCCTCCCGCGGGAACTGGCCTCGCACAGCAGCCACCACGCGGACCTGACGTGCTTCGAGGGCCGCGACGTGACCGTGGTCGGCGCGGGGCAGGCCGCGCTGGAGACGGCCGCGCTCCTCGCGGAACAGGGGACGTCCGTCAGGGTGGTGGCGCGCTCGGCGGCCCTGTCCTGGAACACGGTGCCGCCGCCGCTCCGGCGCCCGGTGCACGCGCGGGCCCGCGGCCCGCACACCGGCCTCGGCTGCGGCTGGAAGAACTGGCTGTACGCGGAGGCCCCCGGCGCCTTCCGGCGGCTGCCCGCCGCCACCCGGGCCCGGGTGTTCACCTCGGCGCTCGGCCCGGCCGGCGCCTGGTGGCTGCGGGAACGCTTCGAGGGGGCCGTACGGGTGCGGCTCGGCGAGCACATCGCCTCCGCGACGCCCGCGGGCGGCCGGGTCAGGCTCGTCCTCGGCGGCCGGGGCGGCGCCGTCTCCACGGTGGAGACGGACCATGTCGTCGCGGCGACCGGCTTCACACCGACGCTCGACCGGCTCGGCCTGCTCGCACCGGAAGTGCGCGACGGACTCGCCACGGTCGGCGGCAGCGGCGGCCCCGAGGCGAGCCGCTGCTTCGAGTCGTCGTACCCGGGGCTGTTCCTCGCGGGGCTGCTGAGCGCGCCGTCGTTCGGCCCGTCGATGCGGTTCGTGTACGGCGCGACGTACACGGCGGAGCACCTCGTGCGCGGGGTGCGGCGGCGGCTGGGCACGCCCGGCGGCTCGCCGGGACTGGTCGGCCAGCGCGCCGCGGCGGAGAAGCTGCCGGTGCGGGGGCGGCCCGCGGGGGCCACTCCCTGAGGTGCGGACACAGGGAGGCCGGAAGAGCCGACGGGCTCTCCCGGCCTCCCCGCGGGACGGGTGGTGCGGTGTGGCGGGGGCGACCGCGCCGGGGGACGGGCCGCGGCGGGGGCGGGGG
>NZ_JAIUKE010000684.1:4303-4611 GCF_020176795.1 Streptomyces sp. 8L
CCCCCCCCCCGCGGGGCCCCCGGCCCCCCCCGGGGGGGGGGGGGGGGGGGGGGCCGGGCCCCCCCGGGGGGGGGGCCGGCGGGGGGGGGGGGGGGGGCGCGGGGGGGGGGGGGGCCGCGGCGGTAGAGGATGCCGCCGCCGAGCAGGAGGCCGGCGCTCAGGCCCGCGGCGGCGAGGAGGTTCGCGTCGGCGCCGGTGTGGGCGAGCTGGGCGAGCTGCGGTGCCGGCGGGACGTACGAGCTGGTCCGCACGGGGACGTCCGGCGTCCCGCGGTGCCTGCCAGGGGCGGGCGGCGTGTGGTGCTGCGG
>NZ_JAIUKE010000685.1 GCF_020176795.1 Streptomyces sp. 8L
TGACCATGAACCGTCCCGCTACACTCCCACCGCTCGACATTCACCCAGGTCAAGCCTCAAAGTACTGCTGGAGTATTAGGGGAACCAAATGCGATTTCCGAATGGCTACATCTGATTCGAACAGCACTCTTGACGGGGTTCTGGGCGAGCAGATCCCTTGACGCCAGGTCAGTGCTGTCTATTCGATTGGGAGGTCATCGAATAAGTCCCCCACCAGGAACGGATAGGTGATGCTCCACTGCCCTTGGCGAGTGATCCGTCCGGGTGGCGGTCGGGCAGGCCCAGGAGTTGCTGCTCGACCGGAGTGACAGCGGGGTCTGTCCGGAGTTCGGCGGCTGGGTCGTCGACGGGTTGGAGCCAGCGGTATCCGTATTGGAGCATTAGGGCGATGCGGGGCTGGTCAGAGAGGTTGATGCCTCCGGTGTGCCAGGTGCGATTCTCGAAGAGGACTGCGTCGGCACCGGTGATATCGGGGGTAACAGCGCCGGGCGGGTTGATGGCGCCGACGGGGACGACGGGTTCTTCGGTGAAGCGGTGGCTGCCGGGGAGGAACATAGTCAGCCCGCAGTTGGGTGTGACGGGGGTGAGGTAGTGGGCTGCCTTGATGGCCATGCGGGGAGTGTGGGGGAAACCGAGGTCGGCGGTGACGCCGTACATGTCCCGATGCCAGCCATGGCGTTCCGGGATGCGAATGGTGCGGGGCGGACCGCTGGGCAGGGCGATGAGGTGCGCGGAGAGCAGGTGGATGTTAGGGCTGAGGAGCTGGACGACGATGGGAAGGACGGCCGGATTGGCGAGGAGCGGGAGAAACACGGGGTCGAGGTTGAGGCATCCACGGAAGCCGTCCTTGCCGTCGCCCCCTCGGTCGCGGCCCTGGGTCATGTCGCTCGCCAGCAGCTTCTCGGCGGAGGCCAGGAGCCGATCGCGGAGGCCCGGGGTGATCGCATTTCGGATGATCGCGTACCCGTCGCGTTCGAAGACGTCGATGGCGTCAGCGTTGGAGGCGGCGAGCGGAGGCGCGGTGTTCATGCCGGTATCTCCTTTGAGGTGGCGGTATGCATCGTGGCGAGCTTCCACAGGCTGGCGTCGTCGAGGCCGCAGAGTCGGCGGAGGTGTTCCTGGGAGACAGGGCGGCCGGGGTCGTGGTAGCCGAGGACGGTGAGCCGGGGTCCGGGGTGGCGGCAGCCGAGGAGAGCGTGGATGTCGGCGGGGTGTCCGCTGGTGGCCAGGAGGATGGGCGCCTGGGTGCCGAAGTGGCGGGCGAACGTGTCCGGGGCGAGGGCGAGGGGGCGGGTGCCGTCCTCGGCGAGGGCCGTGAGGTCGTGGATGTGGACGTACCGCAGGCGTAGGCCGGGGCGTTCGGCGCGAAGCCGCCGGGCGAGGGTGGTCAGCGCCTTGGCGGGCAGGTCGCCGGCGGAGGCGAGGATCAGGTCGGGTTCGTCGTGGCCGGGGTGGGTCAGGTGGGGCCAGATCGCGATGCCGTGCCGCAGTTCCTCGTCGAGGGTCTCCAACGGCTGGTGGAGGTTCGTGTGCTTGCCGGCGACGATGATCGTGCACCGGTCGAGCTTGCGCAGGGCGAAGGTGAGGGCGGCGGCGGTGCGCGCTGGGTCGGCGGGGGTGAGGACGTGGAGCGTGGGGTCGCCGTCGGCCAGAAGTGCTGTGGTGAGGCTGGGGTTTTGGTGGGTGAAGGTGTTGTGCCAGCCCAGGCTGGTCAGGAGGTAGACCATGCTGGGCAGCGGGGCGAGCCCGGCGTGCCGGCGCACGGATCGGTGCTTGAGTTGCTGCTGGATGAGGCTGAGGGTGATCGGTGCGAACGCCTCGTAGGTGGCGACGAGGGCGTGCCGTCCGGTCTCGGTGTAGCCCTGGGCCCAGGCGTGGCACAGTTCCTCGTTGAGGACCTCCACTACCCACGGCGCTGGGCGTCCGTGCTCGTCGGTGAGGTCGAGGCGGTTGGAGGACAGCTCGTCGGGGCTGAACACGCGGAACGGTTCCTGCTCGGCGCGGGTCCGTAGGATCTCGGGTACCACCTGCGCGAACGGACGCCCGGCGGCGTGGGCGGCGACTTGGGCGGAGGCGGCGACGCAGCCGCGCGGCGCCGGGAGACTGCCGGGCTCGGGCCGGGGTAGCGGGAGCGCGGGCAGTAGGTGCGGCCGGGGCCGGCCGCCGGGGGTGAAGAGCTGGGCGGGCTGGTAGGAGGCCAGCCAGTCGGCGAGCGCGTCGAACTCGGCGGGCACGCCGGACGGGTCCCGCAGCGGCGTCTTGTGGACCGCAGGGGTGCCGACGAGGCGGCCAGGCGCACCGTGGCCCTTGTCCAGGGTGAGCACCAAGACGCTGGAGGGCCCCGGGGTGCCCAGGGGCTGGGCGGCGCCGAGCGCTTCCTTGAGAGCCTGGCGGAGCTGGCCGGTGTCGAGGCCGTCGCTGTAAACGGGCCGGTGGCCGAGGCCGGTGAAATAGACGGTGAGTTCGGCGCGGCTCAGGGTGGACAGCAAGCTCGGGCCACCCATGCGCAGCCCGTTGAGCAGAACGACGGGCAGGACGGTGCCGTGCTCGCCCGTGCCGTGCAGCGCGCGGGTGGCGAGCCAGGAGGCGGCGGTCGTCCCGGTCTCGCACTCGCCGTCGCCGATCAGGACCACCGACAGCCGGTGGGGTGCGTCGAGGACGGTGCCCTGGCCGATCGCGAGGGCGGCCCCGAGCTGGCCTCCGGTGAGCAAGTGGCCGGGGATCATCGGGGTGATCTCCCCGCCGATGTCGGCGCGGGGGAAGCCGGAGACGAGTTCGCGCAGGCCGGCCTCGCCAAGGGACAGGTCGGGGTGGGCGTTGCCGAGTCGGCCGGTGAGGTAGGCGTGGGCGAGGGCGGAGGGCCCGGCGTGCCCGGCGCCGTGCAGGACATGTAGGTCGTGGCCGTCGGGGACGGCTGTCTGGAGCGGGCCCAGGGCGGCGAGCATCCGGTTGACGGGCGGGCAGACCCCCCAGTGCCCGGCCGGCCGGGGCTTGATGTCGGCCGGGGCCAGGGGCCGGGCCAGGAGCGGGTTGTCGCGCAGATAGAGCTGGGCGAGGGAGAGGTAGTCGAGCGCGTCGGCGACGGCGGCCACCGATGCGTCGGGCACCAAGCAGTTGGTTCGGCGGGCGAGGTCAGCCCACATGCGGTCCTCCCGACGGGGTGAGGGCGACTTCGACGGCGCGGGCATGGACGGTGCCCTCCCGCTCCAGGCGGGCCGGGGCGTCCGCAGGGCAGTCGACGATGGTCATGTGCCGGCCATGCGGGCAGATCCCGCCGTCAACGACCGCGGCGATCCCGGCCTTGGCGGTCCGCTCGAAGACGGCGACCTGGGCGGCGGTGAGCGCCGGGTGGTCTCTCTCGTCGGCGGCGGGGGTGGAGATGCTGCACACGGCGGCGGCGAGCGGTTCGCGGGCCAGGCCGACGAGGCGGCCCAGCATCCCGTCGGGGCATCCGGCGAGCGCCGGGGAACCGACCGCCGCGACGGTCTTCGCGCCTGGCTTCCACGGAAGGCGCAGCCCGAGCTCCCCCGGCCACAGGGCTCCGGCAAGCAGGCGAGCGTCGACGCTCAGGTCGAACAGGACCTCGGCCGTGGCCGGGGAGTCGAGCAGGAGCAGCAAAGACTTGGTGCTCGGACGCTGCTTGGCGCGGAAGACCGCGTCCGTGGCGGCCGGGTCAGCGACGCGGGCACACAGCATGTACCAGCGCGGAGTGGGCACGGCGACCACCTGCCCGGCGGCCAGGAGCCGGACGGCGGCGGGGAGCTGGTCGGGGGTGAGAACATCCACGGTGCTCCGCCCCCTCACGCGATGCCGGGGCGGGCGAGGTCGGCGAACGTCGGGTACTCCCGCCACGGGTCCGACAGGGCAGCCAGGGCGAGGTCGGGGTGTTGGGCGTGTTGAACGCGGAAGTACGCCATCACCCTCGGTGTGCCGCTGATGTTGATGCCGACCCGGTGCGGGAGGAGGTGGTGCATCACGACCACGTCGCCAGGCTCGGCGGTGAAGGCAATGCCGTTCTGATCATCGATGTCGTCGGGGGTCTGAGCCGGCTGCCCCAGGACCCAGTCCGTGGCGAAGTAGCGGGCCATCCTGTGGTGCCCGCCGGGCACGTAGTGCAGAGCGCCGGCGTCCGCGGTGGCGCTGCCGTCCAGGACGACGCCGACGATGAAGGTGAACGTACGCAGGTCGGACGGTTCCAGATGGGGGCAGGAAACGCCGTCGACATGCATCCGCTTCACCGGCTGCTCAGCGCCGTACGGCAGCCGGATCTGGATCTGCGCCCGGGTGACCGGAGCGGTCCTCGCGGGCCGCAGCAGATCTCCGGCCAGCTCCACCAGCCCACTGCGGTGGTAGAGGGCGAGAAGGGCGGGGTGCTCGTCCAGCTCCGGGGCGAAGCTGCGGTTGGTGTAGGCGATGAGCCGCGACGGGTCGTACGCCTCGGCCTGCCAGCGGCCGACGAGGTCACGGGCCCGGGACAGGACTGTGCCGTGGACCAGACCACGGCGTATGAGGACACCGTCGTCGACGAACCGGCGCCGCTCGGCGCCGCTCCACATCTCGGATCGGGGCATGGTGGGTCTCCTTCCGGAAGGACGGGACAGGGGGCCGGGG
>NZ_JAIUKE010000686.1 GCF_020176795.1 Streptomyces sp. 8L
CCTGACCCAGGCTCTTGGTCGCCGCCGCGTGCAGACCGAGCCATACGTGCCGCTCCCGCTCGAACGGGCCGCCGCCGCCCGCCCCCCCCCGGGCCGGCCCCCCCCCCCCGGTCGGTCGGGTCTGCTGGACCGGACCTGCGAGGCCGGGCCCCTCGGGAGAGGCCGGGCCCTCAGGATGGGCCGGGCCCTCGGGAGAGGCCGGGCCCTCGGGACGGGCCGACGGCTCAGTCCTCGGTCAGTTCCACCTGGATCTCGACCTCGACCGGAGCGTCCAGCGGCAGCACCGCGACGCCCACCGCGCTGCGCGCGTGCACGCCCTTGTCACCGAGGACCTGCGCGAACAGCTCGCTGGCGCCGTTGATCACGCCGGGCTGGCCGGTGAAGTCCGCGGCGGAGGCCACGTAACCCACGACCTTGACCACGCGTGCGATGCGGTCGAGGTCGCCCGTGACGGATTTCACGGCGGCGAGGGCGTTCAGCGCGCAGGTGGCGGCCAGTTCCTTGGCCTCCTCCGCGGTGACCTCGGCACCCACCTTGCCGGTCAGGGCGAGTTTGCCGTCCACCAGCGGCAGCTGACCCGCCGTGTAGACGTACGCGCCGCTGCGTACGGCGGGTTTGTACGCGGCGAGTGGCGGCGCGACCTCCGGCAGGGTCAGTCCCCGCTCGGCGATCGCGGACGATGCCGCTCACGCGCTCTTCTCCCGCTTCAGGTAGGCCACGAGCTGCTCGGGGTTGTTGGGGCCCGGCACGACCTGGACGAGCTCCCAGCCGTCCTCGCCCCAGGTGTCCAGGATCTGCTTGGTCGCGTGCACGAGAAGCGGCACGGTGGCGTATTCCCACTTGGTCATGGGGCGACTGTAGTCGCAACCTCAGGGAGCCCCCGAGAAACCCCAGGGGCGGCCTGGTGCGTACTGCGGGACCCGACTGGTTAGGCTCGAATACGTGAGCAGGCTCCAGGTCGTCAGCGGCAAGGGCGGTACCGGTAAGACGACGGTGGCCGCCGCGCTCGCGCTCGCCCTCGCGACGGAGGGGAAGCGCACCCTCCTCGTCGAGGTCGAGGGCAGGCAGGGCATCGCGCAGCTCTTCGAGACGGAGGCGCTGCCGTACGAGGAGCGGAAGATCGCCGTGGCGTCCGGCGGCGGCGAGGTCTTCGCGCTGGCCATCGACGCGGAGCGGGCCCTCCTCGACTACCTCCAGATGTTCTACAAGCTGGGCAGCGCCGGCCGCGCGCTGAACAAGCTGGGCGCGATCGACTTCGCGACGACCATCGCCCCCGGCGTCCGCGACGTCCTGCTGACGGGCAAGGCGTGCGAGGCCGTGCGCCGGCGCGACAGGAGCGGCAGGTTCGCCTACGACTACGTGGTGATGGACGCGCCGCCCACCGGCCGCATCACACGCTTCCTCAATGTGAACTACGAGGTGGCGGGGCTCGCGAAGATCGGCCCCATACACAATCAGGCTCAGGCGGTGATGCGCGTCCTCAAGTCGCGCGAGACCGCGGTGCATCTCGTGACGCAGCTGGAGGAGATGCCCGTCCAGGAGACGGCGGACGGCGTCGCGGAGCTGCGAGCGGCGGAGCTGCCGGTGGGCAACGTGATCGTCAACATGGTCCGCCCGCATCTGCTGGACGAGGCGGCGGTACGGGCCGCGGGCGGCGACCGCCGCAAGGAGATCACGAAGGTGCTGTCGTCGGCGGGGCTCACCGCGCCCACGAAGCTGGTGGGCCCGCTGCTCGACCAGGCCGCCGAGCACGCGCAGCGGGTGGAGCTGGAGCGCGAGCAGCGTGCCGTGCTGGAGGGCATCGGCGTCCCCCGGTACGAACTGCCCCTGCTCGGCGAGGGCATGGATCTCGCGGGGCTGTACCAGCTGGCCAGGGAGCTTCGACAGCTCGGAAAGGCTTTCGCATGAGCAAGGCCCAGGGCCCCGGCGCGCAGCGGGACGACGGCGATGAGGCCGGCAGCGGCCTCCCCGCTGACCCCGACGCCGACCTCGACATCGATATCGGTGCCGACATCGATAGCGACGGGGACGACGACGCCATCGGGGCCGCCGGTGCCGGCACGAGCTCCGCCACGGGCTCCGGCACCGGCGCCGCGCGCGGCCGTACGCGCGGCCGGGCGGAACCCTCGCCGGAGCGGGCCGGGCTCCCGTCGGACACGCCCGCCCTCGACGTGGACGCGCTGCTGGACGACCGGGCCACCCGCATCATCGTCTGCTGCGGTTCCGGCGGCGTCGGCAAGACCACGACCGCCGCGGCGCTCGGTGTGCGGGCCGCGGAGCGCGGGCGCAAGGTGGTCGTCCTGACCATCGATCCGGCGCGGCGCCTCGCGCAGTCCATGGGAATCGACTCGCTCGACAACACCCCACGCCAGGTCAAGGGCGTCGAGGGCCCCGGCGAACTGCACGCGATGATGCTGGACATGAAGCGGACGTTCGACGAGATCGTCGAGTCGCACGCGGACAAGGCACGGGCCCGCGCCATCCTGGAGAACCCGTTCTACCAGTCCCTGTCGGCCGGGTTCGCCGGTACGCAGGAGTACATGGCCATGGAGAAGCTGGGCCAGCTGCGGGCTCGCGACGAGTGGGACCTGATCGTCGTCGACACCCCGCCCTCGCGCTCGGCGCTGGACTTCCTCGACGCGCCGAAGCGCCTCGGCTCGTTCCTGGACGGAAAGTTCATCCGGCTGCTGATGGCCCCCGCGAAGGTCGGCGGCCGGGCGGGGATGAAGTTCCTCAACGTCGGTATGTCCATGATGACGGGCACGCTGGGCAAACTGCTCGGCGGGCAGTTCCTCAACGACGTGCAGACGTTCGTGGCGGCGATGGACACGATGTTCGGCGGCTTCCGCACTCGCGCGGACGCGACGTACCGGCTGCTCCAGGCGCCGGGCACGGCGTTCCTCGTGGTCGCGGCGCCCGAACGGGACGCGCTGCGCGAAGCCGCCTATTTCGTAAGGCGGTTGGCGGCGGAGCGGATGCCGCTCGCGGGCCTGGTCCTCAACCGGGTGCACGACAGCGGCGCGCGCAGGCTGTCCGCGGACCGGGCACGGGCCGCCGCGGAAAATCTTGAAGAGACCGGCATTGTGGATCAGGAGCCCGGGAATGGTGTCTCTGGCGCCACCCCCCGCGGCGCGACCAACAGCGCGGCCGCCCCCGGCACCGCTTCCTCTCCCGAGGCCACCGGGCCGTCCGAGCACCCCGAATCCCCGGACGCCCACCAGGGCGATTCGCCCGTTTCGCCCGACAGTTCCGATTCATCAACGGCGGACACTGTCACAAGCGTGGAACAACTGACAGCGGGTCTGCTGCGTCTGCACGCGGATCGTATGCACGTGATCGCGCGCGAGCAGCGCACCCGGGACCGCTTCACGGCGCTCCACCCGGAGGTGGCGGTCATCGCCGTCCCCGCGCTGCCCGGCGATGTGCACGACCTGGTCGGCCTCAGGGCAGTGGGCGACCGTCTGGCGGCAGCGGACACATCGGCCTGACATCGGACCCGTACCCGCACGCGAGCCCGCCTCGCCGCACGGATGCCCGCACGCGCTGACGACCGGCCTGGTCAGCGGCGGTCGGCTTCATCAGCGGCGCTCAGCCACGTCAGCGGCGGCGGCCTGTCAGCGGCGGTCAGCCCTGTCCGTCACGTCCCGTCCGGTCAGCCCCGTCCATCACGTCCCGTCCCGTCAGCGGGACATCTGCTCGCGACGGCGGCCGAGGCCGTACGCCACACGCCACACGCCACAGCGCCCACGGTGGCCGGTGGCCGGACTCCGCCGCGTCAGCCGACCGCGGCGTATGTCTCGAAGTCGTCGTCACCCTCAAGCCCGGCGGGAAGCAGGCCCGCGCTCCGCTCGTACTCCGTGCGCGCCGTCTCCAGCAGGCGCCGCCACGAGGTGACCGTCGGGCGCCTGCGGAGCAGCGCACGGCGCTCCCGCTCCGTCATCCCGCCCCACACGCCGAACTCCACACGGTTGTCGAGCGCGTCGGCCAGGCACTCCGTACGCACCGGACACCCGGTGCACACCGCCTTGGCCCTGTTCTGCGCTGCACCTTGAACGAACAGTTCATCCGGATCGGTAGTGCGACAGGCTGCCTGCGCACTCCAGTCGGTAACCCAGCCCATGCCGGCGCCGTCCTCTCCCGAATCGAGGCTCCCCCACGGCGGAAGCGGCATATTCACCGCTGCCAGTTGAGGACGTTACGGGCGGCGGGCACGCGGCAACACCCCCTTCGTGCCCAATCTTGAATGGTCCGAACGGACTATGCGTGCTCGAAAGATCACCCAGGGGAGTGAAGGAACGAGGCGGTGAACAAACCCGTACGACCAGGGTGTTCACCCTCTTCACAGCGGACGCCGAACGCCACAACAGGCAGCCGCGGCAGGCCTCTTCCGGCGTTCGGGACAGCCGGAACCGGACAAGCGAAGACCACCCGAAAGGGTGACGTCGACGTCGAGGACAACTCCCCCGACGCCCCCGTTACCTTCTAGACGGCCTTGATCATGAGGCTCCCGGCCTTCTGGCCCGGCATGACTATGTCCCCCTGTCGACCATGACCCGGGGGGTGGTGTCACCGGGCCGGAAGGCGCCGGTAGATCGCTAATAGGGGCAGG